>CANRIO010000018.1 GCA_947630605.1 uncultured Clostridia bacterium
CTCGGCTACCGCAACTATGCCGACGACCTTGTGGATAAACTCGTCGATAAGTGCTTCGAAAACGGCATCGGCGTCATCCGCGTCTTCGACGCTTTGAACGATCCGCGCAACATCGAGGCCTCGATGAGGGCCATCAAGAAGTACGCCACCCCCGTCGGCGGCGTCTGCGAGGCGGCCATCTCCTACACGACGGGCCCCGCCTACAGCCTCGAATATTTTGTGAACCTCGCAAAGACATACGAGAGCATGGGCGCGGATAACATCTGCATCAAGGATATGGCCAACCTTCTTCTTCCGTTCGACGCATTCGAGCTCGTGACGGCCTTAAAGAAGGCGCTCCGCCCCGAGACAAAGTTGCACCTTCACACCCACAACACGACGGGCACGGGCGATATGGTCAATTTAATGGCCATACAGGCGGGGGTCGACATCGTCGATACCGCGCTCTCGCCTCTTGCGAACGGAACATCCCAGCCCGCGACGGAATCGCTCGTCGCAACGCTCAAGGGGACAGAGTACGACACGGGCATCGACCTCGAAAAGCTCATCCCCATCGCCGCACACTTCAAGAAAGTCGCCGCCGAACTCGAGAAAGAGGGCTCTCTGAACCCGAAGGTAAGGCAGGTGGACGTCAACACGCTCATCTATCAGGTGCCGGGCGGCATGCTCTCCAACCTTATGAACCAGCTCAAAAAGGCGGGCAAGGAGGATAAACTTCCCGAAGTTCTGGCGGAAGTCCCCAATGTCAGACGGGATTGCGGCTATCCGCCTCTCGTCACGCCCTCCTCGCAGATCGTCGGCACGCAGGCGGTGATGAACGTCGTCATGGGTGAACGGTATAAGATGGTCACGAAGGAGACCCGCGATCTCTTTGCGGGCAAATACGGCCGCGTGCCCATGCCTATCAACGAAGAGGTCGCCGAGAAGGTCTTAAAGGGCGAAAAACGCATCACCTATCGTCCTGCGGACGATCTCGAACCCGAATACGAAAAGCTCAAGCAAGAGGTGGTGGAGAAGGGCTTCTACACGCAGGAAGAGGACGTTCTCTCCTACGCTTCCTTCCCCGAAGTCGCCGAAAACTTCTTCAAATGGAGAAAGGCACGCGACAAGGGCGTGGACAGCGACCTCGCAAAAGGGGGAGTGTATCCCGTATAATCCAAGGCGAGGGTGCAATGCCCTCGCCTCGTTTTAAGGAACTTTATGCGCAAAGTCATCATCGGCGGGGGAGCGGCGGGCCTCATGGCGGCATACGCTTCGGCAAGCAGCGGCAATGAGACCATCCTCCTCGAGAAAAACGAAAAACTCGGAAAGAAGCTCTACCTCACGGGGAAGGGGCGGTGCAACCTCACGAACGACTGCCCGCCCGACGAATTTTTGCAAAATATCGTCCGCGGGGCAAAGTTTTTGACGGGGGCGATCTACCGTTTTTCCCCCGAAGATCTCATGCGCCTCATGGAAAAACACGGCCTCGCCCTCAAGACGGAGCGCGGGGGACGCGTCTTCCCCGCATCCGACCATGCGAGCGATGTGACAAAGACGCTCGAAAAGGCATGCAGATCGGCGGGCGTGGACATCCGTTTGAACACAGAAGCTGAGAAAATCGACATTTTGGATGGTACTGTGCGTGGCATAGTAATGCAAAATGAATATCTTCCCGCAGATGCGGTCATCGTTGCAACGGGGGGACTTTCCTATCCCTCCACGGGTTCGACGGGGGACGGCTATCGCTTTGCCGAAGAGGCAGGGCATACCATCCAGACGCCCGTCCCGTCGCTCGTCGGCATGGAGGCGGAAGGGGTATCTTCGGCGCAGGGCGTGAGCCTTAAAAACGTCGTCCTCACCGCCAAAAGAGGGGGAAAGGTCATCTTCTCTCAGCTCGGCGAACTGCTCTTCACGCACTTCGGGATCTCTGGCCCGCTCGTTTTGACGCTCTCCGCCGAGATAAACCGCATCCCCATGGAGGAGATAACGCTTCTTCTCGACTTCAAACCCGCACTCGACGAAAAGACATTAGACGCACGGCTTATAAAGGACCTTGAGAATCGGCGCAACGAGCAAATAAAGAGCGTGATGCGCGGGCTACTTCCCGCAGGCGTCATCCCGCTCGTCCTCAAAGAGGCGGAGATCGACATGGAGAAGCGTGCCAACACGCTCACGAAGGAGGAGCGGCGGCGTCTTCTTTCCGCCCTGAAGGGATTTGAGATAAAGCCAAAAGTGCTTCGCGGGTTTTCGGAGGCGGTCATAACTTCTGGCGGCGTGACGCTTGCCGAAGTGGACCCCAAGACGATGGAGAGCAAGAAGGTGAAGGGGCTCTTCTTTGCGGGGGAAGTGCTCGACGCCGACGCATATACGGGCGGGTTCAACCTCCAGATCGCTTTTGCCACCGGATATGCGGCGGGAAGGGCATGATATTTCCCATTTTGCACGGTACTATGTGTGACATAGCATTCCGCTGTCACGTAAAACAATATCACAAATTTCGCACAACACTTTGACATTTTGCGCCCTGTGCGCTATAATCATAAGAGATAATATTTTGGGAGAGGCATATGGTAGTCATTCGCGGAGCAACCACGATCCCCGAAGATACGCCCGAGGAGATCAAGCGGGCGGTGGAGGAGCTCTTGGAACAGATCGTCAGCTGCAACCATCTTATCAAAGATGAGATCGTGAGCATCGTCTTTTCGAGCACTTCGGATATCCATTCCTATTACCCCGCCAAGGCGGCGCGTGAGGCGGGATATATGAGCTGTTCCCTCTTTTCGGCGATGGAGCCGGAAATTGAGGGGGGCCTTCCGCTCTGCATCCGCGTCATGATCTTCGTGGAGACGAACATCATGCCCCGCCACATCTATCTTCGCGGTGCAAAAGTTCTGCGCAAAGACCTCACGCAGATCTTCAACGTCGCCATCGACGGCCCCGCGGGGAGCGGGAAATCCACCGTTGCGAAACTTCTCGCCAAGGACTACAACATTCTGCATCTCGACACGGGGGCAATGTATCGGGCGTGTGCTCTGAAAGTGCTCGAAGCGGGCGTCGATGTCGAGGACGAGGCCGCGATCGTAGACCTCATGCGGGATTCCACCATCGATGTGGAATTCAAGGACGGCATGCAGGTCACCCTCCTCGACGGGGAGGACGTCTCCGAAAAGATCCGCCTTCCGCATGTCTCCATGGCCGCCTCCTCCGTCTCCAAACATCCCAGCGTCCGCATGCATTTGGCCGAAAAACAGCGCCAGATCGCCCATAAAATGAGCTGTGTGCTCGACGGACGGGACATCGGGACCTTCGTCCTTCCCGACGCCGATTTCAAATTCTACCTCACCGCCACCCCCGAAGTGCGTGCAAAAAGACGGTTCGAGGAGCTCAAAAAGAAGGGCATCGAGGTGGATTTCGAAAAGCTCAAAGAGGAGATCGTCGCCCGTGACGAACAGGACATGGGCAGAAAGATCGCCCCCCTGAAGCTCGCCGAGGACGCAACGCTCGTCGATACCTCGGATATGACGATCGAGGAGGTCGTCTCCTTCCTCAAAAATAAGATGCAGGAGAAGATCTGATGGCAGACGGCACTGTGCCCGAAGAAAAAATTCATCCGACGAAGGCGGAGAAAAAGGCCGAAAGAAAGGCAAAGATCAAGCAAAAACGCTTGGACGCCAACAAGAAGCCTCGCCTTTTCACGGTCAAAAAGAACGGCCGCCACATCTGCAGGTTCGAAAGTTTCCTGCACGCCGTTCTCGGATTTTTCCACATGCTCGTCTTCCCGTACCGCATCCACGGGAACAAGAAGATGAAGAAGGGCGCGTGCATCTTCGTGGGCAACCACTACCACATGCGCGATATTTTCTATCCCGTCCGGACGACTTGGGAGGGCATCCACTACATCTGCAAAAAATCCATTTTGGAAGCACCCATTCTCTGGAAGTGGGGGAAGCGCATCGGGGCCATCGGCGTCGCAAGAGACGGCTCTGACATCCGCGCCCTCATGGAGGCCGTGCGCGTTCTGAAGGCGGGAGATAAACTCTGCATGTTCCCCGAGGGGACGCGCAACCGCACGGGCGGCGATGAATTTTTGCCCTTCCAGGGGGGAGCGGCGATGCTCTCCGTCAAGACGAAGGCGCCCATCATTCCATTCGTCATCACCCGTCCGCCCAAGCCCTTCCGTATCACACACGTCGTGTTCGGCGAGGAAGTAGAGTTCCCCGAATATTACGACCGCAAGGTGACGCCCGAGGAGTACGACGCCCTCGACGAAAAGCTCCGCGAGCATATGTATAAGCTCCGCGATGACTTCCGCGCAGGCCGCAAGAAGGGGACGAAGTGAAAGTTTACCTCTCCAAACACGCGGGATTTTGCAGCGGCGTCAAGCGCGCCGTCGAGACCGCTCTCTCCGTCCCCGCGGAAAACACCTTCGTCCTCGGCGAACTCATCCACAATGAGGCCGTCGTTCAAAAAATCAAAGAGCGTGGGATAAGGACGGTCGAAAGTGTCGGGGAGGTCCCCGCGGGGGGAAGGCTTCTCATCCGCTCGCACGGCGCAACGCCCTCCGTCTTCGAAGAGTGCGAAAGGCGCGGCATCGAAGTGGTCGACTGCACCTGTCCCTTCGTCGCAAGGACGCAAAGCATCGTGCAAAAGATGCACGCGGCGAAAAAGACGGTCGTCATCGCCGGGGACGCCTCCCATCCCGAGGTCGTATCGCTTGTAGGCTGGGCGGGGGGAGAGGCGCGCGTCGTCGCCTCCGAGGAAGATGATCTCTCCGATTTGAGGGGAAAAGAGGTCGCTTTGGTGGCCCAAACCACCTTTTCGGAGAAATTATTTTGCAAAATCGGGGAAAATCTTCGAAAAGTTGGCCTCAAAACAGTTGAGATTTTTCCGACGATTTGTTATACTACTACTTGTAGGCAACGTGAGGCACAGCTCTTGGCGCGCACATGCGATGCGGTCATCGTCATCGGCGGGGCAAAGAGCAGCAACACAAAACGTCTCGGCGAACTCGTATCGGCAGAGGGGAAGGAAGTTTTCTTCATCCGCGACGCAGATACGTTCGAATATGAAAAAATCAATTTTTTTGATAGGGTAGGCGTCATTGCGGGAGCGAGTACTCCCGATTGGGTCACCCGGGAGGTTCTTTTCAAGATGGCTGAAAACAAGGCGGAAGTACAGGAGACCGAAGTCCCCGTTGAAGCGGACGAGGTCAAGGTAGAGGCAGAGGAGACGGCAGTCGCCGAAGAGGTCAAAGAAGAAGTCGTCGCCGCGCCCGAACAGCAGGTCGAGGCACCCAAGGCCGAGGCGGCAGCGCCCGTGGCCGAAGAGACTGAGGCGAAGGAGCCCGCAAGGCCCAACTCCGCGATGGACAAGGTCCTTGCCGAGATCGACCGCGAAGAGCGGTACAGAAAGGGCCAGATCATCAAGGTCCGCATCGTCTCCGCGACGGATGAAGGGATCTTTGTCTCGGGCTCGGGAAAACTCGAGAACAGCATTCCCAAAGCCGAACTCGACTGCGAAGAGTACGACCGCAAAGTATATGAAGAAAAGGCAAAGGCCGGCGAAGAGATCGAAGTCATGGTCACCGCCGTCCGTCCCACACAGCTTTCCCAGAAACTTGTGAAAAAGCTCAAGGAAGAGGAAGCGATGCTCGAGGACATCAAGGCAGGCAAAGAATTCTCCGTCGTCTGCACGGATGTCAACAAGGGCGGCCTCACCGCCGAACTCGGCACCTACCTCGTCTTTGTTCCCCGCCGCGAGATCCGCATGGGCTATGTTGCAGACCTCGAAAAGTATAAGGGCAAGACGCTGCGCTTGAAGCTCATCGAGATCCGCACCGAACGCAGGAAGGAGATCATCGCCTCCCAGCGCGTTGTCCTCGAAGCGGAGCGTGCAGAGCGCGAAGCCGCCCGTGCCGCCAAGGAAGAGAGCTTCTTCTCCTCCATCCACGTCGGCGACATCGTCGAGGGAAGAGTGGAGCGCGTGACCTCCTTCGGCGCATTCGTCTCCGTCAACGGCTTCGATTGCCTCGCACACATCTCCGACCTCAGCTGGACGGGTGTGAAGTCGGTCACCGACGTGCTCGAGATCGGCAAGCACTACGAGTTCCAGGTCCTCAAGATCGACGAGACGAGCAAGAAGGTCTCCATCGGTTACAAACAGCTTCAGCCCCAGCCTTGGGACCTCGCCGCCGAAAAGTATGCGGTGGGCGATGTCGTCCACGGCAAAGTCGTCCGCATCGTTCCCTTCGGTGCATTCGTCGAGATCGAAAAGGGCATCGACGGCCTCGTGCACGTCTCCCAGATCTCCCACGAATGGCTGGAAAATCCCACGAGCGTCCTCACGATCGGCGAAGAAGTGGATGCACAGATCCTCGCATTCAGCCCCGCAGAGCACAAGATCACCCTCTCCATCAAGGCCCTTCAGCCCCGTCCCGAGTATGAACCTCGCCCCGAGCGCGAAGAGAACCGCCCCGTGAAGGTGAAGAAGGCAGGCCGCCGCGGCGCAACTTCCGATGAAGAGGAAGAGGAATACAGAGAATGGAAGGAAGGCACCTCCTTCGGCGCTTCCATCTCCGAACTCCTCGGCTCCGACGACGAGAAAAATTAAATTGAAAAACACGAGAAAATCCGCTTGACGGCGGATTTTTTTGTTTATATATAACAAGGAAAAATCTTTAACATGAAGGAAGTATTCGTATGGCAAGACAAGGCAATATCAAAATTTCCAGCGAAAACATGATGCCCATCATCAAGAAGTGGCTTTACTCCGAGAAGGATATCTTCCTCCGCGAGATCGTCGCAAACGCCTCCGATGCGATCACAAAGCTCAAAAAGCTCATCTCCATCGGTGAGGCGAAGGAAGAGGGGGCATATAAGATCGTCGTCACCGTCGACGAAAAGGCGGGCACGCTCACCGTCGAAGACAACGGCATCGGCATGACGGAGGAGGAAGTCGAGACCTACATCACGCAGATCGCCTTCTCGGGCGCGGCGGACTTCCTCGAAAAGTACGAAAAAGCGGGCGGAGACGGCATCATCGGGCACTTTGGACTCGGGTTCTATTCCGCATACATGGTCTCGGACGACATCGAGATCTTTACAAAGTCCTATAAAGAGGGAGCGAAGGGTGTCCGCTGGGAATCGGACGGCGAGAGCGTCTACACGATCGAGGAGTGCGAAAAGGAGACGTGCGGGACAAAGGTCGTGATGCACATCTCCGAGGAGGAGAAGGAATTTTTGAAGGAGGCGCGCATCCGCGAACTTCTCGAAAAATACTGCTCCTTCATGCCCTATGAGATCTATCTCGACCCCAAAGGGGAAGAGGACAAGCCCGTCAACACGCCCTTCCCGCTCTATCTCAAACAGCCCAAGGACTGCACGGAGGAGGAATACAAGACCTTCTACCGCGAGACCTTCCACGACTATGAGGAGCCGCTCTTCCAGATCCACCTCAACATGGAATATCCCTTCCGCCTGAAGGGCATCCTCTATTTCCCCAAGGTGAGAAAGAAGGTGGAACTCGAGCGCGGCAAGGTCAAGCTCTATTGCGATCAGGTGTATATCGCTGACAACATCAAGGAGGTCATCCCCGAATTTTTGATGCTCCTGAACGGCGTCATCGATTGCCCCGATATCCCCCTCAACGTCTCCCGCTCCTTCCTGCAAAACGACCGCGAAGTGCAGAAGATCGCAAAATATATCACGAAAAAGGTGGCCGACCAGCTCTGCGACCTCTTCAGAGGCGACCGCGAAAGATATGAGGCATGCTGGAAAGATCTTGCGACCTTTGTAAAATTCGGCTGCATCAAGGATGACGAATTTTACAAAAAGGTAAAAGAGATCATCCTCTATAAGAACCTTGCGGGAGAGTACCGCCCGCTCGAGAGTTTCTTCGGCGAAGAGGTCTCCCCGGAGGACGCCAAGGCGGGCAAAGAGCCGGAGACCGTCGACACCTACATCGACCCGCACTTCATCAGCTACATCGAGTATAAGATGCCCACGCGCGTGAGGTTCCTCCGCATCGATGCAGACATCGCGGGCGCCCTGAAGGAGGAGGGGGAGGAGGACAAAGCTGTCCTCGAACTCTTCCAAGATGCCCTCAAGGATAAAAAGGTGACCGTAAAGACGCAGAAACTGAAAAACAGCGCGTATCCCGCCGTCATCAATGTATCCGAATTCATGCGCAGGATGTCGGAGATGAACAGCTTCTACGGCATGGAGGGCATGGAGCAGGAGGTGACCCTCGTCGTCAACACGGGCTGCGAGGCGGTGTGCGCCCTGAAGGATGCAAATGAAGAGGACAGAAGGGCAGCAGTGGAATACATCTACCTTCTCGCCCTCATGAACTACCGTCCGCTCACCCCCGACGAGCTCTCTTCGTTCACTTCGGCGAGCATCCGCTTCATGCAGGGCTCCCTGAAAAAGAATTAAATTTTTTTCGGTTGGGTATTGACATTCTCTGTCAATGCTGATAAAATGTATAATGTTGCGCGGATATACAGGCGCAAATGATAGGAGGTAGTATTGTGAACGGAACTGTGAAATGGTTCAATGACGGCAAGGGATATGGCTTTATCTCCAATGATGAGGGCGGAGACGATATCTTCGTGCACTTCTCGGCGATCCAGGCGGATCCCGGTGTTTTCCGTACATTGAAGGAAGGTCAGAAGGTCACCTTCGACGCAGAACCCGATCCCAAGGACAGCGGGAAACTCCGTGCTGTCAATGTTGTAGTTGTATCTTAAAATTCAACGAGAACACAAAAAGCGCGTCGCCGATGGCGACGCGCTTTTCTGTTTTCTTTTCTTTGCGGGCGGTTATTCCGCGGGCTTGGTAAGTTGGGCATACTGTGTCAGAATGGCATCGCGGATGCGTTCACGGGTCTCGGAATTGATGGGGTGCGCGATGTCTTTATATTCGCCGTCCGGCGTCTTGCGGCTGGGCATTGCGATAAATTTCTCCCCGTCGCGTTCGAAGATCTTGATGTCGTGAACAACAAAGCAACCGTCGATCGTGATGGAGGCAACTGCACGGAGGATGCCCTCCGTATTCTGCACAAGGCGAATTCGAACATCACCTATTTCCATAAGATTTCCTCCTATTGTTCTGTGCTCAGTATATTATCATATTTCACAAAAGATTTCAATAGATTTATTGAAATTTCTTCAGAAAATTTACTAAATTTTCACGAAAACTCACGATTTTCGGGCAGATGGGCATAGAATGGAGTATGCGATCTTGCGATGTCGCCCACAATTCAAGCTACTATTTCATCGGGATCGGGGGAGTGAGCATGAGCGCGCTCGCCTGTCTGCTTCAGGCAAGGGGAGCCCTTGTCCGCGGGAGCGATGCGGCGGAGGGGGAGTTTACGCGCATCTTAAAGGAGCGCGGCATCCCCGTCCATATCGGCGATGATGAAGAGATCGGAGAGGACGTCGTAGTCTTTTCGGGTGCGATCAAAGAGGACCACCCGCAACTTCAACGCGCCAAGGCGGCGGGAAAACGTCTTGTCGGTCGCGCGGAGCTCCTCGGGATGGTGGCGGAGGGATATCCGCACGTCCTGTCCGTTGCGGGCTGTCACGGAAAGACGACCACGTCCTGCATGCTCGCCCACGTCCTGTATGCCGCAAACGCGCCCTTCTGCGCCCATATCGGGGGAGAGGACCTCTCCTTCGGCAATTATTTTTCCACGGGCGAGGAATACTTCCTCACCGAGGCATGCGAATTCAAGCGAAGTTTTCTGATGCTGAAAAGCGAAGTCGCCCTGATCCTGAACTGCGACCGCGATCACACCGACTGCTACGCTTCGGATGAGGAGATCCTCGCGGCCTACCGCGCCTTCGCCTCGCAGGCGAAAAAAGTCATCGTCTGCGCCGACGATGCCCGCGCCCGTACCATTCCCCACGCACTCTCCTTTGGCATAAAGGGGGGAGATATCCGCGCGGAGGAGATCTGCTCCTCCCTCGAACGCTACTCCTTCACCGTGACGGAGCGGGGAAATCCCGCCCTCCGCATCACCCTTTCCGTCTTTGGGAAGGTGCACATCTACAACGCCCTTGCGGCATACTCCGCTGCCCGTCTCATCGGCGTAAGCCCCCAACACATCAAAGAGGGGCTGGAGAGTTTTTCGGGGGTGAAGCGCAGATTCGAGAGGGTGGGAACGCTTCTCGGCGTCCCCGTCGTCTGCGACTATGCGCATCATCCGCGCGAAATTTCCGAAGCGATAAGGACGGCGGACCGTCTTACGCGGGGGAGGGTGCACGTCGTCTTTCAGCCGCACACCTACACGCGGACGCGGGACCTCATGGAGGAGTTCGTCAATGCCCTGAAGAAGTGTCATCGGCCCATCATCTACGCCACCTATTCCGCGCGGGAGACGTACCTTTTTTCGGGGAGCGCGGCGCTGCTTGCCGCAAAGCTTCCCGACGCACGCTATGTGCAGAGCGGCGAAAATCTCGGGCGAAGGCTTCGGGAGGAACTCAAAAGAGAGGACCTCATCCTCGTGCTCGGCGCGGGGGACATCTACGACATCGTAAAGGGCATCCTTGACTGACCCTGCGGGCAAATGCGCCTGCAGGGTCTTATCTTCCCCCAAAAAAACTTTTCCCCGAAGGGGAAATTTTCCCTCTATCCTATTGAACTTTGCCCGCAGATATAGTATAATACAATTCGGTATATATTGTTTTAATACCATTTATATATCAAAAACCATTGAGCGAAGGAGCAAGGTATGGCAAACGAAGACGAAAGATATCTCGACTTTCCGCTTCATCTCTATCATCAGGGAAACAACGACCGCATCTATGAGATGCTCGGTGCACATAAAGAAGTGCGCGACGGCACGGAGGGCTATGTCTTCCGCGTGTGGGCACCGCATGCAAAGAGCGTCTCCGTCGTCGGGGATTTCAACGGATGGAACACGCGCAGTCACTTCATGGAACGCATGATCGACGGCGAGACCTTCGAACTCTTCATCCCCGGTCTTGGCAACTACGATATCTACAAATATTGTATCACGACCGCGGACGACCGTCAGATCCTAAAGGCCGACCCCGTCGCCTTCCACACCGAGACGCCCCCGTGGACGGGCTCCAAGCTCTTCGACTTGGACGGCTTCGGCTGGACGGACGGGGAGTATTTCGAAAATCTTTCCAAAAAGAACGTCTTCTCTTCTCCCATCAACATCTATGAGGTCAACCTTCTCTCATGGCGCAAGCATGCGGGCGGCGGATACTATACCTACCGCGAACTCGCCGATGTCCTCGTGAATTATGTCAAGGACATGGGCTATACGCATGTCGAATTCATGCCCATCACCGAGTATCCCTTCGACGGTTCGTGGGGCTATCAGGTGACGGGGTATTTCACCGTCACGTCCCGCCTCGGCACCCCGCACGACTTTATGTATCTTGTGGACTGCTTCCATAAGGCGGGCATCGGCGTCATCCTCGACTGGGTCCCCGCACACTTTCCCAAGGATGCACACGGGCTCTTCGAATTTGACGGACAGACGCTCTATGAGAGCGGCCAGTGGGACCGCATGGAGCACAAGAGCTGGGGGACCCGCCGCTTCGACTACGGCAGGAATGAGGTGGTCTCCTTCCTCATCTCGAGCGCATGTCTCTTCTTCGACAAATTCCATGTGGACGGACTGCGCGTCGACGCCGTCGCGTCCATGCTCTACCTCGACTACGACAAGGGCTGGGGGGAATGGGTCCCCAACATCTATGGGGAAAACAAGAATCTCGAGGCGATCAGTTTTCTTCGCCGTCTCAACGAGACCGTCTTCAAGCGGTTCCCTTACGCCCTCATGATCGCGGAGGAATCCACCGCGTGGGGCGGGGTGACGAAGCCCGCCTCCATGGGCGGCCTCGGCTTCAACTTCAAGTGGAATATGGGCTGGATGAACGATGTTTTATCCTACCTCCACGAGGATCCGCTCTACAGAAGATATCATCACAACAAGCTCACCTTCTCGATGATGTATGCCTTCTCCGAGAATTTTGTTCTGCCCATCTCGCACGACGAAGTCGTCTATGGGAAGGGTTCTCTCATCAACAAGATGCCGGGAAGCTATGAGGAAAAGTTCGCGGGCGTCCGCGCCTTCCTCGGCTATCAGATGGCGCACCCCGGCAAGAAGCTCAACTTCATGGGCTATGAATTCGGGCAGTTCGACGAGTGGAACTACAACACCGGCCTCGAGTTCTATCTGCGCGACCAGTTCGCAAAGCACGGCCGTCTTGCCGTCTGCGTGAAGGAGCTGAATGAGTTCTACAAATCACACCCCGCGCTCTACAGCGTAGAGGACAGCTGGGACGGGTTCGAATGGATCTCTCCCGACGATGCGGACAGCAACACCGTCGCCTTCATCCGCCGCGACAGAGAGGGCAACGAAGTCATCGCCGTGACGAGCTTCTCGGGCGGAGATTATTGCAATTACCGCCTCGGCGTCAACCAAAACGGCAAGTATAAGGTGGTCTTCTGCACCGACGATACAAAGTACGGCGGCGACGGGAAGGTCACACACAAGACGCTCATCGCAAAGAAACAGCCCTCACATGGAAGGCCCTATTCCATCGAGCTGTACGTTCCCAAGTTCACGACGCTCTATCTCGTGCGCATGCCCGATGCGAAGAAAGAGGGCGAAGGGGATTTAAGCTCCGAAGGGGAGGAATGAATTTTTCGGTAGGTAGCGTATGCTGAGAAAGAAGGAATGCGTCGCAATGCTGCTCGCGGGCGGGCAGGGGAGCCGGCTGTATGCCCTCACCAACGACATCGCCAAGCCCGCCGTGGCGTTCGGGGCGAAGTACCGCATCATCGACTTCGCACTCTCCAACTGCATCAATTCGGGCATCGACACGGTGGGGGTACTCACCCAGTACCAGCCGCTCGAGCTCAACGAATACATCGGAAACGGCCAGCCGTGGGATCTCGACCGCGCCTTCGGCGGCGTCCACATTCTCTCTCCCTATCAGGGGAAGAAGCGCTCCTCATGGTTCGAGGGGACGGCGAACGCCATCTATCAGAACATCGACTTCATGAAACGGTACGATCCCGACTATATCCTCATCCTCTCGGGGGATCATATCTATAAGATGGACTATGCGAAGATGCTCCGCGCCCACAAAGAGACGGGGGCGGACTGCACCGTCGCCGCCATCGAAGTGCCGTTAAAGGAGGCCTCCCGCTTCGGCATCCTGAATACGCGGGAGGACGGCTCCATCTACGAATTCGAGGAAAAGCCCAAAGCCCCGAAGAGCAATTTGGCCTCCATGGGCGTGTATATCTTTACGGCGGAAAAGCTCTTCAAATATCTCGAAGCGGACGACGAGGATCCCGCTTCCTCCAAAGATTTCGGAAAGGATGTCCTGCCCGCCATGCTCGCGGCGGGGGAGAAGATGTTCACCTACCGCTTCGACGGCTATTGGAAGGACGTGGGGACCATCTCTTCTCTCTGGGAATCCAACATGGACCTCCTCGGCAAGGATCCAGCGTTCGACGTGAGCGACCCCGATTGGAAGATCCATTCGCGCAACCCGCTCGCCCCGCCCGAATATGTCGGGAAGAATGCCGTGCTCGAAAACAGCATGGTCGCCCTCGGCTGCGAGATCGAGGGGACGGTGAGAAATTCTCTGCTTGCGGCGGGCGTCACCGTGGAAGAGGGCGCCGTCGTAGAGGACAGCGTCATCATGGCGGGAACTATCATTAAAAAGGGCGCATGCGTCCGCTATGCCATCATCGACGAGGACGTGACCGTCGGGGAAAATGCCACGGTGGGCGAAAAGGGGGATAAGATCTCCGTCCTCGGCAGGGGGATCTCGATCGCCGACGGCGCATTCGTCGCAGGCGGGAAAATTCTCGATAAAGATTATTCGGGGGAATGAGCTATGGCACGCTCCACGGTCGGCGTTATATTTTCACATCTTAGCGACGATAATCTGCCCGAGATCGCAAATCGCCGCACGATGGCGTCCGTACCCTTCGGGGGAAGATACCGCCTCATCGACTTTGCCCTCTCGAATATGGTCAATTCGGGCGTCACGACGGTGGGCATCGTCGTAAAAAATAACTATCAATCGCTCATCGACCACCTCGGCAGCGGGAAGGAGTGGGACCTTGCGAGAAAGGACGGGGGAATTATTCTTCTTCCGCCCTATTCCGATGAGACGGAGGCGCCCTACACGACCCGCCTCGAAGCTCTCATGGGCATCACGGGCTTTCTCACCCACAGGACGGAGGAGTACGTCGTCCTCACCGACTGCGACGGCGTCGCCCACATGGACATCGCCGACATCGTCCGCTTCCACGAGGAGAAGAAGGCAGACATCACGATGGTCTACCACGAAGAAGAGGGGGCGGGTTCCTCCTACTATATGACCCTCTCGCCCGACGAGACGGGAAGGGTAAAGGAGATCGAGATCAATCCCCGCATCCGCGGGAAGGTCGACCTCTATATCAACGTCATGGTGATGAGCAGGGAATTCCTCATCAACACCATACAGGATGCCGTCACCCGCGGATTTTCCAGCTTCGGAAGGGATATCCTCACGAAAAACGTCGGCACCCTCCGCATCTTCGGATACCGCCATGAAGGGTACTATGCGTCGGTGGCACGTCTGAAAGATTACTATGCACGCAACATGGAGCTCCTCGATAAGAAGGTGCGCGACGAGCTGTTCGGCGCCCGCGATATCTACACGAAGGTGCGCGACTCCGCACCGACAAGATATTTGACGGGAGCCACCGTTTCCAACTCTCTCATCTCGGACGGCTGCGTCATCGAGGGGAGGGTGGAAAATTGCATCCTCTTCCGCGGCGTGAAGGTCGGGAAGGGGAGCGTCGTCAAAAACAGCATCATCATGCAGGATACCGCCATCGGGAGTGACGTTTCGCTCGAATGCGTCATTACGGATAAGAACGTCGTCATTCGCGACGGCCGCAGGCTCTCGGGCTGTGAGGAGCAGCCCTACTTCGTCCCGAAGGGAAGAATGCTTTGACAGGAATGGGTGATCGTATGGAAAATTTTGAAGCATCGGATATCGAGATCGTCACGGGGAAGAGCCCGCTTCTCTCTCCAGCTCCGCCCGCGGAGGTCGTCGTCGAGGCAAAGAGGAAGATCCTCTTCGTCGCCTCGGAGGCTGCGCCCTTCATCTCGACGGGGGGACTTGCCGAAGTCGTCGGCTCTCTTTCCAAGGCGCTTGCAAAAAGCGACGTCTTCGATGTGCGCGTCATGCTCCCGCTCTATCAGGATATCCACAAGGAATTCAGGAAGGAATTCCGTTTCCTCGGGAACTTCTACGTCCCGCTCTCCTGGCGCAACCAATACTGCGGGATCTTCGAATATAAGTCGGAGGGCGTGACCTTCTATTTCGTGGATAACGAATACTATTTCAAACGTCCCGGCTGCTACGGCTACTATGACGACGGGGAACGGTTCGCCTTTCTTTGCCGCGCCGTCATGGAGACGATGGGCTTTCTCGGCTTCTATCCCGACGTCCTGCACTGCCACGATTGGCAGGCGGCCCTCGCCGCCATCTATCTCAAGACGACCTACTGTCTTCGCCCCGAATACCGCCATATCCGCGCCGTCTTCACCATTCATAACATAGAATATCAGGGGAAATACTCTTTGGATATCCTCGGGGACCTCTTCGGTCTCTCCGAGAGAAGCCGCGACCTCGTCGAGTACGATAACTGTATCAACCTCATGAAGGGGGCGATCGAATGCTGCGAGGCCGTGACGACCGTCTCTCCTACCTATGCGGAGGAGATCAAAGATCCCGCCTTCTCCTACGGGCTGGACCCCATCATCCGCAGAAACGAGGGGAAACTTCGCGGCATCCTGAACGGCATCGACCCCGCAACTTACGATCCCGCCACGGATCGCTCTCTCTTTGCAAACTACGACGCGAGGCATCCGGACGGAAAAGCCGTCTGCAAGGCGGAGCTTCAGAAGATGTTCGCCCTGCCCCAAAAGCCGGATACGCCCCTTCTTGCGATGGTCTCCCGCCTTGTCGCGGGCAAGGGGATCGACCTCGTCAAAGAGGTCCTCGAAAAGGCTCTGCGTCTCGACATGCAGTTCATCCTCCTCGGCACGGGGGAATCTGCCTACGAGAACTACTTCTCCGATCTTGCAAACCGCTATCAGGGAAAGGTGGTCTCCGTCATCTCCTTCAACTCCGACTTGGCGCGGAAGATCTATTCTGGCGCGGACATCTTCCTCATGCCTTCGAGAAGCGAGCCCTGCGGGCTTGCGCAGATGATCGCCTCGCGCTACGGCGCGGTCGCGCTCGTCAGGGAAACGGGGGGCCTCAAGGACAGCATCAAGCCTTGCGGCGCTGGGGGGAACGGATTTACCTTCTGCGAATACAATGCAGACGATCTTCTGCACGTTATGGGCGAGGCGATCGCCCTCTATGGGGATAAGAAGAAGTGGGCCGCCCTTACAAAGCGTGCGATGAAGACGGATTTCACGTGGTCGACTTCCTCCAAATATTACGAAAAGCTCTATCTCGACCTTCTCAAATAATCTCAAAAGGGATAAAGATATGGATCAACTTACCGAATGGAATGCGGAAAAACTCATCGAAGGGAAGCTCTCCCGGTATTTCGGCGTGACGCCGCAGGAGGCCAATCGCGAACAGGTCTACAAGGCCGTCGTGATGAGCGTCAGGGACATCATGCTCGAGAAACGTCAACGCTTTCACCTCAAAGTAAAGGGGAAGAAGGCAAAGCGCGTCTACTATCTTTGCATGGAGTTTTTGATGGGGCGCTCCCTCAAGAACAGCGTGTATAACCTCGGCATCGAGGATGCCCTCAAAAAGGCACTCGAAGGGTACGGCCTCACGCTCGAAGACCTCTACGAAGAGGAGCCCGATGCGGGTCTCGGAAACGGGGGGCTCGGGCGGCTTGCGGCATGCTTTTTGGACGGCCTTGCCACGCAGAACTACCCTGCAATGGGATTTTCCATCTGCTATCAGTACGGGCTGTTCAAGCAGAAGATCGTCGACGGGTGGCAAATCGAGCTTCCCGACGTATGGCTCCCCGGGGGAGAAGCATGGCTCACCCAGCGCACGGATAAGCAATTCATCGTCAAGTTCGACGGCATCCTCGATGAACGCTGGACGGACCACGGCATGGAGATCGACTACCACGACGCAAAGGAAGTGGAGGCCCTCGCCTACGACATGATGGTCTCGGGCGCGGGAAGCGAAGCGGTGAGCGTGCTTCGGCTCTGGCGTTCGCGCGCCGTCCACCAATTCGACATGCAGCGCTTCTCGCAAGGGGACTACTCCGCCGCGATGCAGGAGGACGCCGACGCCCAGCTCATTTCCAAAGTTCTCTATCCCTCCGACAATCACTATGAGGGGAAATCTCTCCGCTTAAAACAGCAGTATTTCCTCGTTTCGGCCTCACTGCAATGCATCGTCTCCGACCATAAGCGCCGCTACGGCTCTCTCACGCTTCTTCCCAAGATGGCGGCCATCCATATCAACGACACCCATCCCGCGCTCGCCATTCCCGAACTCATGCGCATCCTCGTGGATGAGAACGGCTTTACGTGGGAGGACGCGTGGAAAATCACGACCGCGACCTGCGCCTATACCAACCACACCGTCCTCGCCGAAGCGCTCGAGAAGTGGTCGGAGGACCTCGTCGCACGCCGTCTTCCCCGCATCCACAGCATTCTGAAGGAACTCAACAGACGCTTCTGCGAGGAGCTCTGGAATGCCTATCCGGGCGATTGGGATAAGATCTCCCGCATGGCGATCCTCTCACACAACCTCGTGCATATGGCGAATCTCTGCGTCATGGGTTCGCACCGTGTCAACGGCGTCTCCAAGCTGCACAGCGGCATTATAACGGACAGCATCTTCCGCGATTTCTACGAATACACCCCCGAGAAGTTCACGAATGTCACCAACGGCATCGCGCACAGGCGTTGGCTCAACCAGTCCAATCCCGAGCTCTGCGCCCTGCTCGACGAGACCATCGGCCCCGGCTACGCAAAGGATGCGGAAAGGCTCGCCGACTTTGCGAAATTTGCAGATGATACCACCGTTCTTCACCGCCTCGGAGAGATCAAGGCCGTCAAGAAGGCGCAGTTTGCGGAGTTTGCCAGGAGGACGCAGGGGGTCGTGATCGATCCCGATACGCTCTTCGACGTGCAGGCAAAGCGCATGCACGAATACAAACGCCAGCTTCTCAACGCCCTGCACATCATCAGCGAATACAACACCCTCAAAGAGGATCCCGACCGCGATGTCCTTCCCAAGACTTACATCTTCGGCGCAAAGGCGGCGGCGGGCTACGAGATGGCAAAGGAGATCATGAAGCTCATCTGCTACCTCGCAGAGGACATCAAAAAGCACCCGAAGATCCACGAGAAGCTCAACGTCGTGTATATGGAGAACTACAACGTCACGATGTCCGAATCCCTCATGCCCGCCACCGAGATCTCCGAACAGATCTCCCTTGCGGGGAAGGAGGCGAGCGGAACGAGCAACATGAAGTTTATGATCAACGGCGCGCTCACGATCGGCACCCTCGACGGGGCAAACGTCGAGATGGCGGAGCGGGTCGGCCCGGACAACATCTTCATCTTCGGCCTCAAGGCAGACGAAGTGAAGGACATCTGGGATCATCGCTACGATTCGAGCGCCTACTACAACCGCAGCCTCGAGATGCGCAAGGTCATCGAATCGCTCATCGCGGGCTTCAACGGCTGTTCCTTTGCGGATATCGCCAACTACCTCCTGCGGCAATCTCCCGTCGCGGATCCCTACATGTGCCTCGCGGATTTCGAACCCTACGTCAAGACACAAAACGCGATGTCCGAGCTCTACAAAAACGATAAACTCTCGTGGAACAGGAAGTCGCTCTATAACATCGCCGCGGCAGGGTACTTCTCCGCAGACCGCAGCGTCCGCGAATATGCCGAAAATATCTGGGGGCTTGAACCCATCCATACCAAAAATTAGACCTTCGAGAAGACTTACATATGACCTTTTACTACGACCCATTAGACAGACGCTGTAAGTCAACGACGGGCGCCATTGCCCGCGGCAGCGAAATTACCTTTCATATCTTTCGCGAAGAGAACGGCAAGGGGGCATCCTTCCCCGCCGAAGTCTGCTATATCGTGATCTATCAGGACGGAAGAAAGGAGACCATCCTCCCCATGGAACGGGTGGAGGACGGGTTTACCATCACCCTCAAATTCAAGTCGGTGGGGCTGTATTTCTACTACTTCACCTTCCCCGAATTTACCTTCCTCGGCTGTGCGAAATTCCGCCGCGCCGCCGTGACCAATCACCCCGTCAGCTGGCAGATCACCGTCTACGACGAAAATTATCACACGCCCGCGTGGTTCAAGGGCGGCCTCATGTATCAGATCTTCCCCGACCGTTTCTGCAGGGATGGGCTCAACCAGATCGCGGACTATAAAGTTCTCCGCGAAGACTGGGGAGGATGTCCCACCTTCCGCCCCAACCAATACGGGAAGATCCTCAACAACGATTTCTTCGGGGGAAATCTCAGGGGCGTCATCAAGAAGCTCGACTATCTCAAAAAGCTCCATGTGAGCGTCATCTACTTCAACCCCATCTTCAAGGCATATTCCAACCACCGCTACGACACGGGCGATTATATGGAGATCGACCCGCTCCTCGGCACGAAGGAGGAATTCGATCTTCTCATCGAAGAGGGGAGAAAGAGGGGGATCCGCATCATTTTGGACGGCGTCTTCAACCACACGGGCGACGACAGCCGCTACTTCAACAAATATGGCCGCTACGACAGCGTGGGCGCCTATCAGAGCGTGCAGTCGCCGTATGCGAGCTGGTATCAGTTCTACCGCTTCCCCGATTCCTACGACAGTTGGTGGGGCATGGAGACCCTTCCCGCCGTCAATGAGGCGTCCTCTTCCTACCAAAGTTTCATTTGCGGCGAAGGCGGCGTTTTGAAGACCTGGCTCTCCCACGGCATAGGAGGCTATCGCCTCGACGTCGCAGACGAGCTCCCCGACTTCTTCCTCCGCCTCATCCGAAACGCCGTCAAGGAGGAAGACCCCGAAGCCGTCATCATCGGCGAAGTCTGGGAGGATGCCTCCAACAAGATCGCCTACGGCTCGAGAAGAGAATATCTGCAGGGGTTTGAGCTCGACAGCGTAATGAACTATCCCTTAAAGGACGGCATCATCAGCTACATCCTCTCGGGAAATTCCGATCAGCTCCGCGAGACGATCGCCATGCTCATCGACAATTATCCGAAGGAGAGCGTCGACTGCCTCATGAATCTTCTCGGCACGCACGATACGCCGCGCATCCTCACCGTCCTCGGCGGAAAATATTGCTCCAACAAAGAGGAAATGGCGATGACTTCCCTTTCCGACGACGAGAAAAAGCGGGCGAAAAAGAAGCTCAAAATGGCGGCCGTTCTGCAGTTCACCCTTCCCGGAGTCCCGAGTGTCTACTACGGGGACGAAGTCGGCATGGAAGGTTACAGCGATCCGTTCTGCCGCGGGTGCTTCCCCTGGGAGGACATGGACGAAAAACTCGAGGCGTTCTATAGAAAGCTCGGCGAGATCCGCATGCAAAAGTTTGCGGACATCTTCAAGGACGGCGAATACCGCGAGATCTTCGCCGACAGAGCCTGCCTCGTCTTTGAACGCAGAAAAGACGGGCGCGCCGTCTATGTGTTCTGCAACAACTCCCAAGAGAAATACGCGCTTCGCCTCGAGGGGAAATTTACGGAATATCTCAAGGGAAAGACGTTCGAGGACCATGTGGAGATCGGGCCGTTTTCCTACGGCATCCTGTCAAAATCCAAATAGTATGTCTGACATAGGTCCTATGCGTGACATAGTAATTTTGCGTCGGCGGAGAAGCTCCCGCCGATTTTTTTCTGTGCTTGTATAAGAAATTATCCCAAAAAACGCAGGGAATTCTCCGATAAAAAATGACAGCCCGCATCACAAAAGAAGAAATTTACGAAAAATTTACCGACAAAAAAATAACTTTTCAAAAAAGTATCAGCGTACGCCAACCCGCTAAAAACAATAAAAATATAGAAAAAACCTCATTTTTCACCCCTTTTGGGCCCATTACTATTCGTAAAAGCTGTGTTTTGCGAATAGTTTAGTGTGCCTCCCCATCGCGATATTTTTCTCCTCCATCACATTTTTTGCAAAAAAGTCCCCTCCGAACTCTTCGCAAAAATTGACTTTTTCCCCCTTTCGTGTTATAATTTTTTCGTTATGAAAGATTCCGGGAATTACTATCAGGACAGAAATCTGCAGCTTCTCGACAAGATCGACGAGCTCCTTTGCGATCTCCCCTATTTTTGCGAGGATTTTTTCCGCGGCGTCGAAGGCAGGACGAGCGTGCTCACCCGTCTCAACTACTGCTATGACCTGCGCATCTTCTTCGACTTTCTCTGCAAGAAGAAGTTTCGGGGAAGCAAGACCGTTCATGATATCACCCTCGAAGACCTTGACGGCGTCACAGACACCGACATCGAGATCTTCCTCTCCTATCTCTCCAATTACGAGTTTCAGGGAAGAAGACTCTCCTGCGACGAACGTGCCAAGGCCCGCAAGCTGTCCACCGTCCGTTCCCTCTTCAGGTATTTCTTCAAGAAAGGCCTTTTGGAGGTCAACAACACAGCGAAGGTCTCCACCCCCAAACTTCATGATAAAGAGATCATCCGCCTTGAAAAA
Organism: uncultured Clostridia bacterium; assembly: GCA_947630605.1. Lineage (GTDB taxonomy): Bacteria > Bacillota > Clostridia > Christensenellales > Borkfalkiaceae > Gallimonas. The sequence goes on from CANRIO010000018.1 coordinate 21,703, forward strand.
GACGAGATCTCCGAGCTTTTGGACACCGCCGAGGAAGGCCGCGGCCTCACCCGCCACATGGAGGGCTATCATGCCCGTACGAAAGTCCGCGACACGGCCATTCTGACCCTCTTTTTGGGGACGGGCATCCGTATCTCCGAGCTCGTCGGACTGAACAATGAGAGCATCGACTTCAAGACCAATTCCTTCATCGTCACCCGCAAGGGCGGAAATAAGGCCGTCCTCTATTTTTCGGAGGAAGTCGGCGACGCACTCGGGGCATATCTTGCAGAAAAGGAGAACGATCCCCGCATTCCGCAGGGTGAACATGCCCTCTTTTTGTCCATGCAATACAGGCGGATAACAGTCCGAGCCGTGGAAAATCTCGTCAAAAAGTATGCGAAGATCGTCTCCCCTCTCAAAAAGATCACGCCGCACAAACTGCGTTCCACCTACGGCACCGCCCTCTACCGCGAGACGGGTGACATCTACATCGTCGCAGACGTATTGGGACACCGCGATGTGAACACGACCAAGAAGCATTACGCCGCCATCACGGAGGACAACCGCCGCGCCGTCGCGGGAAAGGTGAAACTGCACAGGGAGGACGACTGAGCCGTGGAGGAAGTGTATATCATCC
>CANRIO010000019.1 GCA_947630605.1 uncultured Clostridia bacterium
AGGTTCTTATAGACGGAGAGCACCATGGAGGGGTTGAACTCCTTGGAGCCGAGGCCGTATCTGCCGCCGACGACCTGCACGTTCTTGACGCCCTTTTCGAGGAGAGCGGTGCAGACGTCGAGATAGAGGGGCTCGCCGAGGGAGCCGGGTTCCTTCGTCCTGTCGAGGACGGCGATCTTCTTGACCGTCTTGGGAAGGGCGGCGACGAAGGCGTCGGAGACGAAGGGACGGTAGAGGCGGACCTTCACGAGGCCGTACTTCTTGCCCTTCGCATTCAGCTTATTGATGGATTCTTCCACCGTCTCCGCGCCCGAACCCATGATGACGATGACGCTCTTTGCATCGGGTGCGCCCACATAGTCGAAGAGGTGGTAGCTCCTGCCCGTGAGGGCGGAGACTTCGTCCATCATCTCCTGCACGATGGCGGGGGTGGCGGCATAGTGGCCGTTCGCGGTCTCCCTGTTCTGGAAGTAGGTATCGCCGTTCTGCGCGGTGCCCCTCTGCACGGGGTGTTCGGGGTTGAGCGCCCTTGCACGGAAGGCGGCGACGTCCTTTTCGAGCCCCTTCTTGTCGAAGATGGCCTTCATCTCGCTATAGTCGATGACGTCGATCTTGGAGACCTCGTGGGAGGTGCGGAAGCCGTCGAAGAAGCTGAGGAAGGGAACGCTCGAGCGAAGGGTGGAAAGGTGGGCGACGAGGGCGAGGTCCATGACCTCCTGCACCGAACAGCTTGCGAGCATCGCAAAGCCCGTCTGGCGGCATGCCATGACGTCGGAGTGGTCGCCGAAGATGTTGAGAGAATGTGCGGCGAGCGCGCGTGCGGAAACATGCATGACCATGGGGAGAAGTTCGCCCGAGATCTTATACATGTTGGGGATCATGAGGAGAAGCCCCTGCGAAGCGGTGTACGTCGTGGTGAGCGCGCCCGCGGTCAAAGCCCCGTGCACGGCACCTGCTGCGCCGCCTTCGGACTGCATCTCGGTGATGCGCAGCTTCTGTCCCCACATGTTCACCCTGCCCTGCGTTGCCCATTCATCGGCGGATTCCGCCATGGGAGACGAGGGGGTGATGGGGTAGATGGCAGCCACTTCCGAGAAGGCATAGGCGACATGCGAGGCGGCGGTATTGCCGTCGATAGTCATCTTTGTCATCAACTAACCTCCAATAAATATGTTTTCCATGTGATGTGTTGCGGGAAAGGTTTCCCCGCACTTTCCTTATTATAATGATTTTATTTTGTAAAGTCAACTTCAATCGCGCACAAAATGGCCTCTCTTGCATAAAAATTTCCCCAAAAACTTCACAACCGTCCCCCGATGTGCTATAATCGGGGCATGCAAAGAAGAACCCGGACCAAACTTTTCGCAACTTTTTCGGCAACTTTTTTCGCTACAGCCCTTCTCCTTGTCCCCGCCCTCGGCGTGCGGGGAAGCGTTTCGGCGTCCGCAAATTCGGGGATCGCCTATTGGAGCGGCACGGACGGCGTCGGCGTCCTCCCCGGGGAGGAGAACTGTCCCGCCGAAGTCGAAAGGGAGGAACTTACCTTCGAGATAAGTTCCCTTCCCGTGACATTCGATTCGCAGGAGCAGTTCGAAAGCTATACTTCCCGCGTCACGGCGGAATATACCCTCTTCAATCCGACGGACGGGGAACTGAGCGTGCGGCTGATGTTCCCCTTTGGGGCGGCCCCCGAGTACCTCCGCTACTTCTCTTCCGAAACGGAGGAGTGGATACAGCTCGACGATTCTGCCCGCTACTTTGTGACGGTGAACGGGGAAAGGGCGGAGACGCAGCTCCGCCACACCTACGCCCATTCCTCCCTCGCCCTTCCGGGTCAAGCGGCAAAAGACGGCTTTTTCCGTGCGGACACACAGGTGAGAACATACAGCTATGAAGTGACGGATGACGAAAAAGGAGGGGACCATGTCCTTGAAACGGTCCTCACATACAACCCCGACCGCACGAAGATCATGCTGGACGAATGGGACGGGTGCTACCTCGAAAACGGCGACCTCGTCGTGCGGTTTGCTCTCGGCGGAAAGACGCCCTGCTTCTACGCCGCGGGGGACGCGCCGACGGTGAAACAAAAGCGCGTCGTGCGCAAGGGGGGATACGGGAGCGAACCGGAGATCGTCGCGGGCGCGACCGTAAAGGAAGATGTCGCCTCCGCAACCTTTTCCGCATGGGCGGAGAGCTATCGCATCGAGGGGGTGGAAGCAAACGATTGGCTGAGCATATGTGCCGCCTTTCTCGGAAACGAAGAGGAGAGCGTACACGGCGTCATCTACCGTGTGCCCGCATCCATCGAGGCGCGCGATCTCATGCGCTGGCTCGCATATACCGTCGTCATCCCCGCAAGGGGGAGCGTAAAAAACGCGGTCACCGCGCCCCTCTATCCCGACATCTCGGGGAGGAGCTACCGCTTTAGCTACCTTCTCTCTCCCGCGCGGAGCTGGGCCTCCTTCGGCAGTTTGTCGATGAAGATCTCGACGGACTATTCCGTGGAAGATTGCTCTCTCGATTTGACAAAGGAGGACGGAGACTATACCCATGTCCGAGAGGGACTGCCCATCGACGAGCTGAGGTTCACCATTTACGGGGAGAGCTTCGGCGGGGGCGAAGGGCAAGGTTCCCTGCAGGGCATCCTCATCGTGGTCTGCCTCGTCGCGATCCCCTTGGCGGGGATGCTCACCGTCGGGCTGACATTCGGGATATATTTCGGCGTCCGCGCAAGCAAACGCCGCAAGGCGCGAAGGGAGCAAAACAGCAAGTGATATGCGGTTTCCCGCCGCCCGCGCAGCAAACCTGCGGGCGGCGGCGCCTTTGATTGTGACAAAAATTTTGTGAAAATCGCCCCTTTTTCATTGTAAAAGAGGCAAAGTTTTGGTATAATGGACGGGATTTACAGAGAAAAAGCGGGAGAGCAAATGCACGCCATCGAGTTTGAGAACGTCGACTTCGCCTATTCGGAAGAGGGGAAGAGGGAGTTCTGCATCAAGGGATTGAATTTCGCCGTGGAAGAGGGGGAGTTTGTCGCCGTTCTCGGGCACAACGGGAGCGGAAAGTCAACGCTCGCCCGCCTTTCCAACGGCATTTTGGTCCCCGACGGCGGCAAGATCACCGTCTTTGACACCCCCCTCGACGACAAGCATCTCTTCGATGTGAGGAAGCAGGTGGGCGTTGTCTTTCAGAATCCCGACAACCAGACGGTGGCCTCCATCGTCGAGGACGACGTCGCATTCGGTGCGGAGAACGTCGCCCTCCCCCGCGAGGAGATCGGCCGCCGCATCGACTTCGCCCTGCAGGCCGTCGGGATGGAGGAATACCGCCATGCGACGGTGGCAAGGCTCTCGGGCGGGCAGAAACAGCGCATCGCCATCGCGGGCGTGCTCGCCTTGAAGCCCCGCCTCATGATCTTCGACGAGGCGACCGCCATGCTCGACCCCAAGGGGAGAAGGGAGATCGCCGCCGTTGCGAAACGGCTCAACGAGGAGGAGAACATCACCGTCATCCTCATCACCCACTTCATGGAGGAGGCCCTGCTTGCCGACCGCGCCATCGTCCTGAACAAAGGGGAGATCGTGATGGAGGGAGCGCCTAAGGATATCTTCGCCCGCCATGAAGAACTCCTCACCTACAACCTCACCCTTCCGCGCATCGGAACCATCTGCAAGACGTTGCGCGAGGGGGGCATGTCCGTGACAGACACCCTCGATACCGATTTGCTCGCAGATGAGATCGCACGCGACCTCAAGGGGGGGAATGCCTCATGAGGATCGTCTGCGAGAATTTATCCTATACCTACAATGCGGGCTCGCCCTTTGCCGTCAAAGCCTTGGACGGCGTCTCTCTCACCGTCGAGGAGGGGGAATTTTTCGGCATCATCGGGCACACGGGGAGCGGGAAATCCACCTTCGTGCAGCACCTGAACGCCCTCCTGCGCGTGCCCTCTTCCCTCAAAAAATACAAGCCCAAGAAGCTCAAGAAGGGGGAAGTTCCTCCCCCCGCGCCCGTCCTTCGGGTGGGGGAATACGACCTCACAGACAAGAAGACGGACTTCTTTGCCCTCAGGAAGAGGGTGGGCATGGTCTTCCAATATCCCGAACATCAGCTCTTTGCGGAGACGGTGGAAAAGGACGTCGCCTTCGGCCTCAAGAACTTCCTGAAGAAGGGGGAAAAGCTCTCGGACGAGGAGAGAAAGGTTGCCGTTTCGGACGCACTCAAAACCGTCGGCCTCGACTATGACGAAGTTGCCGAGAAGTCTCCCTTCGACCTCTCGGGCGGGCAGAAGCGGCGCGTCGCCATCGCGGGGGTCATCGTGACAAAGCCCGAGATCCTCGTCCTCGACGAGCCCGCCGCCGGCCTCGACCCCTTGGGGAAGCAGGAGATCATGGAGCTTTTGCACCGCATCCACGGGGATTGGTGCAAGACGGTGGTCATCGTCTCTCACGACATGGACGAGATCGCCGAACACTGCACGCGTGCGGCCGTCTTTTCGGAGGGGAAGGTGGTCATGTGCGCCCCGCCCAAGGAGCTCTTCCGTGAGGCGGAGACCCTTCTCTCCCTCGGCCTCGACATCCCGCTCACCGCAAAGCTTTGCCGCGCCCTCAAAGAGCGGGGGATCGATCTCGACTGTGACTTTACGTTGGAGGACTTCACGGCGAAAGTGCTCGCCCTCAAGAGAGGAGGCATGGCATGAAAGAAGTCTCCTTTGGACAATATTATCCCGTCGATTCCTTCGTCCACCGCATGGACCCGCGGCTGAAGATCGTCTTCCTCATCGGGTTCATCGTCGCCATCTTCGTCGCGAACAGCTTCTACGGGCTCATCGCGTGCGCGGGGGTCCTCATCCTCATCATCGCCTTCTCGCGCGTGCCCTTCGTAAAAATACTAAAGGCGGTGCGCGGCGTCCTCTTTCTTGTGCTCTTCACGGCGGTCATCAACATCCTCTTCCACGGCGGAGAGCACGTCTATTGGAAGTGGAAGATCTTCACCGTCACGCGGGAGGGGATCGTCTTCTCCGCCTACCTCATTCTGCGCCTCGTGCTACTCGTCGTCTGTTCCTCCATGCTCACTTATACGACGACGCCCGTCTCTCTCACCGACGGCATCGAGAGTTTGCTCACCCCCCTGAAATGGGTGCATTTCCCCGTGCACGCCCTCGCCCTCATCATGAGCATCGCCCTCCGCTTCATCCCCATCCTCATGGAGGAGACGGAGCGCATCAAGAATGCCCAGAAGGCGCGGGGAGCGGACTTCGAGAGCGGGGGGCTCATCAAGCGCATCAGGGCGTTTATCCCCATTCTGGTGCCCCTTCTCATCTCTGCCTTGAGGAAGGCGGAGGAGCTCGGCGACGCCATGGACGCCCGCTGCTACGGCGGTAAGAAACGCACCAAATATAAGAAACTGCGCTTTACCTGGCGCGACCTTGTGGGCTTTTTGACGCTCGCCATCCTCATCACGGGCGTCGCACTTCTGAGAGTTTATGTGGGGGACATCGTATGAGATACGCCCTGCTCATCCAATATGACGGCACCTTCTTTTCTGGCTGGCAGCTGCAAAAAAAGGGGGAACGCACCGTGCAGGGGGAGATGGAACGGGCGGCGGAGGAAATTTTTTCCCTCCCCACGCGTGTGACCGCGAGCGGCAGAACGGACGCGGGCGTGCATGCAAGGGGGCAGGTCTGCACCTTTGACGCTGTGACCACCATTCCGGCGGACAAACTTCCCGCATGTTTCAACTGTCATCTTCCGCCCGATGTGCGCGTTCTCGCCTGCGCCGTCGTTCCCGCGGACTTCGACTGCACGCGGCACGCAAAGAAAAAGACCTACCTCTACCGCGCATACTTTGCGCCCTGCGAGCTGCCCCTTTGCTCTCGCTATGCGGCCCGCCTGACGGCGAAGCCGGACGTGGGCAGGATGCGGGAGGCGGCCGCCCTCCTTTGCGGCGTGCACGACTTCAAGGCGTTCTCCTCCTCCGGCTCTTCCGCAAAGACCACCGTGCGCGAAATTTACGAAATCAAAGTGCGCGTGACGCAAAACGGGCATACCATGTACGAGGTCGAGGTCACGGGAAACGGATTTTTATACAACATGGTCCGCATCATCGCGGGCGAACTTTTCGCCGTCGGATGCGGAAAACCGACGCAGAATATCTTGCAGGCACTCGAGACAGGAAGGCGCACTTTTCTTGCCAAGACGATGCCCGCCGCAGGGCTGACGCTTCAAAATGTAGATTACGGCATACCGCTCTTTTCGGATGCCGGGGAGGAATAAATGGAATTTTTTGAATGGATGGCGGTCGCACAGGGGATCGCGAGCTTTATCATCGGGCTCACGGCGCGGAGGAGTACGCTTTCGATCGATGATCAGCTTGCATATGCAAAGCGCGACGAAAAGATCGGCATCATCGTCGGACTTTCGGTAGGGGCCGCGCTCTTCGCGCTCTGCTTAATCTTAGGCGGATTCGGCCTATATAGGATGGCAAAGAACAAGGGGAAGAAGTACCGCTTCCTCGCCTTCATTCCCTTTGCCAACACCTTCTACGCGGGCTATGTCGCGGGGGAAACACGGGTATTCGGTCAGAAGATGAAGCGGATGGGGCTGTATGCCATGCTCGCCGAGATCGTCTATGTCGCCCTGAACATCCTCATCCTCGTCGCCCAGATCCTCCTGATCCCCTATTATATCAGGAGGGATATCCCCGAATATGGCGGAGGGACCTATCCCGCCTACGAGCCCACGTATATGAGTACGCCCTCCTCCCTTCGCTGGCTGTATAATGCAGTCTTTGCGAACAGCGGCTTCGGCTGGGCGAATATTTTGAGCATTGTCGCCTACGCCGTCTTCCTCTTCTTCCTCGCCGTGACGCTCTCCGCCCTCTTCAAACAGTACGTCCCCCGCGGCTATGTCGGATATGTCTTCCTCTGCGTCTTCCTTCCCGTCCGCGGGATCGTCTACTTCGCCCTCCGCAAGCGCACACCCGTCGATTATGACGAATATATGCGCCGCCGCATGGAGGAGTATGCCCGCCGTCAACAGCAGTACGGTCCCTATGGCCCCTACGGGCAGGGTCCCTACGGCCCCTACGGACAGGGCCCCTACAATCAGCCTCCGTATAATAACGGCCAACCGCCGTACAGTAGCGGACAGCCGACCTACGGGCCGCAACAGGGGGAACCCTTCTCCGACTTCGGCGGCGACGCCCAAAGCGGCCAAAACGGCCAGAGCAACGGGCAGGGCGGCAGCCCGACCCCGCCGCCCGACGACGACCCCTTCAGCGACTTCTGATAAATACAGAATGCAAAAAACCACCGCCTCGGTGGTTTTTTGCATGTTGTAAAAGAGTTATATTTCTCTTCCGATGAGAAAATCGACGGAACAGCCGAAGAAATCCGAAAGCCGGATGAGGCTGTCCACGGTGGGGACCGCCTTCCCATTCAGCCAATGATAGACGACGGAACCCGAGACGGGCAGGTCCTTTTCGAGGCGGTACTGCGAGACGCCGAAGAGCTTCATCACCTCGCGAAGACGAGGGCCGAAGGGCGGAATTTGGCGAAAGTCCGCAGATTTTGAGGGGAGGTCGGTGCGGCCGAGGAGATAGTCGGCGGAACAATGAAAGCGTTCGAGCATCAGATAGAATACCCGCGTCGACGGAAGGAACGCACCGCGCTTGCACTCCGAGATCGTGGAGAGCGCGACGCCTAGCTCCGAGGCGAGCTTCGGACAGCTGAGCCCCTCGTCCTTCATGAACTCTGTGAGCCGTTCGGAAAAATTCGACAAATTATCCATAAACCTCATTTCGGGCGTGTACCTGCGTCATGCTGCCCCGCCCGCACGTTCTGATCGCCAACGAAGGGCGGCACGAGGGCATCGCCCCGAAGTAGCCGAAACGGCAATTACGCAGTCCATGGCGGGGGGCGCGTCATGCTGAGCCGATCATGGTAATACGCAGTCCACGGTGGCTTATCTCCGAAGCATCCCGAGGATGAAGACAGTGACTTTGATTAACGGCTACCCATTCCAAATATCGTCATGTTGAGCGAAGTCGAAACATCACCTTATTTTTATAATGCGGTGATGCTTCGACACGCGCGTACCGCGCGGCTCAGCATGACGGGATTAGAAGCCTCGGACTTCGTATTTCGGGATTCTTCGCTGCGCTCAGAATGACGCGTTCACCTTATTTCCTCAGACTTAACTTTGCCTTTTCGGCGACGTTGTCGGCGGTGAAGCCGAAGTGTTCGAAGAGGAGGGGAGCGGCGCCGCTCGCACCGAAGGTCTTCATCGCGACGATCTCTCCCTTTTCGCCCGCATAGCGGTACCAACTGTAGGGCGAGCCCGCCTCGACGCACACCCGCGCCTTGACGAAGGAGGGAATGACGCTCTCGCGGTACTCTTCGGTCTGCCTTTCAAACGCCTCCATGCAGGGCATAGAGACAACGCGCGCCTTGATATTTTCTTCGGCGAGCTTCTTTTTCGCCTCCACGCAGATCTCCACCTCAGAGCCGCTCGCGATGAGCAAAACGTCGGGTTTTCCCGGGCAGTCGTCAAGGATATAGCCGCCCTTCATGGCGTCAAGACCGCTCCTCTCGTAATTGGGCAGCGTCTGGCGGGAGAGGACGAGGGCGGTGGGTGCGTGCTCCTTTAAGGCATACAGCCAAGCGGCGGCCGTCTCCTTCCCGTCTGCGGGGCGGAAGACGCGCATGTTGGGAATGGCACGAAGACCGATGAGCTGTTCGACGGGCTCGTGCGTGGGCCCATCCTCGCCGACGCCGATGGAGTCGTGCGTCAGCACATAGATGACGGGGATCTCCATGAGCGCACTGAGGCGCATCGCATGTTTGCAATAGTCGGAGAACACGAAGAAGGTCGCGCAGTAGGGCCTCAGGCCGCCGTGCAGGCACATGCCGTTTGCAATGGCCGCCATCGCGTGTTCGCGGATGCCGAAGTGGATGTTCCTCCCGCCGAAGTCCTCGCGCGAGAAGGAGCCGTAGTGCACATCGTCCGTGTCCTTCATCTCGGTGAGGTTGGAGGGGGCGAGGTCGGCGGAGCCGCCGATGAGGGTGGGAAGCTCTTTTGCGATCTTATTGAGAACGACGGAGGAAGCCTGCCTCGTCGAGAGAGGCTTCTCGAAGGTGAGAAGATCGTCGAGGTCAAAAGGAGGCAAGAGCCCCGACATCGCCTTGCGGTACTGTCCGGCGAGGATGGGGTATTTCTTCGCATATTCGGTGAACATCGTCTGCCAATCGCGCCTTCTCTTCGCGCCCTTCTTTCCCGCCTTGCGGGTGTGGCGGTAGATCTCTTCGGGAACAGTGAAGGGGGGATATTCCCAGCCGAGCTTCTTCTTTGTCTCGGCAAGGTTGTATTCGCCGAGAGGGGAGCCGTGGCACTTGGCCGTATTTTCGAGGGGAGAGCCGTAGCCGATGTGCGTCTTGAAGATGATGAGGGAGGGGCGCTTCGTCTCCCGCTGTGCCCTGCGGATGGCGTTCGTGATGAGGAGGAGGTTGTCGGGCTTTGCGACGAGGTCCACCTTCAAAACCTGCGAATTCTGTGCCTCAAAGCGCTTTGCGATGTCCTCGCGGAAGGTGATGGAAGTGCTTCCCTCGATGGTGATCTCGTTGCAGTCATAGAGAAGGATGAGCTTGCCCAGGCCGTTTGCCCCCGCAAAGGAGCAGGCCTCATAGGAGATGCCCTCCTCAAGGCAGCCGTCGCCGCACAGGCAGTAGGTGTGATGATCGACGACGGGGAAGCCCGTGCGGTTGAACTTCGCCGCAAGATGTGCCTCCGCCAGCGCCATGCCGACGGCGTTTGCGATCCCCTGTCCCAAGGGGCCCGTCGTCGTCTCGATGCCGGGGGTGACGCCGTATTCGGGGTGGCCGGGGGTCTTGCTCCCAAACTTTCTGAAGTTCTTCAGATCCTCCATCGTCACGGGATAGCCATAGAGGTGCAAGAGGGTGTAGAGGAGGGCGGAGCCGTGCCCCGCGGAGAGGACGAAGCGGTCCCGATCCTCCCATCCAAGGTCCTGCGGGTCGAACTTCAAGAATTCCTGAAAGAGGGAATAGGCGATGGGCGCGGAGCCGAGCGGAAGCCCGGGGTGGCCCGACTTGGCGTTCTCGATGGCCTCGGCCGCGAGAACGCGGATGGCGTTGACAGTCTGCTGTTTCATAATTTTCTCCTATATCATATCAAATGGTTTTTTAGAAAAATGAGGGAGGAGGAAGGGGGAAATTTCTCCATCGGAGCAAATCGGTGGCACCCATGCCCGAGGTCGAACCTTCATTTTCACATTTTTCCCATTCTGATGAGAAAGAAGTGCGGGGGCGCTTCCTCCCTCCCCGTCTACCATTGTATCATATTTTTACAAGAAAGCAAGTTTTTTCAACAGTTTGAAAGTTCTTTCCTTTGCGAATTTTCTTCTTGCCGCCCCACATCAATGGGTCAAAATAATAGACATTTCGAAAAGGGCATGGTATAATATACCATGAACGAAGTTTTTACGGAGAATTTTTATGGCAAACGAGAAATTCGTATCGCAGATCGCGGACATCGAGAGCGACTTTCCGCAGTGGTACACCGACGTCGTCATCAAGACCAAGCTCGTCGACTACGGCCCCGTGAAGGGGACGATGGTCATCCGCCCCTACGGCTACGCCATTTGGGAGAATATCCGGAGGGAGATGGACGCACGCTTCAAAAGGGCGGGCGTGGAGAATGCCTATTTTCCCCTCCTCATCCCCATGAGCTTCATGACGAAGGAGGCGGAGCACGTCGAAGGGTTTGCCCCCGAAGTCGCCGTCGTCACGCATGCGGGCGGGACAAAGCTCGAAGAGCCCCTTGTCGTCCGTCCCACTTCTGAGACGATCATCGGCCACATGATGGGCAAATGGGTGGAGAGCTGGCGCGACCTTCCTCTCCGCATGAACCAGTGGTGCAACGTCATGCGCTGGGAAAAGACGACGCGGCCCTTCCTCCGCACGAGCGAATTTTTATGGCAGGAGGGGCACTCCGTCTATGCGACGGGGGAGGAGGCGGAAGCGGAGACCCTGAATATGCTCCACCTCTATGAGGAATTTGCAAAGAACGTCCTGTGCATGCCCGTTCTCATCGGCCGCAAGACAGAGAAGGAGAAGTTCGCGGGCGCAGTCGCCACCTTTGGCATGGAGGCCATGATGCACGACGGAAAGAGCCTGCAGGCGGGCACCACCCACTACATGGGGCAGAACTTTGCGAAGGCGTTCGGCGTGCAGTTCACGGGCACGGACGGGGCGCTCAAATACGGCTATACCATGAGTTATGGCGTCTCGACGAGGCTCATCGGCGCCCTCATCATGACGCACGGCGATCAGCGGGGCCTCATCCTGCCGCCGCCCGTCGCTCCCGTCGAGGTCGTCATCGTCCCCATCGCCCAGAAGAAGGAGGGCGTCCTCGAGGCTTGCAACAGTTTGGCGGCCTCTTTGAAGGAGGCGGGCATCCGCGTCAAGGTGGACGACAGCGACAATTCCCCCGGTTGGAAATTCAACGAGTGGGAGATGAAGGGCGTGCCCGTGAGGATCGAACTCGGCCCGCGCGACATCGAGGGGGGCAAGATGCTCCTCTTCCGCCGCGACACCTGCGAAAAGACGGATGCCGCGCTCGGCGATATAGAAGGGGTACAAAGGCTGCTTCAGGACATCTGCGTCTCCCTCTTCGGCCGCGCAAAGGAGCGCATGCGGAGCCGCATCGTGAATGCGGAGAGTTTGGAAGAGCTCCTGCAGGGCGTGAACGGGGGAAACTTCGTCCGCGCCGGCTGGTGCGGAGATCGTGCCTGCGAGGACAAGGTGAAGGAATTCGCACAGGCGACCGCCCGCGTCCTCGACGAAAAGTGCGACCATCCCACCTGCCTCTGCTGCGGCAAACCTGCAAAGCACACCGTATTTTTCGCCCGCGCATATTAAAAGAGAAAACCGCGTCATCCTGAGCGAAGGCGAAGCCGAAGTCGAAGGATCCCGAACTACGGAGTCCGCGTGTCACCGCGTCATGCTGAGCCTGTCGAAGCATCCCCCCATACGAAGTCCGCGTTTTCATGAAAGGGATTCTTCGGAGAGGGGCTTTTGCGGAAAGACTTATCGGCTCTATCGGCTACTTCGCCTTCGGCTCGTGCCGCGCTTAGTCTACAAATAGAAGCTTCGCGCGGGGCAGAATGACGCGAACCCCTTCCCTCATCTCGACGCCGCGATAGCGGCGGAGGAGACCCCCTCTCAATGCGTCTTGTCGGGTTTGTAGGGATTCCCTCGGCCCTTCGGGCTTCGGAATGAGGGGACGGCCATTGCGCGTATAATACAATAAATTTCTTCTTTCGGAAGTGGAATCATGAAACACGTTGATATCAAAAAAATGCTGTCCGATGCGGACATGGTAGGCACGGACGTCGTCGTATGCGGCTGGGTCAGGACCTTTCGCGACTCGGCGCAAGTCGCCTTTCTGGAGCTCTCCGACGGCTCGAGTTTTCAAAAACTCCAGGTCGTCATCGACAAAAACGCCCTCACCGTCGACGGCGAGGCGACCAAGCTCGGCGCGAGCGTTGCCGTGAAGGGCACCGTCGTCAAGGCATACAGGGGGGAGGGGAACGAGCTGAACGCGAAGGAGGTCCTCCTTCTCGGGAGCTGCCCCGCCGACTATCCCATTCAGAAGAAGCGCACCACCCTCGACTTCCTTCGCACTATTCCGCACCTTCGGCTTCGCACGAACACTTTCCAGGCCGTCTTCCGCGTGCGCTCCGTTGCCGCGCAGGCCATCCACCGATACTTCCACGAAAACGGCTACTACTACATCAACGCCCCGCTCATCACGGCGAGCGACTGCGAGGGCGCGGGGGAGATGTTCCGCGTCACCACCCTCCCGTGGAATGCGGACTTTAAGTCGGCGGAGGAGTATTTCAAGAACGACTTCTTCGGGGTAAAGGCGGGCCTGTCCGTCTCCGGCCAGCTCGAGGGGGAGGTCGCCGCGACCGCACTCGGGAAAATTTATACCTTCGGCCCCTCCTTCCGGGCTGAGAATTCCAACACCAAGCGCCACCTTGCCGAGTTCTGGCATGTGGAGCCCGAGGTGGCCTTCGCCGAACTTCCCGACGTCATCGAGATCGCCGAGGACATGCTCAAATATCTCGTGAACGCCGTCCTCACGGAGTGCCCCGAGGAGATGAAATTCTTCGATAGCTTCATGGAGAAGGGCCTCCTCGAGAAGCTCTCCCATGTCGCAAACGCGGAGTTCGCCGTCTGCACTTACACCGAGGCCATCTCCATTCTGGAGAAGGAGAACGCCCGCTTCGAATTTCCCGTGCATTGGGGGAGCGACCTTCAGTCCGAACACGAGAAGTTCCTCACCGAGCAGGTCTTCAAGCGTCCCGTCTTTGTCACAAACTATCCCAAGGAGATCAAGTCCTTCTACATGAAGCAGAACGCGGACGGCAAGACGGTCGCTGCGACAGATCTCCTCGTCCCCGGCATCGGCGAGATCATCGGCGGAAGCGAGAGGGAAGCCGACCTCACCAAATTGCAGGCAGCCATGCGGGCGAGAGGGATGGACGAGAGCGCGTATAAGCAGTACTTGGACCTTCGCCGCTTCGGCACCGTTCCGCACGGCGGATTCGGGCTGGGCTTCGAACGGTTCGTCATGTACTGCACGGGGATCGAGAACATCCGCGACGTCACCCTTTTCCCCCGCAGCGTCAAAAACATCATGTAAAAAATCTCTGCGCAAAGACAAAAAACTTTTACTCATATTCGGGCGCGGCACTCCGCGCTCTTTTTCTTCCGAAGGCGTATGAAGGAATTTTTCAAAAATTCATTTCCATATTTCAAGCGGCACCTGCCCGCCCTCATCTTCTCGATGGTGTGCGGGCTCGGGCTCACCCTTCTCACGCTCATCACGCCGCAGATCGTCTCCCTCCTCGTCGACAGGGTACTCACCCCCCTTCTCGGCGGCGAGAGCGCGACGTCGAACAGCCCCTTCCTCTTCCTCGTCTCGGGGATCGGGGAGGATTCCTATACAAAAATTTTCCTCGTCCTCGCGGGGACACTGCTTTTTGGGGCCGTCCTCGTCTTCCTCTTCTCGTATGGGAAGTGGTATGTGGGGCACCTCGTCACCCTCAAGGCGGAGGGGAGGCTGCGCGCGGACGCCATGAAGAAGATCGGGGAGGCGAGCTCGCCCCTTCTTGCAAAGTTTTCCTCGGGCGACCTCATCCTCATCGCCACCCGCGATCCCTCCAATGTGCGCGACGTGTATGTGCACAATGCGCAGTTCCTTCTGAACGGCATCCTGTCCGCCCTCATCGCCTCGATATTTTTGGGGAGCATCCACTTTTCCCTCCTCTTTCTGCCCATCGCAGGGGGTGCGGCATGCGCCGTCATCGTCTTTTTCTTCAACGGCAGAGCGAGGAAGTACTTCGACGACGTGTGGAAGCATTCCTCCCGCCTCAACACCACCGTGCAGGAGAGCGTCTACGGCGCGCGGACGGTGGCGTCCTTTGCACGGGAAGAGGAGCGGCGCGCCCTCTTTTTCGGGGACAACGACAGGCTCTTGAGGACGAATTTGGGCGGCGTCGGGCTGTTTGCGAGAAGGGCGTTTTTGACGCAGACGGTGCGCGCGGTCGTCTTTTGCGGAGAGCTCGCCCTCGCCATATGGCTTGGCATCTCCCATGAGATCACCGCGGGGGAATTCACCGCCGTGATGGGGTATATGGGGACGCTCATATGGCAGCTCACGAGCGTGCTCATCAACATCAACAACATCCAGCGAAACCTTGTCTCCGCCCGCCGTCTCTTCGGATTTTTGAACACGCCCGACGAGGTCGCGGCGAAATACGGGCATACCATGCCCGCGATGAAGCCTTCGATTTGCTTTCAAAATGTGAGCGTGAAGAGCGGCGACGGCTACGCCCTCCATGATGTTTCCCTCGAGATCCCATATGGGAAGAAGGTGGGCGTCATGGGCAGGACGGGCGCGGGGAAGACCCTCCTTTGCAAACTCATGCAGGGGATGGCGGAGTGCGACGAAGGGGAAATTTATATCGACGGCGAGCCCATCCATACATACGACCGCGAGGAGCTATCAAGAAGGTTTTCCTACGCCATGCAGAATGTCTTCCTCTTCTCGAACACCATCTCCGCCAACATCGCCCTCTACGACCCCTTTGCGCCCGAAGAAGATATTCTGCGCGCGGGGGCGCTTGCCGAGGTGGACGAGTTCGCCCGCCGCTTCCCCGAGGGGTACCAAACGACGGTCGGCGAGAAGGGCTTCGGGCTCTCGGGCGGGCAGAAACAGCGCATCTCCATCGCCCGCGCCCTCTTCAAAAACGCGCCCATCCTCGTCTTCGACGACGTGACGAGCGCCCTCGACATGGAGACGGAACACGCCGTCTTCAACAATATCCGGAAGGAATGCGGGGAGCGCACCCTCGTCATCGTCACCCACCGCGCGACCGCTCTGAAGGACTGCGACGAGATCCTCTTTTTGGACGGAGGAGAGATCGTTGAGCGCGGCAGCTTTGCCTCCCTCATGGAGGAAGGGGGGAACTTTGCCGAGATCTACACCCGCCAGACGGGGGAAATGGTATTCGGAGGTGAGGAAGATGCGCAATAACCTCTACTATCAGGACGAATACGTACGGCAGAAGTTTAACTTCCGCATGTTCTTCCGCCTCGCCCGTCAGGCGGCAAGGCACAAAAAGTCGCTCATCTTCAGCCTCCTCATCGAGGTGGTGACGGGCGTCCTTTCCCTCCTCCCGGGGCTTTTATACTCCGTCATCATCTCCGCCATCTTCCCCGCGGACGGCATTTTTAAGGAGGGCTATATGACCGTCGTCCTCCTCGCCGCAGGGGGTCTCCTTGCGACATGGGTTGGGTTGGCGCTCTTCAGCTTCCTCGAAAACCTCGTTCCCAAGCGGTTCGGCCACCTCTTTTCTGCGGAGCTTCGGACGGAAATTTTCGACCGCGTCTCCCGCCTCTCCTTCCGCTACTTCGACACCCATTCGACGGGGAAGATCCTCGTGCGCGTCACGACCTATGTGGATGAGATCGCCGAGATCATCGGCAACCTCTTCTACATCCTCCTCTACTGCGCGGGCGTCATCCTCATCGGCATCGTGTGGATGCTCTGCCTCGATGTGCGCATCGGCGGGGCAGTCGTGGGGGCCCTCCTTCCCCTCATTCTCCTCATCTATCTCCTGAGCAGGGTCATTCACGCCCGCGAGGGCAAACAGCGCAACAAGAATGCAAACTACACCGCCTTCGTCGCAGAGACCATCGGCGGGGCGGAGGTCGTCCGCGCCTACAACCGCTCCGCGCTCAACGTGGAAGTCGCGGGCAATTTATACGAAGAATACCGCAGGGCCTTCATGCATACGACGGCCGCCCGCGAGTCCTTCTTCCCCATCGCACACGGCTTTTCGAATGCCCTTCTCACGGGCATGGTATACGGCGTTGCGCTCGCGATCGGACTTTCTGGGGGAAGTCTTTCCCTCGGAACGGTCATCGCCATCGGCTCCGCGCTCGGGGAGATCACCTCCGTCGTCGGCGCCGTCTGCGGGGAGCTCGCCGATCTTTTCAAGCTCACCGCCAACGTCGAACGCATCTACGACACCGTGGATACGCCCATCGAGATCTGCGACAGGGAGGACGCCGAAGAACTGCAAAATTGCAGGGGGGAAGTGGAGTTCGACCACGTGGACTTTGCCTACATCGAGGGGATGCCCGTCCTCAAAGATTTCTCCCTTCGCGTGAGGGCGGGGGAGACGGTCGCGCTCGTCGGGGCGACGGGGTCGGGCAAGACCACCATCGTGAGCCTTCTCTCCCGCTTCTACGACGTGCAAAAGGGGAGCGTGAAGGTGGACGGCCGCGACATCCGCGAATACACCCTTCTATCCCTTCGCAGAAGCGTGGGCGCGATGATGCAGGACACCTTTATTTTCAGCGGAACGGTGCTCGAAAATATCCGCTTTGCCCGCCCCGAAGCGACGGACGAGGAGTGCGTTGCGGCCGCAAAGGCCGCTTGCGCGGACGGCTTTATCTCCCGCCTTCCCGAAGGATATCAGACGGAGATCTCGGAATCCTCCGCGCTCTCGGGCGGGGAGCGGCAGCTCCTCTCCTTTGCAAGGCTCATCCTCGCAGATCCGCGCGTCATCGTCCTCGACGAGGCGACCAGCCATGTCGATACCCAGACGGAGCTCGAGGTGCAAAAAAGCCTCAAGACGCTGCTTGCGGGCAGGACGAGTTTCGTCATCGCCCACAGGCTCTCCACCATCCGCGACGCCGACCGCATCGTCGTCTTGTCCGACGGGGAGATCTCAGAGCAGGGCACCCACGAGGAGCTCCTCGAAAGAAGGGGCGCCTACTACAAGATGCTCTCCTCCCGACATGACGAGGGCAGCCCTTCCCGATAACGTTCCGAGAATTTCAAAAAAATTTCATTCTCCTTTTCATTGAAAAATATTTTCATTTTATTTCTTTTCTCCCCTTGCAAATTGTTGACATTTTATACGGGGGGGGGTATAATAGTGAAAAAATTTTTTGAAAGGAGAAAGAATATGAAAAAATCATTCATCCTGGCGGGTACGCTCGCCACAGCCCTCTTCGTCAGCGTCGGCTTCGGCGCATGCTCCACGGGCGGAAACTACAGCGAGACCTTCAAGGGCGTCCTCTCCGAAGAGACTTTCGACTCCAAAGAGGAAGCCGCCACGGCATTCTTCGAGGAAGAGATCGCCGAGGAAAGCCTCAGCCACTACACCGTCTCCTACGAAAAGGGGACCGACCTCACGCAAGAGGAGATCGCCGCTCTCCAGCTCGGGGATGTGAAGGTAGAGGACATCAAGAGCGCAGAGCGCGGCACCGTCAACTATAGCCTCAAGAACTCCGAATCGGCTTCCGTTCGTGCAGTCGCTTCGCAGACTGAGGGCAAGCAGGTCAGCGTCATCCTTCTCGGCATTGAGGACTCCTTCCGTTACTACATCCCTCAGCCGGGCATCGGCGAGCAGATCTCCCAGAGCTATCTCGACAGCGTCTGCGACCTCTCTTCCTATAAGAACTTCACGATGACCGCCAAGTCGACGAGCTCTGTGAGCGAGAAGGTTTCCATGCAGGGTCAGTCCCAGAGCATCAAGTACTCGATTGACCTTTCCCTCACCCTCAAGGTGACAGAGACGGCTGCCTTCATCGAGGCGACCACCTCCGCATCCGGCAACGTTCCCGGTGCGGAAGGCATGCCGACAGGGAAACAGACCTCGACCATGTACGTCGTTGTCGAAGACGAACAGCTCGTCGCCTATGTCAAGGGAGAAGACGGCACCTACTCGAGGAACGCAAGCCTGTTCTATGGGTACGATTCCCTTGCCGAGCTCTTCACCTATGAGCAGCCCGACTTCGACCACACCCTCTTCGAAAAGACCAAGACGGGCTTCAAGCTCTCTGCCGACAAGTTTGACGAATATGTCATGGACAATTTCGGTGAAATATTCGGTGAATTCGACGGCCTTAAAATTTCTGGCGAAGCGACCTACTTCGTGACGGAGGGTAGGCTCGCAAAGGGCACCACCAAGATCTCTGCCAGCAACAGCATTTCCGAAGGCGGCACGTCCATCTCCATCTCCTGCGGAGCTTCCGCATCGGTGGACTACACCGCATTCGGTTCGACTGTCGTCACCCTTCCCGCCGAGATCACGGGCAGCGCTTCCTAAATTCTCAGCAAAAAGAAGGGCCTGCATTGCGCAGGTCCTTTTTTGCGCCCTTTATTCGGGCAGATAGTTTTCGAAGATGATATTGTCGACAAACTTCCTTGCGAGCGCCTCTTCCTCCTTGGAGCGCACCGTCCAGCCGAGTTTCAGTCCCTTGAATTTCGTGACCTTCTTTCTCGGCAGATCCGCATAGCAATAGCTCACAAAGTCGGGCTTCACCGTGAAGTTGAGGGAGAGATCTCTCACGATGTGCGCCTTGATCCTCCAGAAGGGGGAGCCGCCGAAGTCCTCCTTCCTCGTCCGCGCCGAGGCGAGCACGCCGCAGGGGATATCGGGGCAAAGTTTTTTATACGCCTTCACGTAGAGGGGCTGGAAGGATTGGATGGCATATTCACCCGTGTAGCCCTCGAGGGCTTCGGAGAGGGCGGAGGCGATCTCGCTTCCCTTCACGCCCTCCATACTCTTGATCTCGATGAGAAGGGGAACGCGGCCTCCGACAAAGCGCAGAAATTCTTCGAAGGTGGGGATATGCTCTTTCCCCTCGAGGAGGAGCGTTTTGAGCTCTTCGAGGGTGCAGTCGGCGACCGCCCGCCCGTCCCCCGTCATGCGAAAAAGGGTATCGTCGTGGAAGATGACGAGCTTTTTATCCTTGGTAAAACGCACATCCGTCTCGATGGGAAAGCCGTGCAGAATGGCGGCCTCGAAGGCGGGAAGAGAGTTCTCGGGCCGCGTCTTGTCATGCAGTCCGCGGTGCGCAATGGGCCTGTCCAATAAGAAATGTTCCATAGACAGCATTATACACCACCCTTCCAAAATTTGCAAGTCTTAAATACAAGGCTTCCCCCATTCATGGGGGAAGCTGTCACGCTTCGCGTGACTGATGATGGTTGGGCAACCGCGTCATGCTGAGCCGACCAAAGCAATTACGCAGTCCCCGCGAGCTCATCCCCGAAGCATCCCCTAAACGTAAGTCCACGTTTTCATCCTCGGGATTCTTCGGAGAGAGGCTTTCTCGGACAATCGTATAAACCCCATCGCCTCAGAATGACGCTTACCCCCCCAACCACTAATCACTCCTCACAAACACTTGCAATCTCTTTTCAAAACCGTTATAATAAAATCATGGCAAAACCCAGCAAGTACTTACGCAATTTTTGCATCATCGCGCACATCGACCACGGCAAGAGCACCATCGCCGACCGCATCATGGAGCTCACCGGCCAGGTCTCCAAGCGCGACATGGAGGAACAGCTCCTCGACAGCATGGACATCGAGCGGGAGCGCGGCATCACGATCAAGCTCGCCCCCGTCCGCATGTATTATACCGCCCTCGACGGGAACGAATATGAATTCAACCTCATCGATACCCCCGGCCACGTCGACTTCACCTATGAAGTCAGCCGCTCCCTCGCCGCCTGCGAAGGGGCGATCCTCGTCGTGGACGCGACCCAAGGGGTGGAGGCGCAGACGCTCGCAAACGTCTACCTCGCCCTCGAGAACAACCTCGAGATCGTGCCCGTCATCAATAAGATCGACCTCTCTTCCGCCCGCATCGAGGAGACCAAGGCGGAGATCGAGGACGTCATCGGGCTGGACGCCTCCGAGGCACCCTGCGTCTCCGCCAAGGAGGGGACGAATATCCGCGATATTTTAGAGGCGGTCGTAAAGCTCATCCCGCCTCCCGACGGCGACACCGACGCGCCCCTTTCCGCCCTCATCTTCGACAGCTATTACGATAACTACAAGGGCGTCATCCTCTTTGTCCGCATCAAGGACGGAAGCGTGAAGGTGGGGGACGCCATCAAGACCTTCCGCTCCGACCGCATCTACGAAGTGACCGAGGTGGGGGCGTTTGCGCCCGCCCTCCAGCCGAAGGACATCTTAAAAGCGGGGGAAGTGGGCTACATCGCCGCGAGCATCAAATCCATCGAGGACGTCGCCGTGGGCGATACGGTGACGAGTGCGAACCGCCCCGCAAGCGGGCCCCTTCCCGGGTATAAGGAAGTCCAGCCCGTCGTCTTTTCGGGGATCTATCCCCTGGACGGGAGCAAGTTCCTCGACCTCAAAGAGGCCATCTTGAAGCTCAAACTCAACGACGCCTCGCTCATCTTTGAGCCCGATAATTCGGTTGCGCTCGGCTTCGGCTTCCGCTGCGGATTCTTGGGACTTCTGCACATGGAGATCGTCGAAGAGCGCATCGAGCGGGAGTTCAACCTCGAGATCATCACGACCGCTCCCTCCGTCTCCTACATCGTCCACAAGACAAACGGGGATACCATGTCCGTGGATAACCCCTCACATTTGCCGCCCGTCTCCGAGATCGATTTTATGGAAGAGCCCATCGTGAAGGCGGAGATCTTCACCCCGCCCGATTACCTCGGCTCCATCATGGAGCTGTGCCAGGACCGCCGCGGCGTGTTCAAAGACATGACCTACCTCGACACGAGAAGGGTGAAGCTCGAGTACCGCCTCCCCCTCAACGAGATCGTCTATGACTTTTTCGACGAACTCAAGTCGCGCACAAAAGGATATGCGAGTTTCGACTACGAACTTGTGGGGTACGAAAAGAGCCCGCTCGTCCGTCTCGACATTCTTCTCAACGGGGAGATCTGCGACGCGCTCTCCCTCATCGTGCATGAAGATCGGGCTTATGCGCGCGGCAGGATGCTGTGCGAAAACTTGAAGGACGCCATTCCCCGCCAGCTCTTCGAG
This sequence comes from uncultured Clostridia bacterium, assembly GCA_947630605.1. GTDB lineage: Bacteria > Bacillota > Clostridia > Christensenellales > Borkfalkiaceae > Gallimonas. Next base: position 21,418 of record CANRIO010000019.1, read on the forward strand.
GTGCCTGTGCAGGCCGCGATCGGCGGGAAGATCATCGCCCGCGAGACGGTGAAGGCGGTCAGAAAGGACGTCCTTGCTAAGTGTTACGGCGGCGACATCACGCGCAAGAAGAAGCTCCTCGAGAAGCAGAAAGAGGGCAAAAAGCGCATGCGAAAGGTGGGAACCGTCGAAGTCCCCTCCGAAGTGTTCATGCAAATTTTGAAGACAAACAAGGATAAATGATGACCTTTTTCGAAGCGGTATACGAAGTTGTAAAGCGCGTGCCGAGGGGGAAGGTGATAACCTACGGCATGATCGCGCGGGCGATCGGGCACCCGCGGGCGGCAAGGCAGGTGGGGAATGCCCTTCACCATAACCCCACGCCCGTCGTCATTCCCTGCCATAGGGTGGTGAACAGGGAAGGCCGTCTCGCTCCCGCATTCGCCTTCGGCGGCGTCGATGTGCAGGCCCGCCTTCTCGAGGAGGAGGGCGTCCCCGTCACCGACGCCCACGTCGATTTGCAAAAATATTTGTGGGATATGAAATAACACCGCGTCATTTATTTTGTCCTCATCTCGACGCCGCGCCGCCCATCGGGCGGCGCGGCGGAGGAGACCCCTACAGACCCGCTTCAACGCATTGAGAGGGGATCTCCTCACTTCGTTCGAG
>CANRIO010000020.1 GCA_947630605.1 uncultured Clostridia bacterium
CTCGGATCCCTCCGAAGGCCCCAAAGAGGAGGGAAATGAGAAGAGCAAATTCCCCGTTTGGGGATATATCCTGATCGCCGTCGGGGCGGTAGCTGTCGTTGTAGCTCTCATCGGGATCGTCTGCTTTGTGAAAAAGAAGGGAAAGTGAGCCCGTCGCCCGTGTAACAAAATTTCCCCTTGCGCGCTACAATGATGTGTATGCGCATCTGTTTTGTGACAAAGGGCACGCTCGGCGAATACTCAGAAAACTTTGCGGGGAGCAAAGCGGATATCCTCTGTTTTTCCTTTCAGGCACTCGGGGAGGTGAGCTATGAACGCGAGCTCAAGGGGGAGACGAGCCTCTTCGAGGATGTCGCCGTCCTCTCGCGCGAGGAGCAGAACGTCGTCGTCTCGGGCTGTTTTACGGATGCAAGGGGGCTGAGAAGAAAGTCCGTCGTCGTCGCCGAAAAGGGGAGAATTTTGGGTGTCTCGGACATGGCGTACCGCATCGATGGGGGAGAATACCGCTGCGGCGCGGGGGTGAAGATCTTCGACACGGGCGTGGGAAAACTCGGCATCATCGTCGCGGAAGACCTCTTCTTCCCGCGCGTTGCGGAGACGCTCTCCGTGTGCGGGGCGGAACTTGCCCTTTGCATCTTCGAACAGCCCGAGGGGGGATTGGAGCAGACGCTCATGCGGGCACAGGCCTTTTTGTACGGCGTTCCCATGTGCGTGTGTGCATACGGCTTTGCCGAGGCCGCGGATATCGGCGGGAAGCTCTCCTTTGCCTCTCCAAAAAGCCCATGCGTCTATGATTTCGAACGGGAACAGGAGTTTCATCTCGTCGAGATGCGCCAGCGCGGCCTCTTCCGCAGAAAAAAGAGCGGATTTTAACTTGAACAAAAGACGCCCTCAAAAAAGAGGACGCCCTTTGTCAAAGGAGGTGTATATTACTTGAGGATCCTCGCGCATGCGAGGGCGAGTGCACCGGGACCGATGTGGCAGGAGACGGAAAGAGAGAGGGGATCGACAAAGACGACGGGCACATCCGGGAAGACGGCCTCGACCTCCTGTTTGAAGTTCTGTGCCTCAACTTCGTTGTCCGTGTGAGCGATATTCAAGGCCATCTCGCCCGCTGCGACAAGATCTTTGAAGCGGGTGGCGAAGTCATGTTTCATCGCCTCGATCATCACGCTCTTTGCCTGACGGAGGGTCTGCACCTTCTTGAAGGCGTCCAGCTTCTCTCCTTGGATCTGAAGCACGGGTTTGATCTTGAGGATGGTCCCGATGAGTGCGGCGGCAGGGGTGAGGCGGCCGCCTTTTTTAAGATATTTTAAGGTGGCAAGCGAGATATAGATGCTCGAATCGAACTTGGTCTTCATCAAGTACTCTTTGATCTCCTTCGCACTATTTCCCCGCTTTGCGAGCTCGAGGGCGTCGTAGACACTCTGCCGCTGCGTGACGGAGATGCGCTGGTTATCGACGACCTGCACCCGTTCGCCGTAATCGGCGGCGAGCCGCTCGGCGGTGTGCAAAGACTCGGAGAGCCCGCTCGACATGGGGATGTGCACGATCTCGCTCCCGTCCTCGAGAAGACGGTCCCAAAGTTCGGTGACGCTCCCGATGGCGGGCTGAGAGGTGGAGACCTGTGCGTTCGACTTCAGAAGTTCATAGAATCCCTTCTGCGTGAGGGTGATGTCCTCAAAGTACTCCTCCCCGCCAATGAGGAAGGGCATGGGAAGCACATAGATGCCGAGTTCTTGCGCCTCCGCCTGCGTGATGCCGCTGTTCGAATCCGTTACGATCTTTACCTTTGCCATATTCATTCTCCCGATTTTTCTTCAGACAATTCATTCATTTTGTCAACAAATAATATTATAATCGAAATTTGTCGATTTGTCAATCAAATGAAATAATCTTTTATAAAAAAATTTATAAATGTCCGCCGTTGACAAAAAGGGGGCATTATTGTATAATATTTTCAAAATTATTGCACAAAGAGATTGCCGATGTATCCGATAGTGAAAAAAGAGCGATTGACAGAGAACCTCATCCGCATGGAGATCGAAGCCCCCCTTGCCGCACGCCGTGCGCTTGCGGGGCAGTTTGTTATCCTCCGTGCAAACGACAGGGGGGAGCGCATCCCGCTCACGATCGCCAATTCAGATAAAAAGAGGGGAACGGTCACCGTCATCTTTCAGGTCGTCGGCGGTGCGACGATCGCGCTCTCATCCCTCGAAGCGGGGGAGGGGGTCGCCGATCTTGTCGGCCCGCTCGGCAACCCGACGGAGGTGGAGGGGTTGAAAAAAGTCGCCGTCATCGGCGGGGGCGTCGGGTGCGCCATCGCCTATCCCGTTGCAAAGAGGCTCTTTTGTCTCGGGGCGGAGGTCATCTCCGTCATCGGATTCCGCAAAAAGAGCATGGCGATTTTAGAAAGAGAATTCGAAGAAGTTTCAAGCCGTCTCTTTGTCACGACGGACGACGGGAGCATGGGGGAGAAGGGTAATGTCTGCCTTCCCTTAAAGCGTCTGCTCGAGGCGGGGGAGAAGTTCGACGCCGTGTTCACGGTGGGACCTATTCCCATGATGAAGTACGTCGCGGAGGCCACGAGGCCATATCACATCAAGACGGTCGCGAGCATGAATCCCATCATGATCGACGGGACGGGCATGTGCGGCTGCTGCCGCCTCACGGTGGGCGGCAAGACGAAATTCGCCTGTGTCGACGGCCCTGACTTTGACGCGCATCTCATCGATTTCGACGAAGCAATGGGAAGACTTCGCACCTATTCCGAGTTTGAAAAAGTCGCCCGCGAAAGAAATTGCAACCTCTTCCACATGGAGGTGAAATGAGATGCAAGATCGCAATTTGACAGAAAACAGGCATACCATGTCCGAGGTTGAGCCTTCAAAAAGGGTTTTGAGCTTCTCCGAAGTGATGCTCGGCTTTGACGAGGAGACGGCAAAGAGCGAGGCGAGACGCTGTCTTGGATGCAAGACGCGCCCCTGCGCGAAGGGCTGTCCCGTTTCCGTCCGCATCCCCGAATTTTTGTCCCTTGTGGCAGAGGGGAAATTCGAGGAGGCATACGCTGTCATTCGCGCCGCAAACGCCCTGCCCGCGGTGACGGGAAGGGTCTGCCCGCAGGAGACGCAGTGCGAAGGAAAATGCGTCCGCGGTATCAAGGGCGAGCCCGTTGCGATCGGCGCATTGGAGCGGTTTGTCGCAGACTATCATGCAAAATTCGGACGCGACATGTGTGACTTTCAGTCAAACGGACACAGGGTCGCCGTCGTCGGCTCGGGCCCTTCGGGGCTCGCCTGTGCAGACGCCCTTCTCGATCTCGGCTATGAGGTGACCGTCTTCGAGGCTCTGCATCTTGTGGGCGGCGTGCTCGTCTATGGGATCCCCGAGTTCCGCCTTCCCAAGGAGATCGTCCGCCGCGAGGTGGAAAGGCTCACCTCCCGCGGGATGAAGATCGTGAAAAACGCCGTCGCGGGAAGATCTTTCACGGTGGAAGAGCTCCTTTCGGAGGATGGCTTTGAGGCAGTCTTTCTCGGCACGGGCGCGGGACTTCCCCGCTTTTTGGGACTTCCCCATGAGAATGCACGCGGTGTCTTTTCCGCAAACGAATATCTTACGCGCATCAACCTCATGAAGGCCTACGAAGAGGGGGCGGAGACCCCGCTTTATTCCGCAAAGCACGTTGTCGTCGTCGGCGGGGGGAACGTCGCCATGGACGCCGCGCGCTGTGCAAGGCGCATGGGCGCGGAGGTGACCGTTGTCTACCGCCGCTCGAGGGCGGAACTTCCCGCCCGCCGCGATGAAGTGCATCACGCCGAGGAGGAGGGGATCGCATTCCGCTTTCTCTCCGATCCCGTGGAGATCCTCATCGACGGGGAAAACTGTGTCACTGCTCTTAAGTGTATCGAAATGCAGCTCGGGGAGCCGGATGCAAGCGGCAGACGCCGTCCGATCCCCAAGGCGGGGAGCGAATTCGTGCTTCCGACGGATTGCGTAATCATGGCCCTCGGTACCTCGCCAAACCCCCTTGTGGGTCGCTGTGCCTCGGGGCTTGAAGTCGGGCCGCACGGGGAGATCAAAGCGGATGAAGATGGCCGCACTTCCCTTCCGGGCGTCTTTGCGGGAGGGGACGCCGTGACCGGTTCCGCCACCGTCATCCTCGCCATGGGCGCGGGGAAACGGGCGGCAAGGGCCATCGACGAATACATCAAAGGGAAGCGATAAAACCTCATTTCACATGCGCCCGACGCCGACCGTCGGGCGCATATTTTACAGGGAAAATTTCATACAATAGCGTATGAATTTTTTGTATAAGCACCGCATCGTTCTCGGGTTTTCCTGTCTCGCGCTTGCGGTCGCCGTCACCTTTGCATTCTGCTTTTTCGCCCTTTCCCGTGCGGCGGCAAAGCCGCTACGCCTCGCCGTCGTCATCGATGCGGGACACGGCGGAGTGGACGGCGGCGTCGTGGGGACGGTCACGGGAAAAAAGGAGAGCGACATCAATCTCTCCATCGCCCGCATCTTGCAGAGAGAGTTCGAGGAGGCGGGCTTTCTCGTGGTGCAGACCCGTCCGACGGAGGCGGGGCTCTACGATCTTGCGACGGCGGGCTACAAGCGGCGCGACATGCAAAAGCGGGCGGAGATCATTCAAAAGAACAGTCCGACGGTCATGATCTCCGTGCATCAGAACTTCTTTTCCGACCCGTCGAGAAGGGGCGCGCAGGTCTTCTTCCGGGAGGACTCGGAGCCCTCAAAAACGCTCGCATGCCTCGTGCAGACCTCCCTCAATTCCATGCCCGAATGCGTCAAAAAGACGGCGGCCCTTGCGGGGGATTACTTTGTCCTCAACTGTTCGGATACGCCCTCCGTCATCGTGGAGTGCGGATTTTTATCCAACCCGCAGGATGAGGCGCTTCTCCTTTCCGAAGAGTATCAGAAAAAGATCGCCTCCGCGATCGCCGCAGGGACGCTCACTTTTCTCTCCTCGGGGGCGAATGCCCTGTAAGTTGTTGACAGACACGTGCTTTTCGTGATATACTCATGAGGATATGGATGTGTATGCGAATGTAAAAAATTACGCGCTCCGCTATTCGGATTGCGATTTCAAGGACGAGATCAAGCTTTCCGCTCTTCTCTCCCTCACGCAGGAATCCGCCTGTGCGAGCGCGGACGAGCTGGGGTTCGGCTACGACGACTTAAAGCCGCAGGGCATGGGGTTTATCATCGTGCATACCTATTGTGCCTTCCGCCGTCCCATCGTCCTCGGGGACATGCTCACCGTGGAGACGTGGCCGCTTCCGCCCCGCCATGTTTTCTTTGAGAGGGACTACCGTGTGCGCGATGCAAAGGGGGAGGAAGTCGCCGCCCTCGCATCCCGCTGGTGCCTTGTCGACCTCAAGAGCTTTTCTCTTCTCACCCCCGAAAAATTGGGCGAGGCGCATGCAAATTGCCCTTACCGTGATGAAAAAGCGGTGGAGCCGCCCGCATGGAAGATCGCGAAAACGGAGGGCGCCGAAGTGCGCCGTTTCCGCGCCTCCGCCTCCGACTGCGACCACTATCTGCACGTCAACAACGCCCGCTATGCCGACCTCTTCCTCGACTGCTTTTCGATGGAAGAACTTGCAGGCCGAAAGATCACTGCCTTCCAGATCGCCTATCTGAAACAGGTCAAGGAGGGGGACGAGCTGCTCTTCACCCGAAAGGATGAAGAGGGCTCCTCGACGATAGAGGCATTTGCAGACGGGGAACGCTGTTCCCAATTCAAAATATACTTCGAAGATAAACGATGATCTACCTCGACAATGCCGCCACGACGCGGCCGAACGAAGAGGCGCTTGCACGTGCACAGCGGTATGCCTCGGAAAATTTCTTCAACCCCTCCGCGAGCTACGGCGGAGGTTTTGCCGTGTCCGCAGAGATGGGCAGGGCGCGGGAGAGCATCCTTTCCCGCATCGCCGATCCCGCGAAGTTCGAACTTGTCTTCACTTCGGGGGGAACGGAGAGCGACAACCAGGCGATTTTCTCGGCCGCAAGGCGGGGAAACGCGGTGACGACTTCTGCAGAACATGCGGCGGTGGAGCGTGCCTTCAACGAACTCAAAAACCGCGGCGTAGAGCCCCGTTTTGCTCCCGTCGACCGCCATGGAGCGGTGGACGCAGACGCCCTCTTGTCTCTCGTCGATGAGAAAACTTCGCTCGTCTCCGTCATCCATGTGAATAACGAGACGGGCGCGATCAACGACATTGCCGCCATCGCAAAGCGGGTGAAGGCAAAAAATCCCCGCTGCGTCTTCATGAGCGACGGCGTGCAGAGCTTCGGGAAGATCCCCGTCCGCCTCACGCAGGACATCGATCTCTTTTCGCTGAGTGCCCACAAGATAGGCGCGCTCAAGGGAACGGGCGGGCTCGTGAAAAGAAAGGGCCTCACCCTTGTCCCCCTCGTCCACGGGGGTGGACAGGAGGGGAATCTCAGGAGCGGGACGGAGAACGTCTTGGGTATCCTCGATTTTTGCTATGCAACCGAGAGGAAGTTTGCCACTCTTTTTGAGGATGCACAGCGGCTCAAAGGCTACCGCGAGGCACTTTGGGAGAAGCTCGACCACAGTCTCTACACGCGCATCTCTCCCCCGGACGGTTCGCCCTACATCCTCACGGTGAGTGCGGAGGGAACGCGCGGCGAAGTGCTTTCCCGCATGCTCTGGGAGGAGGGCGTCGTCGTCGGGACGGGGAGCGCATGCTCTTCGAAGCACCGCTTCAGCCGTGTCCTCACGGCGTGCGGATATGGGGAAAACATTCTCGACGGCGTGCTCCGCGTGAGCTTTTCGCCCGAGACGACTATGCGGGAGATCGAAGAGTCCGCACTCCATATGAACGCGGCAGCACAAAGATTTAAGGAAAAACTATAATGGAAAAGGTCGTCATTATCCGCTATGCGGAGATCCACTTGAAAGGGAAAAACAGGGGTTTTTTCGAGCACGTCTTTGCGGACAATCTCGAAAAGAGCCTTCGCGGCATCCGCCACGAACTGCACCGCACGAGCGGAAGATGGCTCGTGGAGAAGTTTGAAGAAGGCCGTGCCGAGGAGATCGCAGAGCGCGTCTCCAACGTCTTCGGCGTGCATTCCTATTCCATCGGCTATCTCATCGGAAGTTCGATGGAGGAGATCTTCGAGGGGGCAAAGCTCGTCGCTCCCACGAGCGGAACTTTCAAGGTGGAGACGCACCGCGCCTATAAAAAATATCCGCTCAGCTCCATGGAGATCAGTGCGGAGATCGGCGGACGGCTTTTGGAAACTTTCCCCGCCTTAAAGGTGGACGTCCATACCCCGCAAAATACCGTCTATATCGACGTGCGTGAAAACGGCACCGCACTCGTCTTTTGCGGGTCCGAGGAGGGGGTCGGCGGCATGCCCGTCGGCACTTCCGGAAAGGGACTTCTTCTCATCTCGGGCGGCATCGATTCCCCCGTTGCGGGCTATATGATGGCAAAACGCGGCATGACGGTGGAGCTTTTGCACTTCCACAGCTACCCCTACACCAACGAGGGCGCGAAGGAGAAGGTGGTCACGCTCGCTAAAATTCTTTCGAAATACACCCTCGTGACGAGGCTTACGACGGTGAAGGTGACAAAATTGCAGGAGGAGATCCATGCAAAGTGCGCCCCCGAGCTGAACGTGACCCTGCTCCGTAGATTCATGTTCCGCATCGCGGAGAGTTTTGCAAGAGCTCACGGCTATCAGTGCCTTGTGACGGGAGAGAGCCTCGGGCAGGTCGCGAGCCAGACCATCGAGGGAATGACCTCCTCGAACGCCGTCGTCACCCTTCCCGTCCTCCGCCCGCTCGTCGGTTTCGACAAGGAGGAGATCATTGCCCGCTCGAGAAAGATCGGCACGTACGAGACCTCCATCCTTCCCTTCGAAGATTGCTGTACCGTCTTTCTTCCCGAACATCCCGCGATCCGCCCCGCACTCTCCTTCATCGAAGAGGAGGAGAAAAAGTTGGACGTCGACGCCCTCGTCGAGGAAGCGCTCTCAACAGCCGAGAAGGTTACTTTTTAATTCGTCCACCAATCGTCGGGAATGGCGGGGGAAGACCTTTCGATTTGAACGCTCGGGAGGCGGACGGGCTCGCCCTCATGCCCCTCATAGACGGGGATGACGATATATTGATACCGCTCTCCCGCCCGCACGGAATTATCGCAGATATCGCGGCAATATTCGCCGCTATAGATCGTGGTGACCTCACCGCGATTTTCTCTTTTTATGACGTATGAATAGTACTCTGCCTGACATAGCTCTATGGTTACACAGCCGTTTTTGACGGATACTATGGGGGTTTGTATGGAGGGGTGCGAATACTTTGTACTTTGCTCTTTGGGGCAAGCAGTCTTTTTGAACCACTCCTCGAAAGAGGTGATGCGGGGCGCGATCGGGTCGGAGAGAACGAGCTCATGGCGTGTCGCATATGCCTCGCTGTCGCACAAAAGTTTTTCTACGCCCTCCGGTGTTTCGGGATCTTTCGGCGGCCTTATCGCATAGAGCGCTTCGAGCGCTTTCTTCGCAAGATTCGCGGGGAGCCCTCCGCCCATGGCGTCGACGGGGGAATTGTCGCGGTTGCCAAGCCACACCGCCACGACGTCCTCCGAAGTGTAGGCGATGGTGTAGGCATCGAGGTTTCCCGCCTTTCCCTCCGCCGTTCCCGTCTTTGCGCCCACGAAATAGGGGAGGGATGAGAGCCGTTTTGCCGTCCCTTCTCTCGCGGCCGTGGAGAGCATGTCGCCGATCAGAAAGCTCGTCTCCTCCGAAAAAACTTTTTTCTCCCGCGCCTCTTTCCGATAGAGAATTCTTCCGCGGCCGTCCTCGACGCGCAAAATGGCCGCAGACGGCGCAAAATTTCCCTCCTTTGCAAAGGTCGCATACCCGTCCGCAAGTTCCTTCAGGGTGAATCCTTCCCGCATGCCGCCGAGGGCGAGTGCGAGCGTTCTGTCCTCTTTTTCCACCTTCATCCCCATTTTTTCGAGATAGCCCGCGCCCCGATCCACGCCGATGGAATTCAAGATCTTCACGGCGGGGATGTTTACGCTGTGGGAGAGGGCATAGCGGACGCTCATATATTCTCCCGTCGCCCCGCCCGCATCGTCAGGCATATAGCCCGAAAAGTCCGTCCTCTCGTCCTTTACGGCAGTTGCGGGGGAGATGAAATTCTCCTCTACCGCGGGACCGTAAACGAGGAGAGGCTTGATCGTGGAGGCGGGGAGCCTTCGCACCATGCCGACCGTCGAATGGTACGCTTTAATGGCGTTATTTTCCGTCGAGCGCACAAAGAGGGAGACATCGCTTCCCGTGTCCGCCCTTTCGAGTACGCTCTGGAGTGCGGGGTCGTAGGCGGTGTAGACGCGGAGGGAAGCGAGATAGGCGGTGCCCGCCCCCGGAAAGAGGTCGGAAAGTTCGTCATAGACGAGGGAGAGGTAGGAATTTTGCTTTCTCTTTTCGGAGGGTGCCGTGGGCAAAGGTTCCGAAAGAGCCTCGGTATATTCGCTCTCGTCGATATAGCCCTGCTCCTTCATGAGGGAGAGGACGAGGTTTCGTCTTGCAAGGCACTTCTCTTCGTTCTTGAAGGGGGAATAACGGTTGGGAGAGCGCACGAGGGCGGCCAGCATGGCGCTTTCCGCAATGGAAAGACTCTTTGGCGTCTTGCCGAAATAGAAGGCCGCGGCATCTCCGATGCCGAACGCGCTGTGCCCGAAGTAGATGGAGTTGAGGTAGAGCTCCAAGATCTCCTCCTTCGAGTAAGTTTTCTCGAGCGCACGGGTGAGCTTGAACTCCTTGAGTTTTCTTGTCAGCGTCTTTTCGCTCGTGAGGTGGGTGTTCTTGATGAGCTGTTGGGAGATGGTGGAAGCCCCTTCCCGGAAGGAAAAGCTCTTGATGTTTTTGAGTGCGGCGCGGGCAATTGCATGGAGGTCAAAGCCGTGATGGGTATAAAACCGCTTGTCCTCCACGGCCACGAAGGCATTCGGAAGGTAGGGGGGAAATTCCGAAAAGGCGACGTCCTCCGCATAGGAAGCCGTCTCGATCTCGTTGCCGTTTGCGTCAAAAAGAGAAGTTTTTCCCGTCTCGAGCGTGAGTTTATTTTTGTCGAGAAAAATGCCCCTCGTCACACCGAGATAGTAGAAGAGGGCGAAGAGGAAAAGGCAAATGAGGACCCCGAACAGGATGCCGAGGACGGTGAGCGTGCGTTTCATCCCTTTCAGTATTTGCCTTATGACAAAAAATTTTCACGAAAGCGCACCCGCTCTCTTGAAAAAATAAATAAGCCATGTTATAATATCTACTTGGTGGAAAGTATGAATTTGCAAGAACTCATCGAAAAATCAAACCGCATCGTCTTTTTCGGGGGCGCGGGCGTCTCGACAGAGAGCGGCATTCCCGACTTTCGTTCGGAGGACGGGTTGTACCGCACGAAATATTCCGTCCCGCCCGAGGAGATCCTGAGCTCGGGATATTTTTATCGCCACACCGAGGAATTTTATAAATTCTACCGGGACAAGATGCTTCCACTCGACGCACAGCCGAACGCCGCACACAGAAAGCTCGCAGAGCTTGAAAAGAGGGGGAAACTTTCCGCCGTCGTTACACAGAACATTGACGGCCTTCATCAGGCCGCGGGCAGCAAGAAAGTATACGAACTCCACGGCAGTATCCACAGGAACTACTGTCTGCGCTGCGGAAAGTTTTATCCCGCACGCTATATCGCGGAGGGGGAGGGCGTTCCGCACTGCGAATGCGGGGGCCTCATCAAGCCCGACGTGGTCCTCTATGGCGAACAGCTCGACGGCGGAACGGTCGCAGGGGCGATCGATGCCATCGAAAGGGCGGATCTCCTCATCGTGGCGGGGACGTCGCTTACCGTCTACCCTGCGGCGGGATTCGTCGATCTCTTCCGCGGGGAACATCTCGTCCTCATCAACCGGAGCGAAACGCCGCTTGACGGACGGTGCGAACTCGTCATTCGTGAAAATATCGGGGAGGTCTTTTCCAAACTCAACGTATGAAATACCATATCGTAACCTATGGCTGTCAGATGAATCTGCACGAGTCGGAGAAGATCGCGGGCGTCCTTCATGAGACGGGATATACGGAGCCCTCTTCTTTAGAGGAGGCGGACATCATCGTCTTCAACACCTGCTGTATCCGCGAAAATGCCGAGAACCACGCTTTCGGCAACATCGGCGCGCTCAAAAAATTAAAGAGGGAAAAGAAGGGCCTTCTCATCGCCGTCGGCGGATGCATGGTGCAGGAAGCGGGCAAGGCGAAGCTCTTAAAAGAGAAGTTTCCCTTCATCGATATTCTCTTCGGCACGCACAATCTCAACGAACTTCGCACCCTCATCGAGAGAAAAAGGGCGCAGAAAAAGTCGATCATCTCCCTCCTCGAGGAGCGGGGGGAGACGGAGGACGGCGTCACGCCTGTTCGGACGAGCTATCCCAATGCGTGGGTGAACATCACCTACGGCTGCAACAACTTCTGCACCTACTGCATCGTGCCCTATGTGCGCGGGCGGGAGCGTTCGCGGCGGGCGGAGGACATCCTCGCCGAAGTGGAGGCCCTCGTGAAGGAGGGCTATAAAGAGATCACCCTCCTCGGGCAGAATGTGGATTCCTACCGCGGGGAGGATGGGACGACCTTCCCCGAGCTTTTGGACCAGGTCGCCTCTATCGAGGGGAAATTCCGCGTGCGCTTCATGACCTCGCATCCAAAAGATTTTACCGAAGAACTTGTCGCCGTCATGAAAAAGCACGACAAGATCTGCAAGCACCTGCATCTTCCCGTGCAGTCGGGCAATGACCGTATCTTAAAGCTCATGAACCGCCGCTATACGCGGGAGAAATATCTTTCGGATCTCGCCCTTCTTAGGCGGGAGATCCCCGATTGCGAGGTGACGACGGACCTCATCGTCGCCTTCCCGACGGAGACGGCGGAGGAGTTCGAAGATACGCTCTCCCTCGTCGAAGAGGCCGACCTTTCCTCGGCGTTTACCTTCATCTATTCCCCGCGGACGGGGACGAAGGCCGCCGAGATGGAGGGGAGGATCGATGAGGATGTCGCAAAGGACCGCATCACGCGGCTCATCGCCCTCGTCAACGCCAAGACGCGGGAAAAGAGCGCGAAGTATGTGGGAAGAACGGTGGAGATCCTTTGCGAGGATTTCGACGAGAAGAAGGGGATGTACCTCGGCCGCGACGAGTACGGCAGAATGGGGTACTTCAAGAGCGACAAGTGCCGCATCGGCGAATTTGTCGATCTCAAAATTACAGAGGCAAACGGCATTTCTCTCTTTGGAGAGGAAGTATAAAATAGGTGTTTTGACCAAGGAAGGGTTAGAAAAATGGCATTATCTCCCATGATGGAGCATTGGCAGAAGATCAAGGAGGCATATCCCGATTGCCTCGTATTCTATCGTCTCGGGGACTTCTACGAGATGTTCTTTGAGGACGCCGAAAAGGCGAGCAAGATCCTCGATCTCACTCTCACGGGGAGGGATTGCGGGCTCAAAGAGCGTGCGCCCATGTGCGGCGTTCCCTATCACGCCGTCGACGCCTACATTCAGAAGCTCGTGCAAAGCGGCGAGCGCGTCGCCATCTGCGAACAGCTCACCGATCCGAAGGCCTCCAAGGGCATGGTGGACAGAGATGTCATCCGCGTCGTTTCGGCGGGCACCGTCATCGAAGGGGACCTTCTCGACGAAAAGAAGAGCAACTTTATCGCCTGCGCCGTGAAGGACGGGGAAAGTTTCGCCCTCGCATGGGCGGATATCACGACGGGGGAATTTGCCGCCGCTGAGGCGGAGAGTGCGGAAAAGCTCCTCTCCGACCTTGTCAACCTCTCTGTTGCCGAGATCATCTGCAATGATGGCGCGCTCTTTGCGCTCAAAGAACTTTCCGAAACGGAGCGGCTGCTTCCTCCGCTCTCCTGTTATCTCCCGTGGGCGTTTGTGCGCGAGAATGCGGAAAACTGCCTGAAATCGCAGCTGACCGTCTCTTCGATGGACGCCTTGGGGTTAACAGAGGCTCCCTCTGCAGTCCTTGCGGCGGGGGCGCTCCTCGAATATCTGCGCGAGACGCAAAAGCACGCCTTAAAGAATATCAACTCTCTTAAATATCTCGACGGGAACAAGGCGATGAAGCTCGACCCGACGGCCGTGCGCAACCTCGATATCCTCAGGAACAATGCGACGGGGGATAAGAGGGGATCGCTTCTGCATCTCCTCGACGAGACCAAGACGGGAATGGGAGGAAGAAAACTCGCTTCCATGCTCTCCTCTCCGCTCTCCGACCTCGGGGAGATCGAAGAGCGGCTGGATGCGGTCGACGAACTCTTCAAGGCCACCGTCGTCCGCATGGGCATCCACGACATGCTCGGGGGCGTGAAGGACATCGAACGCCTCACAGGCCGCATCTCCAACGGCAACCTTCAGCCGAAGGACTGCCTCGCGCTCTCCGCCTCCCTTGCCGTCGTACCCAATCTGAAATTTCAGCTCACGGGATTTTCCTCCCGTCTTCTGCGCTCTGTTGCCTCCCGCCTCGTGGATACGAAGGAGGTATGCGCCCTCCTCGACTCCGCGATCGATCCCATGGCCACCACCCTCAAGGAGGGGAGCTACATCAAGGTGGGATACAATGAGAGGCTGGATGAACTTAGGGACGCCAAAGCGCACAGCCAGACCCTTCTCGCCCAGCTCGAGGCGCGGGAGCGGGAGCAGACGGGGATCCGCACCCTCAAAGTGGGCTACAACCGCGTCTTCGGCTACTACATCGAAGTGAGCAATTCCTTTAAGGATCGCGTGCCCTACACCTACACGCGCAAACAGACGCTTGCGAACGGCGAGCGGTATGTGAACGAGGAGCTCAAGGCGATCGAGGGCAAAATTTTGGGCGGCGAAGAGGAGGCGGAACGTCTTCAGGAGGATCTGTATCGGGATCTTCTCAAAATTCTCGAGAAGAACATTCCCGTCTTCCAGGAGGTCGCCTCCGCAGTCGCCATGCTCGACTGCATCACCTCCCTCGCCGTCGTCGCCAAGGAGAATAAATTCGTCCGTCCCGTCATGAAGGAGGAGGGGGCGCTCGTCATCGAAGAGGGCCGTCATCCCGTCGTCGAAAAGCTCTCCAAGGAACGCTTTGTTCCCAACGATTGCCAAATGGACGGGGAGGAGAACAGGACGCTTATCATCACGGGCCCCAATATGGCGGGGAAGTCCACCTACCTTCGCCAGGTCGCGCTCATCGTCTTTATGGCGCACATCGGCTCCTTTGTCCCCGCCAAGCGTGCCGAGATCCCGCTCTGCGACAGGATCTTCACCCGCATCGGGGCGAGCGACGACCTCATCTCCAACCGCTCCACCTTCATGGTGGAGATGACGGAAGTTGCGAATATTTTGCGGAATGCGACAAACAAGAGCCTTCTCATCCTCGACGAGGTCGGCCGCGGGACGAGCACCTTCGACGGGCTCTCCATCGCATGGGCGGTCATCGAATATCTGAATGAAAAGGTGCGTGCAAAGACTCTCTTTGCGACGCACTATCACGAACTCACCGAACTTGAGGGCAAGCTCGGCGGCGTCAAAAATTACAAGATCGGCGTGCGGGAGATCGGTGGCTCCATCGTCTTTTTGCGCAAGATTATGCGGGGCGGAGCTTCGAGAAGCTTCGGCGTCGAAGTGGCCTCTCTTGCGGGCGTTCCCGCCGAGGTCACCGACCGGGCGAAGCGCATCTTAAAGACGCTCGAAAAGACGGAGGCACGCCGTCCCGAACTCGTCGAAAATGAGGAAGAGACGGAGGAAAGGATGGATCTTAAGTCCGAGCTTTCCGATCTCGACGTCAATGTGCTTACGCCCATGCAGGCCCTCGCCATTCTCTCGGAATGGAAGGAGAAGATCAAATGAACATCCATGTGCTTTCGCGGGAAGTATTCAACAAGATCGCGGCGGGGGAGGTCGTTGACCGCCCGTATTCCGTCGTAAAGGAGCTCGTCGAGAACGCGATCGACGCGGGGGCGAGCGAGATCTCCGTGGAGATCGAGAGCGGCGGAAAGGGGCTCATCCGCGTGACGGACAACGGCGGGGGAATGGAAAAGGAAGATCTTCCCTATGCTTTTTTGCCGCATGCGACGAGCAAACTTGAGCGCGCGGAGGACCTCTTCGGCGTCAAGACGCTCGGCTTCCGCGGCGAGGCCATCGCCTCCATTGCGGCCGTCTCCAAGATGAAGATCGTCTCGAGAGCGGGGGACAATGAGGCCTTTTCGCTCTTCTCCAATGGTGGAAATATGGGCGAGGTGCTGCCCGCGGCGGGAGCAAAGGGGACGGAAGTCACGGTGGAAGAGCTCTTCTTCAATACGCCCGCCCGTCTCAAATTTTTGCGCTCCGATCAGCAGGAAGAGGGGGACGTCGCCAACATGATGGCACGCTTTATCCTCTCCCGCCCCGAGATCGCCTTCACCTTCACCGCGAACGGAAAGCTCAGATACCGCTCCTACGGCGACGGGCTCTCCTCGGCGATTGCAAATGTCTACGGCGCCGGGATCCTTCGCGAACTCTATGAAATAGACGCCGACAAGCACGGCATCAAGCTTAAGGGCTTCATTGGCAACCAGAACTTTTCCAAGCCCAACCGCACCTATCAAAGCCTTTTTGTGAACGGCCGCTATGTCGTCAATCAGACGGTCTCCGCCGCACTCACGAATGCGTATGCAAGCTACCTTATGAAGAGGCAATATCCCTTCTATGTGCTCTTTTTGGATGTTCCGCCCGAGATCGTGGACGTGAATGTCACCCCCAATAAATCGGACGTGCGCTTTGTGGACAATCAGATCATATACGGGAGCGTCTACTCCGTCGTCTCTTCCGTTCTCGACGGCAATTCCCGCGCCCTCGAGTATCTCGCGAAAACACCCGACCCCACGCCTGTGCAGGAGACGCTTCCCATCGGGGACGCCTCTTCACAGCACAAAGTGCTTCCGCCCATGACCTATGACGAGGCAAAGAAGGAGCTCGCGTTCGACATCCCGCCCGTCTCTTCGAAGGTCTCCCTTCCCCGCCGTGATTTCCCGGATACGCGCCTGAGCTTCGAGGTCAACTCCTCCTTTGCATCTCCTTCAAAGACAGGGGAGAAGGAGGACCATTTCGAGGAGAACAAGAGGATGCTCCTCGAGGAGGAGAAGAAGCAAAAACAGCAGAAGGTAGACGTAAAGTCCCTCCGCTTCAAGGGGGAACTCTTCCGCACCTATCTCTTCTATGAATGCGGGGACGACGCCTATATCGTCGACCAGCATGCGGCGCACGAGCGGCTCATCTACGACAGGCTCCGCCAAAAGCTCGCCGACCGCACGAATGCCTCCCAGCCCATGCTCGTGCCCTTCGTGCTCACCCTCAACGGCCCTGAATTTGCCTTCATGTGCAAACAGCTCCCCGTTTTAGAGGAACTCGGGTTCGAAGTGGGGGAATTCGGCGGAAATTCCATCAAGGTCTCCGCCGTGCCTTCCGACCTCATGGGAATGGACCTTGGCGCCTTCTTTGCGGAGATCGTCTCCTCGATGGAGTCCCTCCGCGCCATTAAACTTGCAGAGCTTCTGAAGGATAAACTCGCCTCGGCCGCTTGCAAGGCCGCCGTGAAGGGCGGGGAATTTCTCACCGAGGAGGAGGCCGCGGCTCTCATTGCCCGCATGGATGGCGACATGGGGCTTAAATGTCCGCACGGCCGCCCCGTCGCCGTGCACCTCAAGAAGAGCGAGATGGAGAAGCTCTTCAAGCGCATCGTATGAGAAAACTGCTCGTCATCTGCGGTCCCACGGCCTCGGGAAAGAGCGCGCTCGCCGTCGAATGCGCAAAAAGGATCGGCGGGGAAGTTGTCTCCTGCGACGCCTTTCTCATCTATAGGGGCCTTAATATCGGCACCGCAAAGCCGACGAAGGAGGAGATGCAGGGCATTCCGCACCACATGATCGACGTCGTGGAGGCAGGGACGTCCTTTTCCGTGAGCGACTTCGAAGAGATCGCACTTTCCATCGTCGAGGACATCTTATCTCGCGGCAAGACGCCCATACTCGTCGGCGGGACGGGATTTTATCTCAATGCGCTCCTCTTTTCCCATGCCTTCGGAAATGCTCCCGCATCCGAGGAGATCAGAAAAAAATACGAAGAGCTGGAAAAAAGAGAGGGAAGAGAAGTTCTGCATGCGCGCCTTCGGGAAGTGGACCCCGAGAGCGCGGAAATTTTGCATGTGAACGATGTAAAGCGGGTGATCCGCGCCCTTGAGATATTCGACCTCACGGGGAGAAAAAAATCCGACCAGCACGACAGTGCCGTCCCCCGCTACCCCTACGAGGCGTTTGCCGTGAACTTCCCGCGCGAGGAGCTCTACGCCCGCATTTCGGAGCGCACGAGGAAGATGATCTCTTCGGGCCTTGTCGACGAAGTCAAAGGCCTCCTTCAAAGGGGAGTTGCGGAAAATGCACAATGTATGCAGGGAATTGGCTATAAAGAAGTGGTCGAATGCCTGAAAAACGGCGATAACGAGAGTACTATGTCAGACATAATAGAGAAAAATACGCGCAATTACGCAAAGCGGCAGCTCACTTTTTTCAAAAAATTGCCCAACTTGCATTGGCTCGCACCCAATTCGACGGAGGCATGCGCCGAGGAGGTCTTACGCATTTATGGAAATTGAAGAGAGGATGCAAAGGGCGGAGGAGAGCTTAAAAGAGCAGTTTGCCTCGATCGATGCGATCTCGCTATTCAACACAGAGAAGGTGCTTGCCGCCTTCCGCGAAGAGGAGATCGCCCTTCGGCATTTCAATCCTTCCACGGGGTACGGTTACGGCGACGAGGGGAGGGAGAAGCTCGGGAGAATATACGCGCGCGCATTCGGGGCGGAGGAGGCCATTGTCTCGCCCGCGTTGCTTTCCGGCACGCATGCCCTTACCGTCGCCCTCTTCGGCGTTTTGCGCCCGCGCGACAATATATTATTTATAACGGGAAAGCCTTACGACACCATACAGGGCGTCATCTGGGGAGAGGGCAACGGCTCTCTGAAGGACTTCGGCGTGGGCTATGAAGTTGTTCCCCTCGACAAAGACGGAAAGGTGGACTTTCCCGCCGTCGAAAGGGCGCTCCTCAAGGGCAATTTCCGCATGGTCTATATCCAGCGTTCGCGCGGATATGAGCTTCGCGACGCCTTCTCTGTGGACGAGATCGGAAAGATGTGCGCCTTTTTGCGAGAAAGGGGTTTTGAGGGCTGTATCTTCGTGGACAACTGCTACGGGGAGTTCGTCGAAAGGAAGGAACCGACCGAGGTCGGTGCAGACCTCATCGTCGGAAGCCTCATCAAAAACCCCGGGGGCGGGCTCGCCCCGACGGGCGGCTACATCGCGGGGAAGGCCTCTTACATTTCGCAGTGTGCAAACCGTCTCACCGCGCCCTCCGTGGGCGGGGAGATCGGCTCCTATGCCTATGGCTATCAGCAATATTTCCAAGGTTTTTTCCTCGCTCCGCACGTCGTCGCACAGGCCTTGAAGGGGGGACTTCTCATCGGAAAGTGCATGGAAGATTTGGGCTTTGAGAACTTTCCGAAGCTCCAAAAACCCCTTGCGGACATCACCCGCGCCATCCGCTTCAACACCGAAAGGGAGCTGACCGACTTCATTCAATCGGTGCAGGAGGTCTCTCCCGTCGACAGCTTTGTAAAGCTCGAGGCGTGGGACATGCCCGGATATGACGACAAGGTCATCATGGCAGCGGGGACCTTCGTCGCGGGAGCGAGCATCGAGCTGTCCGCCGACGCACCCATCCGAGAGCCCTATACCGCTTATTTCCAGGGCGGCCTCACCTACGAGCATTGCAAGCTCGCCTGCCGTGCGATCTTAAAGAAACTTGCGTCATCCTGAGCCGAAACGGCTGTACGCAGTCCATGTGGGCCTATCTCCGAAGGATCCCCCGATACGCAGTCCGCGGATGGAAATGCCGCATACTTTTCCCCTCGAGCGAGGGGATTTTTCATCCAAAATTTTCAAAAAATGCTTGACAACTTTCCTCTGCAGTGATAGTATTATGATATCAAAATGATATCACATAAGGAGGCCGATCATGCAAGTGAAAGATTTTGATAAAATTACCGAAAGGCCCGCGAGGGAAAAGAACGGCTGGGCGATGCTCGCCGTCGTGATCGCGGTCATTCTTGGCGGCATCGCACTCTTTGTCGTGGGCGCGGTCTATCTTCATCTCCATGAAAATGCGGCATTTGCCGCCCTCATGGTGCTCGGCGCACTGCTCTTTGTCGCAGGGAACGTGCTTACGAAAGGGTTTAAGCTCTTACAGCCCAACGAGGCATACGTTTTCACCCTCTTCGGGAAAT
The DNA here is from genome assembly GCA_947630605.1 of uncultured Clostridia bacterium. Classification (GTDB taxonomy): domain Bacteria; phylum Bacillota; class Clostridia; order Christensenellales; family Borkfalkiaceae; genus Gallimonas. Next base: position 19,398 of record CANRIO010000020.1, read on the forward strand.
ACTTCGGCACCATCAAGCGGGACGGGTTCTTCTGGGTAAATCCTTTCTGCGCATCCGTCAACCCCGCCCGTCTTTCGATGGGGGGAAGGAAGCTTTCCCTGAAGGCCATGACGCTCAACAACGACAAGCAGAAGGTCAACGACGAAGAGGGGAATCCCATCGAGATCTCCGTCGTCGTCATCTGGCGCATCACGAATACGGCGAAGGCGGTCTTCAACGTGGAGAACTACATGGCATACCTTTCCACGCAGTGCGACGCCGCCATTCGCCAGGTCGCGCGACAGTACCCTTACGACGTCTCCACGAGCGGGGACGAGACCTCCCTTCGCGGCAGCGCGCAGGAGATCGCGGAGGTGCTCCGCGCCGAACTTCAGAGCCGTACCGAGATGGCGGGCATCGAAATTTTAGAGGCACGCATCTCCCACCTCGCCTATGCACCCGAGATCGCGGCGGCCATGTTGCAGCGCCAGCAGGCTTCCGCCATCATCGCCGCAAGGCAGAAGATCGTGGAGGGGGCGGTCTCCATGGTGGAGATGGCGCTCAACAAACTTTCGGAGGAGAACGTCGTCGAACTCGATGACGAGCGCAAGGCGCAAATGGTGAGCAATCTGTTGGTCGTTCTCTGCGGCAACCGCGACGCACAACCCGTCGTCGGCACGGGGTCCATTTATTAAAAGCTTTGGCGTAATTTATAAGGGAACATCATGGAAGAATTTTCGAATATATCGTTTGGTATCGAGGAAAACGGCACGCCGCTTCCCGGCGATTTGCGGGGAGTATACACGGAGGGAATGGGGATGAAGGATGAGAAGGCAAAAAAGCAAGTCCCGCTCAGACTCTCGCCGTCGCTCTATCAGGAGCTCATGCGCTGGGCGGACGAGGAATTCCGCTCGCTGAACGGTCAGATCGAGTATCTGCTCACGGCCTGCGTCAGAAAGAGAAAGGGCGGATCTTCCCTTCAGTCCGACCATAGTGGAAGGAGGCAGAAATGACAGGAGAAGCATTGACATCACTCATCATATCGATCGTTCTCATAGTGGTCGTGACGACGGTCATCGTCTTGGAGATCGTCTGGATCAAAAAAATGCGCAAGAAGTATTTTTACCGTTTCCGCTCGCACGACATCGTGTTCGAGATCGCAGCGCGTAGCGTCCGTCTCTTTGTAGACGGAAAGTTGGAGGACGAGCTCGGCGGCGCACGCATCTGCATGCTCCATGCCACCGTAGAGGACACCGGGATCAAAGTGCACTACTCCATCCGCGGATTCCGTCCGATCGTCACCGTCTCGGCGGGGGATGTGCCCCTCGAGCTCATGGGAATGGGAAAATAAAGCAATGCAAAATACAGGGACGCTTCCCAAAGGGGAGCGTCTTTTGCTTATCAAGTTTTTGAGAAGATGCGCGAAAGGGCCTCTTCCCGAATAAGATAGGGGAGGGGAGAAAAGAAAAAGACGTCCCCGAAACGGGAACGCCCTGAAACGATCCTATGGAATTTATTTGGCGAGAGCGGCCAGCTTCTTTGCGAGCTTTGCCTTCTTGTTCGCGGCGTTGTTCTTGTGAAGGATCCCCTTGGAGACAGCGGAATCGATGGCGGAGACCGTCTCGGGATAGAGCTTTTCGGCAAGAGCCTTGTCGCCCGCATTGACGGCGGTAAGGAACTTCTTGATCTGCGTCTTGAGAGCGGACTTGACTGCCTTGTTCTCCAAAGTTTTCTTTTCGGTGACGAGAACGCGTTTTTTCGCGGATTTGATGTTGGGCACGGTATTTACTCCTTTGATGACCTTATCTTGATGACCTTGCTTATTTTAACATAAAATAAAACCCTTGTAAACTGTTTTTTGGCTTATAAAGGCAAAAAAATCTGAAAAATTGTAAAGAGGTGGCATATGGCGGAAATTACTCGGGCAAAAGTCGGCATCTTTGACAGCGGCCTCGGCGGGCTGAATGTGCTCTGTGAGTGTCTGAAAGTTGCACGTGGGGTTACTTTTTATTATTTTGGAGATAATTGCAATGCGCCCTACGGGAGCAAGGGGGAGGAGGAGATCGCCATCCTCGTCGAGAGGGGATTGAACATTCTCGCCCGACGGAAGATAGACGTCGCCGTCCTCGCCTGCAATACGGCGAGTGCGGTCTGCCTCGAGCGCATGCGCAAAAAATTTCCTTTTCCTATCGTCGGGATGGAGCCCGCGATCTCTCCCGCGGCAAAAAAATACCGCCATACGCTTCGCATTGTCACTCTGGAGGGAGAACTGCTGAACCCCGGCGGGGCCAT
>CANRIO010000021.1 GCA_947630605.1 uncultured Clostridia bacterium
CAGGACGTCGAATTCCCCCGCGCGGAGGCCGTCGATGATCTCCACCCGCTCCAGGGTATCGATGTCCGAGTGCATGTAGCGCACCTTGACGCCGTTTTCCTTCATGTAGTCGGTGAGGCTCTCCGCCATGCGCTTTGTGAGCGTGGTCACGAGCACGCGTCCCCCACCCATGACCGTGGTCCGCACCTCAGAGAGAAGGTCGTCGATCTGGCCCTTTGTAGGCTTTACGGTGACGGGAGGGTCCAAAAGTCCCGTCGGGCGGATGAGCTGTTCCACCACCTGTCCCGCCTCTTGCAGCTCATAGGGAGCGGGGGTCGCGGAGACGCAGATGAGCTGGGGCACCCGCTCGTCGAATTCCTCGAAGGTGAGCGGTCTGTTGTCGAAGGCGGACTTTAAGCGGAAGCCGTACTCCACCAAATTGATCTTTCGTGCCCGGTCGCCGTTATACATGGCGCGGATCTGCGGAATGGTCATATGGCTCTCGTCGATAAAGACGAGGAAGTTTTTGGGAAAATAGTCGAGGAGGGTGAAGGAGGGCTCGCCGGGGCGCCTGCCGTCGAAGTAGCGGGAATAGTTCTCGATGCCCGAACAGTAGCCGATCTCCCGCATCATCTCGAGGTCGTGTTCCGTCCGCTGGCGCAGCCGCTGTGCCTCGAGAAGTTTTCCCTCCTGTTCGAAGGCCTTCACCTCCCCCTCCATGTCCTCCTCGATCATGGCGAGGGCGAGGGCGAGTTTTTCGCTCCCCACCGCATAGTGCGAGGCTGGAAAGATGACGGCGTGCTTCAGATCGGATAAAATTTTCCCCGTCGTGACGTCCTCCTCCGAGATGCGGTCGATCTCGTCGCCGAAGAATTCCACGCGGATGGCGACTTCGGAATTGGATGCGGGGAAGATCTCCACGACGTCCCCCCGCACGCGGAAGGTGGAACGCTTGAAATCCATGTCGTTGCGGGAATATTGGATGTCGACGAGACGGGAGAGAAGTTCCCCCCGCTCTATCTGCTGCCCGGGACGGAGGGAGACGCCGAGGCGGAAAAATTCTTCGGGCGCACCCAAACCGTAGATGCAAGAGACGGAGGAGACGACGATGACGTCGTCCCGCTCCCCGAGGGAACAGGTCGCCGCGTTGCGCAGTTTATCGATCTCATCATTCTTCGAGAGGTCCTTTTCGATATAGGTATCGGTGGAAGGGATGTAGCTCTCGGGCTGATAGTAGTCGTAATAGGAGACGAAGTATTCCACGCGGTTCTCGGGGAAAAAGGCGCGGAGTTCGTTGCACAGCTGCGCGGCGAGCGTCTTGTTATGCGCGATGACGAGGGCGGGACGGCCGACATTTTTGATGACGTTGGCCATAGTGAACGTCTTGCCGCTCCCCGTGACCCCCACGAGGACCTGCGTGCGGATCCCGTCCAAAACCCCTTCGGTGAGTTTTTGGATGGCTTCGGGCTGGTCGCCCGTCGGCGCAAACGGCGCATGAAGTTTGAAGTCGAAATGATCCATAGAAAAGGTTATTTCGCAAATTTTGTTGCAAGTAAGCGTCATTCTGAGGCGATGGAGTTTATAAGGATTTCCATAAAAGCCCCTCTCCGAAGAATCCCCCAAATGAAAACGCGGACTTCGTAGTTCGGGATCCTTCGAGGTTAGACCGCCGTGGACTTTGTAGTGTCTTGGCCGGCTCAGGATGACGCGGGGCACCCCACCCCCCCACTCCCCTCCCACGGAGAGGGCAAGGCCTCATTCCGAGCCGAAGGCGAGGGAATCCCTACGTAAGCGATAACGCATCATGACGCGGTGGACACCCCTTCCGTCACGGCGTTGCCGTGACACCCACCCCTCAAGGGGTGGGCAAGGATGACGCGGGGGCGTCAAACATATGTTTCATTATAACAGAAACGCTCAACGGTTGTCAAGCGTTTTCGGGTGCTTTCGGGGTAAGTGCGCGCGTTTTCGGGCGGTTAGGCCTTCAGGATAGGATCGCTTTGAGAAGGATACCGATCGCGGCGGAGAGAAGCCCGCATACCGCCGCAAAGAGGAGACGGAGGACTGTGTCGCGCCTTCGCTGGATGTCCTGTCTCCGGAAGGCAAGCCCCGTCTCGCGCATATGGATGCAGTACGTCTTCTCCCCCTTTCTGTCCGAAAAGATGAGTTCGAAGTAACCGTCGATCTCGAGTGCGTGCAGGATGCGCTCCAATTTTTCCTCGTCGTACTTGCCCCTTTCGGGGAGGACCGCGAGGATCTCATAGGGGGAGACGAGAAAGCGTTCTTTCCCCTGTGAGAGCGAAAAGATGGCACCCATGACCGCGTTCTCCCGTGCAGATAGCTTATCACTCCTCATATCACACCGCGAGGGATAGTAAGAGGACGATGCATCCCGAGAGCGCGCCGCCCGCGAAGGCGCCGACGGTCGCGGCAAGAAAAAGATCGCGTCTTTCCCGCCGCACTTCGCGCTTTTCCCTTGCGACGGTCGCACCGTATCCGCGGCCCGCGGCGAGGACGCGCACGCAATATTCCCCCGCTTCGGCATACCGGATGTCGATGAATTGCCGATCTTCGAGATAGGACATCCGCCTTGCGATCTCCTCCCCGTTGGCGGGGACGAGGCGAAGGATATCCTCTTCCTCTACGACCGAAAAGTTTCCGCCCCCGGCGAGCTTGTCAAGTGCAGACAAAAGCTGAATGGAAAGTTCGTCCAACATACCCTATGGGCAGTATGGGCGCGGGGGGAAATTTCATGCGTGCCCCTTATGAGGGGAACAGCCCTGTGAGCACGTTTCCGTTGTAGAGGGCGGCCCCGAATGAGGACATGGGGGAGGAGAACGCCCTTGCAATGCCGGCCGTATATTCCTCCAGCGTCTGAATGATGCTTTCCAGCCCCTCGAGTTCCGTCTCCCCGATTGCGCTGCGCAGTCCGCCCGTGGATATCCACGAGACGACCGCGCCCACCCCGCTGAAGATGACGAGGACGAGCGCAAATACCACGACCGCCATGATGATCCCGCCGACAATGCCGAGCGGGCGGACATAGCGGACCTTTCTGATGAGCAGATGGATGAGCCATCCGAGGAGCGCAAAGACGGTAAAGATGAGGATGAACCAGATGAAGGTGGCGACAAGATACCCGACGGCCATCCCGATCGTGCGGTTGGGGATGGAATTGCCGATCCCCGTGCTCAGGTTTCGAAGCCCGGGAACGGCCACGGCGAAGACAATGGCGATCACAAAGGAAATGATCGCAAAGACGCACATCAAAATTGTGAGCAGTCCCCTTGCGAAGCCGGCACGGTAGCCGGCATGCACCGCGCTCACGAGGAAGGAGACGAGAAAGAAGTCGAAGAGGTAAGGTGATACGGCCTGATAGGCGGCCGTGTCGAAGACAATGGGGCCGAGGATCTCCTGCACGGGGGGAACGGCGTATTCACAGATGGGAAGGGCAAGACCCGCGACGGCGACAACGACGACGAAGAGCCCCAATACCCCCGTGATCGCGCCGAGCAAGCGGTTACACACCCCGAAGAAGAGGTTCGCGGGACGGACGCGTATGAGCATCGCATGGCGGATCGCGTCGCCTGCGCCGATGACGAGCGCTGTGACGATGATAAAGATCGCACATGCCACGCCGAGGCGCGCAGTCGGATCCATCGTCTGCGGCAGGGCCCGCGTCACGAGCATCGCAGAGAAGATGACGAGGATCTGCCAGGGCAGCCACCCCATCTGGTTGAACTTCTTGAAGACGCCGTAAAGTATGAGGGCGACTCCAAAGACGCACGCGGCCGCAATGATGATCCCCATCGTTGTTTGGCTCGAAATGAGTAGATCGGAAAGCATCCCCTTCCTCCTTTTCCCTTATCCCGGAATTTTATTTGTTGAAATTGTCCTTCAAGGACACGATCTCGGAGAGGACGAGCTTCCCCCCCTCGGTGCATTTCTTATAGTACCCCGTCCGCATGAGCTGGAAGGCAGTCCCATCCTTCGCCTCCGCGAGATAGGGCTCCGCCTTGACGGAGAAGATGTGTTCGCTGTTTAGATTGATGCGTTCGGAAAAGTCCTGTCCGCTATAGTCCGCATCGCGCAGAAGATGATCGTATTGGCGGAGCTCGGCGGGGACGCACCTTGCGGCATTCACCCAATGGAGGACGCCCTTCGCCTTGATCCCGCTCGTGTCCGAACCGCTCCTGCTCTCGGGGAAGTAGGTGCACTTCACCTCGATAACTTCCCCCCTTTCGTCCGTCACGGCCTCGTCGGCGCGGACGATGTAGGCGCTCTTCAAACGCACATAGCCCCCGAGCTTCAGACGATGATATTTGGGGGGCGGATCGAGGGAGAAGTCGCTCCTTTCGATGTAGAGCTCCTTCCCGAAGAAAATTTTGCGGGTGCCCGCATTTTCGTCGAGCTGGTTTACTTCGAACTCCGTCTCCTCCTCCCCCTCGTAGTTGGTGATCGTGAGCTTCAACGGCTCGACGACGGCCATGGCGCGGGGAGCGCGGGCGTTGAGATAGTCGCGGACGACGGCCTCGAAGTAGCCGATCTCGCACTCGGAATTTGCCTTGGTGATGCCCGCCCTCTCGCAGAAGTCCAAGATGGCCTCGGCGGGGATGCCGCGGTTGCGGAGTCCCGCGAGCGTGGGCATGCGGGGGTCGTCCCACCCGTGCACGGAACCCTCTTCGACGAGCTTCTTCAAATACCGCTTGCTCATCACGAGGTTGGTGAGGTTGAGCCGTGCGAACTCGATCTGGCGGGGCTTGGGGGAAAACCCGAGCTCGATCCCCACCCAGTCGTAGAGCGGACGGTGGTCCTCAAATTCCAGCGTGCAGAGGGAATGGGTCACGCCCTGCAGATAGTCCGCGATGGGATGGGCATAGTCGTACATGGGGTAGATGCACCACTTGTCCCCCGTGCGGTGATGGGTCGCATGCAGAATGCGGTAGATGACGGGGTCGCGCATGTTGATGTTGGGGGAGGCCATGTCGATCTTTGCACGCAGGCACTTCTCCCCGTCTGCGTATTTGCCCGCCTTCATCTCGCGGAAGAGCTGTAAATTCTCCTCGGGCGTCCTGTTCCTGTAAGGACTCTCGGTGCCCGGCTCGGTGAGCGTGCCGCGCGTCGCCTTGATCTCCTCGGGGGAGAGGTCGCACACATACGCCTTGCCCGATCTTATGAGCTGTTCGGCATAATTATAGATCTCATCGAAGAAGTCGGAGGCGTACGTCTCCTTCTCCCAATGGTAGCCCAGCCACTCGATGTCGCGGCGGATGGCGTCGACGTACTCCGTCTTCTCCTTCGAGGGATTGGTGTCGTCAAAATAGAGGTTGCACTTGCCGCCGTATTTTAATGCGGTGCCGAAGTTGACGAACATGCTCTTTGCATGCCCGATGTGCAGATACCCGTTGGGCTCGGGCGGAAAGCGGGTCTGCACGGCGGAAATTTTGCCCGCCGCCAGGTCCTCGTCGATGATCGCCTGAATGAAATTTTCCGCTTCTGCCATAACGTCCTCCGCATGCACCCTGCCCCTTTTTCCCCTCTTTTTCGAAGCGTTCGGGGCAGTAAATAAATATCCACGTTAATTATAACATATAATTTACGAAAATGATAGTTTTTTCATATCTTTTTTCGCAAAATATGTTATAATCGCGATATGGACGAGATCATACTCAAATTCTTCGAAGGCATCCGCTCGCCCGCACTCACCGTGGTATTCGGCATTTTCTCCACCCTCGGCGAGGGGATGATCGTGGCGGGCGTCGTCATCCTCCTCTATTGGATGTGGGGAAGAGCGGGCGAACAGCTCCTCTTTACCGCCGTCTCCTCGGCGGCGCTCAACAGCGTCCTGAAGGTGACCGTCGCACGGCCGAGGCCGTTTGTAAAGGGCGTTGTGGAGCGGCTCGACGTCGACACCCCCGTCTTCTCGACAAGAGATCTCGGGGACTACCTCTCCTTCCCCAGCGGGCATGCGCAGACCTCCTCCGCCGCCCTCGTCGGGGGAAGTTTCCGGCTGAAAAAGTGGTGGATGTGGCTCATCACCGTCCCCCTCATCCTGCTCATTCTCTGCTCGAGGCTGTACTTCGGCGTGCACTATCCCACCGACCTTTTGGCGGGGCTTGCGCTCGGCATCGCCGTCGCCGTCTTCTGGGAAGTCATCTTCCGCTATGCCTATCGTAGCCGTCACCTCATCATGCTCTTCTTCGCCGCCGCCGTCATCTTTTTCGTCCCCTTCTTCCCCGAGAAGGACCTTCTGATGACGGGGGGACTTCTTTCGGGTGCGGCCGTCTTTCTGCCGCTCACCTCTCTCCTTCGGTATGAGGCGCCGAAGTGGTCGTGGAAAAGGCTCCTGCGCATCCCGATCGGAGGGCTTGTCGCGGGCATGGTATACCTTGTTTTCGTCTTTCTGCCCGAAAACACGGGGCTTTACTTCCTCCGCTGGTTCCTCCTCGTCGGCGCCGCGACCCTGCTCGCGAATGCGCTCTTCAAACTGTTCAGGATATAAGCGGTTCGCCTTGCCCCCGCGTCATTCTGAGGCGTAGCCGAAGAATCCCGGGGTACGAAGTCCGCGTTTTCAATAAGGAGATCCTTCGAGGATAAGCTTTCATGAACTGCGTAAGGCTCGGTCGGCTCAGGATGACGCTGTTTTCCACGCACCCCTTCCGAGGGAGGCCTCTCAATAGAGCAAAATCACTTTTTTCTTCCCCGCAAACGCTTGACCGTCGCGGGCGATTGCACTATAATATTTACAAATCGTTCAAATAAATATAAGAAGGTACTTTTGTTATGGCAAACAGTGCGGTCACGATGGAAAAACTCGTCTCCCTTTGCAAGGCGCGGGGGATCGTGTTCCCCGGCAGCGAGATCTACGGCGGCATGGGCAACACGTGGGACTACGGCCCCGTCGGCGTGGAGATCAAGAACAACATCAAGCGGGCGTGGTGGAAGCGCTTCGTCTTCGAGAGCGACAACAGCTACGGCGTGGACGCGGCCATCCTCATGAATGCGCGCGTGTGGGAGGCGAGCGGGCACACGACCTCCTTCTCCGATCCCAAGATGGACTGCAAGACCTGCAAGACCCGTCACCGCGCAGACAACCTCATCGAGGCGCATTCCAAGGGCACGGTGGACACCGACCTTCTGACGAACGAGCAGATGCAGGAGTACATCGAGGCGCACCATGTCTGCTGTCCCGTATGCGGAAACTTTAATTGGACCCCCATCCGCACCTTCAATCTGATGTTCGAGACCTCCCGCGGCGTGACCGACGAGAGCCAGAACAAGATCTATCTCCGCCCCGAGACGGCGCAGGGGGAATTCGTCAATTTCATGAATGTGCAACGCACGACGCGGGCGAAGGTGCCCTTCGGCATCGCGCAGATCGGCAAGGCCTTCCGCAATGAGATCACCCCCGGCAACTTCATCTTCCGCACTATCGAGTTCGAACAGATGGAGCATCAATGGTTCTGCAGGGAAGGCACGGACGAGGAGTTCTATCAGGAATACAAAAAGCGCGCCATGCAGTTCCTTCTCGACCTCGGCTTCAAGGCGGAGCATCTCCGCTTCCACGACCACGAGAAGCTCGCCCACTACGCAAAGGAGGCGTGCGACATCCAATATCTCTACCCCATGGGCTGGCAGGAGCTCAACGGCATCCACAACCGCACGGACTACGACCTTACCCGCCATCAGGAGTATTCGGGCAAGTCGCTCACCTACCTCGATCCCGTCACGGGGGAGAAGTTCATCCCCTATGTCATCGAGTACTCCATCGGGGCAGACAGGCTCATGCTCGCCGTTCTCTCCGAGGCGTATGAGGAGGAGACGCTCGAGGGCGGAGATGTGCGGAGCGTCCTCCACTTCCACCCCGCGATCGCGGCCTACAAGGCTGCCGTATTGCCCCTTCAGAAGAACCTCGCCCCGCAGGCGAAGGCACTGCTCGCAAAGCTGAAAAAGCACTTCTCCGTCACCTACGACGAGGCGGGCTCCATCGGAAAACGCTACCGTAGACAGGACGAGATCGGCACGCCGTACTGCATCACCATCGACTTCGACACCCTCGAGGACGGCACCGTCACGGTGCGCGACAGGGATACCATGTCGCAGATCCGCCTCTCGATGGACGAACTTCCCACCTTCCTCATGGAGAAATGCGCATTCTGAGTTTTTGCATAAAAACCGCCCCGAGGCAAATGCCTTGGGGCGGTTTTTTTATTCATTCTCAATTTTCAGTTCCCCATTCTTTGAGGAGATCGTCCACGGTCACAAGGCGGGCGCCGTAGACCTCGTGGAGGTACTTGATGCCCATCTTGTAGTCCTCTTCGGTGAAGGAGTCGGTGGCGTCGGTGGCGACGACGACGTTGTAGCCGAGCTGGAAGGCGTCCGCCGAGGTGTGCCTCACACACATATGCGCGTGGAGGCCCGTCATGACGACGGTGTCGACGCCGAGCTCACGGAGGAGCAGGTCGAGGTCGGTGTGGAAGAAGCCCGAATACCTTCTCTTGGGGACGACATAGTCCTTCTCGCAGAGTTCAAGTTCGGGGATGACCTCCGCGCCCTTGGTGCCCGCGACGGCATGTTCGCCCCAGACTTCGAACTCACGGTCGATACCGCGAAGATGCGCGTCGTTGCAGAAGATGACGGGGACACCCGCACGCCGCCCACCGCGCAAAAGCTCCTGCGTCTTGGGGACGATCGCGAGCCCCCTGTCGCACTTCAAAGCCCCCGTCACAAAATCGTTGAGCATATCCACGACGAGGATGGCTGTCTTTTTCTTATCCATATTTGTAAACTCCTTGAACTTTATTTCCCTTTCATTTTACGCCCATGCAGCTTTTCTGTCAAGCAAACGGGCATGAAAAAACGGGCACGAGGCCCGTTTTTATCGGTTTTGATTACAGCTCAATGGTGAACTTGAACCACGGACTGAAGATGTTGGCGTTGAACCATGCCAAGCCGTCGAAGGCAAGTGCATAGACAAGGAGCGCAGCCCAAGCAAGGAACCAGATGATCGCGATGACGAGACCGGCGATGGCGAGCTTTCTATAGCCCCTGTTGCGCTTGATCGCAACGGCGCAGCAAGGAATGCAGATAAACCAGAAGAGCGGGATGAAGGAGAAGAGCGCGAAGATGAAGCCGACGATGCCGAGCTTGCTCTTCTTGGGAGCTTCCTCTTCCTCAACGACCTCAACGTGCTCGGGCTCCTTGTGTTCGTGAACGGGAGCGGGAACAGGTGCGGGCGCGGGCGTGGGAGCGGGACGGGTGCGTTCGATCGCAGTGGGCTGCTGATCGCCGCCGGCCAGCTGATTGCCGTCAAGCGTGATGGGCGGAAGAACGACGGGGCTGCCGAAGCCGCCGAAGCCGCCGCCGAGCCCGTTCATGCCATAGCCGCCGAAGCCGCTGCCGAAGCCGCCGCCGAAGCCGTTCATGCCATAGCCGCCGAAGCCGCCGAGTCCGCCGCCAAAGCCGCCGAACGAATTGAACTGGGACATCGGAAGGGTGTAGGAAGTGGGGGCCACTTCGGGATAGGCGACATCATTTCTCGTGCCGCAGTACGGGCAGTAACGCTCGCCGCTGTAGACGACCTGACCGCAACCGATGCACTTCACCACTACGGGTTTCCCGCAACCGGGGCAGAACGCCTCGTTATTGTAGAGCTGGGTACCGCAGTACGCGCAGGTCTCTACCACTTCGTGTTTGCAATGCGGACAGACGTGATCGCCGTCGGCGAGCTCTTTTCCGCAGAAACGACAGAACTTTGCCATGAACATTCCCTCCTGGTATATTTCAATGAAACAATACTATGATACAACATGTTTCGCCGCTTGTCAACCCTATTTCAAAAAATAAATGTGCCGTTTTTTAATTTTTTTTGAAATTTTACCACTTTTTGGTCAGATTGCCCCGTCATGCGGGAGGGTGTAGAGGTCAAACTCGCTCTCGAGGTCGAATCCTTCCCCCTCCTCGAAGGCGGCAAGTTTGGAGATGGAGACCTCGTACGCGGTCATCGTGACCGTCTCCTCCTCCGAAAGGCGCTTCTGATATTCACGGCTCTGGATCCTTCCCGAGAGGGCGACCCTGTCCCCCACCTTGAGATTTTGCACAAAGCGGGCGTTGCGCCCCCATGCGATGCAGGGGATATAGTCCGACTTGTTGTATGCCCTGTTGACGGCGAGAAGAAGGTCGGCGATCTCGCGGTTGAAGGGGGTGGTGCGGTAGATGGGAGGCTTGCAGATGTAGCCCGAAAGCACGATGCCGTTGGGGTTCTTCCCCTCGCCCGCTTCGACGAGTTCGCGCACAAAGACGGTGAGCATGAGACGGGATCTGCCCCCTTCTAATTTATTATAACTGCGGAACTGCCCCACCGCGGAGAGGGTACTGCCCACTTTTAAGTCGCTGCTGTGGATGAGGCGTTCGGAGATGGTCACGGGAAGGATGTCCGCCTGCCCCGAAAGGCGCATGACGCGCACAAAGAATTCGTAAAATCCCTCGCCGTAGACCTCGTGTGAAAAGGTGGCCTCGGAGACGATCTCGCCCGAAATGTAGACCTTGTTGTTTTTTTCCGCCATGTGATCCATATTGATAAGTACCTCCATTGAGCTTGTTCGTGTTGAGTTTTGAGTGTTGAGTGATTAGGGGTTAGTGGGATGCGTCATTCTGAGCCGTTGGGGTGTATACGGCTGTCCGCGAAAGCCCCTCTCCGAAGAATCCCCTTGATGAAAACGCGGACTTCGTATAGGGGGATGCTTCGAGGATGAGCTCTCGGTTTTCATCCCTCTTTATCGGCTCAGCATGACGCGGGTTCACGACGACGTATCGCGCCGCAGATACGCGATTCGTCTGTTTCAAGCGGTACCTTTGGGGATCTGCTTGCCGGTCGCGTCGATCGTATAATTCTCTCGATAGATCAGTTCGCCGATGGTCACGAACTCGAAGCCGTTTGCGCGCAGGGTGTCGATGACGAGGGGCAGGGCCTCCGCCGTGTGCAGGCCGTTGTTGTGCATCAGGATGATGGAGCCGCTCTTTGCCCGCGAGGTGATGCGAGAGGCGATGTCGGATGCGGAGAGGTCCTTCCAGTCGAGGGAATCCACGTCCCATTGGATGGGATACAGCCCCATCGCGTTTGCGGTGTCGATGAGCAAGTCGTCGTAGTCGCCGTAGGGCGGGCGGAAGAGCTCGACGCTTTTTTGCGTGATCTTCGTGATGGCGGCAGAGGAAGTTTCCAGCTCGGCGCGGATCTCCGTCTCCGAGAGGCGGGACATATAGGAATGCGTCGCGCTGTGCGTGCCCACTTCATGGCCGCCGTCTGCGACCTTTTTGAGATATTCGGGATATTTCTCCGCCCAGAACTGCACGGTGAAGAAGGTAGCGTGCACCCTCTCGGAGGCGAGCGTTTCGAGGATCTTATCGGTGGAATCCACTCCCCATGCACAGTCGAAGGAGAGGGCGACTTTGTTGTCGCTCCTGTCCACGCAGTAGATGGGAAGGGAGCGTGCGCCGCTCCAATACACTTCCCCCGCGTCGGCGGCATAGGCGGTGGCGGAGGAGAGGGCGAGAAGGGCGCAGAGGGCCGCGGCAAGGGCGACGGGCCGAAGGCGGAAGGTGATAAACTTCATTCCGAATACCTGTATCCTATCAGAAATTTTTGCGCGAAGGAGGAGGGACTATGTCAAAATTGATGTCATTTTGTCATATTTCACATATCCTTCTTCTCTCTATTTCTATTCGCCTCGGGATGCAGATATGTTTGCGGGCAAATGTTAATCGATTGCAGGGGGACGGGCAGGGGCCTTTTCGAGGGGCGGAAGGCCGAAGGGATGCTTGTTTACGGCGGAGGTGAGGGTGAAGGCATACACCTCCTTCGCTTTGGCGCGGAGCAGGGCGTCCGCGAGTTCGGAGACGGTCGCGCCCGTCGTCAGGGTGTCGTCGACAATGAGGATGCTCTTGTCCTTCACCGCCTTGCGTTCGGTGATGTGGAAGGCGCCCTCGAGATTCTTCTCCCGCTCGGTGCGGCCGAGGAATTTCTGTGCGCCCGTCTCGCGCCGTTTTTCCGCAACAGAGAGGAGCTCCTTCCCCGTGCGGGCGGCGATCTCTTCGGCGAAGAGGCGGGATTGGTTGTAGCCCCTCTTCCTCTCTGCCTTCCTTGTCATGGGGATGAAGGTGACGGCGTTGCACATCGGAAATTCCCTTTCGATCGCGGACATGGATAGCTCGGCGAAGGTGCGGAAGAGAAATTTCTCGCCCGTCTTGAAGCGCAGAACGAGCCTTGCCGCATCGCCCTCATAGAGCAGGGCGGAGCGGGCTTTTTTTACTTTGAGGGGCTGTTGTTTGCACTCGAGGCACACCCCCTCTTCCAGGACCTTCCTACCGCAAAACGGGCAGATATTTTTGTCATTCCACGGGAGCAACTTCAGACATGGGTGGCACACACGCGCTCCGTCGAACACTTCCCGCCCGCAAATGTCGCAGGTGAAATTGACCTCGTCGTCGTATTTTTTGAGTTTTTTCTTGAAGAAATCAAAGAGCTTCATAGGGGTAAAATTGGAGAATGGAGAATTGAGAATGCGCCCCACCCCCTACCCCCCTCCCACGGAGGGGGCATGGTAGTCGCGTCATTCTGAGGCGATATTGATGGTACGGCTGTCCGTAAAAGCAACTCTCCGAAGAATCCCGAAGTACGAAGTCCGAATAATAAGGTGATGCTTCAACTACGTTACTTCGTGCCGAAAGTCGGCACTCGTGCCGACCTTCGATAAATAATAGAAGCCGCGGTCGGGGCAGCATGACGATATTTGGAATGGGGTATCGTTTATCAAAGTCACTGTTTTCATCCTCGGGATGCTTCGGGGATGGGCCGCTGTGGACTGCGTAATTACTTGGTCGGCTCAGCATGACGCGGTTTAACAGCGGGGACGCGGGGCGACCCACGCAATGCCTGATAACCACCGTAAACAAGGGATTAACTATTCAAAAAGAGGTTGGCGCGAGGCCAACCCCTTCCGTTGCATGTACTTAAAAATCGTCGTCGTCGGCCCCTTCGTCCTCGTCGTCATCGTCGCCCCCGAGGGTGTAGATCTCGTCGCCCGTGACGTACTCGAGGTCCTCCTCGTCGTCGGGGAGCTCCTCTTCCTCCTCTTCCTCCTCCTCGGGTTCGAACTCGTCCTCGAATTCCTCGTCGAGTTCGCCCATTTCGGAGTCGAGGTCGGCGTCCGCGTCGTCGTCGAGATACTCGCGCCACTCGTCGTCCTCTTCGGAATCGTCCTCCTCGTCCTCGTATTCGGATTTGCGGCGGCACTCCTCGCACATCTTCTCGCCGGGGCGCATCATGTTCTCCCCGCAGATGGGACAGAGTTCGGTGGGGAGAAGTTCGTCTTCCTCGTCGACCTCGTCGATGTCGCTCGGGATGCCCTTCATTTCCTTTATGCAGACGTCGCAATATTCTTGTTTTTCCGCGTCGATGTAGTTGAGTTCGCACCGCGGACACTTGATATAGCGTACCATAAACTTTCCACCTCTTATGCCTGTGCCTGTTATAGGCTAATAAATTATATTTGTATTTATTTTTTTTGTAAACTCTTTTTTTATACCTTTTGCAAAAAAATTTGTGAAATCGCAAAATTTTTTTTCGGAGGCACAAAAAAAGCCTCCCCGCCGTCTGCGGAGAGGCCTTTGCCAAAGTTTACTCGTTGTAGGGATCGTCGTCCTCGGGGACATCCTCTGCGGGAACTTCCTCTTCGGAAGCGCCCTCTTCGGGGACATCTTCTGCGGGAGCTTCGTCCTCTCCGATCTCGGTCTCGGGACGGACCTCGTCCTCAGCATAGACGTCGATATCCCTGTCGTCCGTCGTATCCACCTGCATGCGGACCTTTCTGGGTGCGTTCTCCTTCTTCTTCTTTTTGACCAGAACGACCGCCACGGCCGCCGCCGCACCGCCCGCTGCGAGCACGCATGCGATGACGATGAGCGCGATCTTCCAGCCCGCCAGGCCGTGCGATCCCTCCACTGCGGGAGGGGTGTACTTGCTGAGCACGGTGTTCTGCCAATAGGTCTTCACGGCCTCCTCGTCCTCTTCGCTCATCTGCCCCAGACGGGTGACGAAGGCGGAACGGGTCTTTGCATACCCTTTGTATTCGTGCTTGTTGTAGGTGAGATCCTTGCCGTCAATGAAGTCCTTGAGCTTCGCGAGAACGTCGTCGGTGTAGGGATCGACGATGTCCTCGTTGCCGCCCTTTTCCTCGTTCTCCGCGATGGCGTCCTTGTACTCCTTGGAGTTCTCGTCGACAAGGGTGCGCTCGCCCGTGTAGAAGTAGTACTTGACGGCGTTCATGAGGACGCTGTCCTTCATCTCCTCGGAGATGTCGTTGAAGAGATAGTTCTCGGGCGTCTTATCGGAATTGGTGCCGCCGACGATCGAGTAGAGCGCCGTGTTGTAGGCCTTGAGCTCGCTGTTGGTCATGAGCTTGTCGTTCTCGTTGGCGAGGGAGACGCGGCTCACATAATTCATGGCGGTCCCCGTCACGTTCGCATCCGCGTCCGCAAAGAAGAGGTCGCTGCCGATGAGTTCATAGCCGTACCATTCGGTCGCGTGGGAAAGGTCGAGCACGCGGCATTCCTCATAGTCGCTCTTATTGGGCTTATTCGAATCGGGAAGATGGTTGTAGTCATAGTCGTCGACGTCGTGGGCCTTGTTGTCGTAGACGGCGCGGTAGAGCGCAATGCTTGACCCGACCGTCTTGGTGTAGTAGACGTAGCCGTACTCGTCTTCCCCTTCGATGGGATCGAGGAAGGCAAGGGTGGCACCCTCTGCATCGAGGGCGATCTTGATCTCGTTCTTCCCGTCAACGTCGGCACGGATGATGTTCGTGTCCTTCACATAGATGTAGTGGTGGGTGCGGACCGTCTTCCCGTCCGCCGCCGTTGTCTCTTCATAGTAGTAGAGAGCATCGGCAGTCGCCGTTGCGGAGGTGCCTTCGGCGGCGATCCCGCTCGCGATCCTTTCGAGCTTCTCGTTCCCGCTGACGGAATCCCAGCCTTCCGCCTTGATGTCTTTTTCGGAGAGGAAGAAGAGGGCGCCCGTCTGCGTCTCCTGGCGCATGAAGTAGATGCCTTCGTTCTCATAGGAGCGGAGGGTGTAGGTGTAGCCGTAGAGGTTGTTCTCGGGTGGTTCTTCGTTGCTGTGGTTGAACCTCGTCACGGCCTGCGTGGAACCTCTGCCGTCGAGAACGAGGGTGCCGAGGTTGACGTAGGGCGCTTCGCCGTCATGCTCCTTGAGATAGTCTTCGTTCCAATTGTAGTCGTATCCGGCCGGAGCCTTCGTCGTGCCCGCGGTCACGCGGTAGATCTGGTTGTAGTTCTCCGCGGTAGGCGTGGACTTGTCGCTGTCGAGCCCATCGGTGACTGCCATCGTGTAGTAGATATCGGTGCTGCCCTTCTCCGTCTTGTGGAAGATGGGGCCGCCCGTGAGATCCTGCGCAAGCACGACGTCGGTATCCGTCTTCGTATTATAGGAGTGAAGCACATGATCGGGGGCATTGGAGTCCGATGAAAAATGTTGATCTTCGTAGTAGACAAGATAGACGGTGCCGTCCTCTTCGATGAAGCGATAGTCCGTGGAATTCACGGGGACGCGGACGTACTCTTTCCGCTCGCCCCCGTTGAGATTCACGCTCGCGAAGTCGAGGAAGGCGTTCTGCACGACGCCGCTCGTATTCTTGAGGTTGGTGGGCGTCGCATAGTAGATCCTGTCGCCATAGATGAACAGACCGCCCTCGTAAGAGCCCGCGACCATCAGGGAGGGAACGACGATCTCGGCGTCCCCCTTGCCGCTCTGGACATCCGTCTTCTTCGCACGCATGAGGGCGCCCTTGACGGGCTTGCCGTAGCTGTTGTTCGCCGTGTACGTCTCCTTGCCGTTGATGAAGTAGTAGTAGTCCCCCTTCTCGACGACGAATCCGCCGTTGGAGGCGACTTCGTCTTCAGCTTTGGGGCCGCCCGTGGGGAGCGTAAACTTCGTTCCGCAGCCGGCAAGCGAACATGCACCGCAAGCGAGGACTGCGGCAGACGCAAACGCTAAAAGTTTTTTGATAGATTTCCGCATATGATATATCCTTCCGTGTTTTCGGAATCGAGTTCTAAAAGTTGTATTTCCCTTCTATACTAATGATACGTATTCCATTATAACCCAAAGCAAAGCTTTTTGCAATTAAAAACTCGTGAAAACGCGACTTTTCTTTGAGAAATTTTGCCAAAATGCGCCTTTGGAAGGAGGAGACCATGGAAAAATTCGGGATCTTCGAACTGCTCGACGCACTCTCCGCGGTCACGCAGGCGGTCTCGGAGGAGCCCTTTGCCCCGCAAAAAGAGGAACAAACGAAGGAACTTTCCCCGAAAAGACGGCCTGACGCGGCGTTCGCTCCGCCCGTCTATGGCGCAAAAACCGAGCACATGGACGCGGAAAACAAATCGGATCACGCTCTCCCGCCGACGGGAGAAGCACTCCCGTCGGCGGGAGAGAACGACAGCGCACCCTCCGCGAAGACGGCCTATGACAAGTTCCTCGCCCGCCACGAGGCCGCCACCGGCCGCGTGAAGAAGGGCGGTTAGGAGGTAGTGGGGAAGCGTCAACGCGTCCCGTGGAGTGGGCTCCTCATTCCGAGCGAAGCGAGGGGATCCCTACGTAAGCGATAAGGCCTCATGGGTCTGTAGGGGTCTCCTCCGCCGCGATAGGTGCGTACTTCGCCTTCGGCTCGTGCGCCACTATTGTGTCGTCGAGATGAGGAGAAAGAAGAATATGGTGCGGGATGAGGAGTGGTAAGCGTCATTCTGAGCCGACGGGGTTTATAAGGCTTTCCATGGGGTAACTCTCCGAAGAATCCCCTTAATGAAAACGCGGACTTACGTTTTAGGGGATGCTTCGAGGACTTTCTTGCATGGACTGCGTAATGTCTTGATCGGCTACTTCGGGCGATGCCCTTGTGCCGCCCTTCGACGACGATCAGAACGTGCGGGCGGGACAGCATGACGCGGTCTTCGACGCAGTATCGCGTAGCAGATATGCGATTCACCTAAATAAGCAAAAATTGCAAAAAAAATCGACCCTGACGGGTCGAAATTTTTTTTGCTTAACGTTTCGAGAACTGAGGTGCGCGGCGGGCCTTCTTGAGACCATACTTCTTTCTCTCTTTGACGCGGGGGTCGCGGGTGAGGAAGCCGGCCTTCTTGAGTGCGGGGCGCGAATCGGGTTCGGCCTCGAGGAGCGCCCTCGCGATGCCGAGACGGATGGCACCCGCCTGCCCGGTGTAGCCGCCGCCGATGACGTTGACGAAGATATCGTACTTGCCCTCTGCACCAAGTTCGACGAGGGGCTGTTTCACGACGTACTGCGTGGTACCCTGCGGGAAGTAATCTTCGAGCGCGCGGTCGTTGATGAGGATGGCACCGCTGCCTGCGGGAATGAGGCGGACGCGTGCGATCGCCTTCTTTCTCCTGCCCGTTCCCCAGAACTGCAATTTCTTCTTGATTGTCGCCTTAGCCATTCTTATTCCCTCACCTTAAAATAATTTCAACGTCTCGGGCTTCTGCGCCGCGTGGTTGTGTTCGGGTCCCTTATAAACTCTCAACTTCTTGGCCATAGCCCTTCCGAGAGAGTTCTTGGGGAGCATGCCGCGCACCGCTTCGTAGACCGCGAGATCGCTCCGCTCCGCCATCATCTTGCCGTAGGAGATCTCCTTGAGCCCTCCGATGTAGCCCGTATGATAGCGGTAGTACTTGGTCTCGAGCTTCTTGCCCGTGAGAAGTACTTTATCGCTGTTGATGATGATCACAAAATCGCCCGTATCCACATTGGGGGTGAACGTAGGCTTATTCTTGCCGCGCAAAATTGCCGCAACTTTGGAGGCGAGCCTCCCGAGAGGAACTCCGTCCGCATCGACGACGTACCACTTTCTTTCGACCGTTTGCGCGTTTGCCATATAGGTTTTCATATCAGTGTACTCCTTGCACATGTCCGAAGGCAGTATCTTGTAGGGTCGGCCCCCGAAATAAAAGCGCGTATCCTTTGCGCCGCCTGCCTCTTCTTGCCGACTACTTCTTTATTATAGGGCGAGAAAAAAGTTCCGTCAAGCTGTTTTGACTTTGGTTTTTAAGAAATTTTCGCTTTTTCGGCAATTATTTTTTCGGGGAAAAACTTCTTTTTTGCCCGCTATACCTTTTTAATAACTTCGGCGGGATTGCCGACCGCGACGCTCCCCGCGGGAATGTCATGCGTGACGACCGCCCCCGCGCCGATGACGCAGTTGTCCCCTATGGTGACGCCGGGCAAGACCTTCACACCGCCGCCGAACCACACGTTGCTGCCCACCTTTATCGGCCTTGCGTATTCGAGCCCGCTTCGGCGAACGGCGGGATCTATTGGATGCGTTGCCGCATAGAAGCCGCACTGCGGGCCGATGAGGACGTTGTCGCCGAAGATGATCTCGTTGCAATCGAGAAAGACGCAGTCGTGGTTGCAATAGAAATTTTCCCCCACCTTTGTGTTGAAGCCGTAGTCGAACCAAACGGTCGGTTCAACGTGGACGTGGGTACCATGTCCGCCGAGGAGGGCGTCGAGAAGGTGTGTCTGCCGCGCTCTGTCGTCTCCCGGCGTACGGCAGTATTCCTCGCACAGTTTGCGTGCGCGGTCGCGCAAATCTTTTAGTTCGGGGTCGGAACTGTCGTACAGTTCCCCCGCGAGCATTTTTTCTTTTTCGGTCATAAAACTCCTTTTTTTTGTGTGTGGGGGGGGAATGCGTCATTCTGAGGCGATAACGTGAATACGGCTTCCGATATAGCCCCTCTCCGAAGAATCCCCTTAATGAAAACGCGGACTTCGTATGGGGGGATGCTTCGAGGAATTTCTCGCGTGGACTGCGTAAAGTCGTTTCGGCTCAGCATGACGCGGTTACCCAACCCTCATCAGTCACGCGGAGCGTGACAGCTTCCCCCATGGATGGGGGAAGCCTTTGCGATTCGTTACTCCAAAACAGCTTTAATACGGCGGATGCCTGCGGAGGAGGACTGCTCTTTTACGATACGGAAGTGCCCCAAAACGCCCGTGCTTTGGACATGGGGGCCGCCGCACATCTCCTTGGAGAAGTCGCCGATGGAGTAGGTCTTGACCACTTCGCCGTACTTGCTGTCGAAGACGCCGACGAACTGTTCCGCCCTTGCCTCCTCGAGGGACATCTCGCGGAAGACGACGGGGATATCCTCTTTGATCTTCTCGTTGACGAGGTCCTCGACGGCCTTGATCTCCTCCGCCGTCATGGCGCGTTCGAAGTTGAAGTCGAAGCGCATGCGCTCGTCGGTGATGTTCGACCCCTTCTGGTTGCAGTCGGGGGAGAGAACGCGCTTTAAGGCGGCGTTGAGAAGGTGGGTGGCGGTATGATACTTCACGGCGATGTCGCTGTGGCTCTCGAGGCCGCCCTTTGCCTCGCCCTTCTGGATGACGCGGCTCTTCTCCTGGTGCTCCTTGAAGGCCTCCTCGAAGCCCGCAGTGTCCACGGTAAGTCCCCTCTCCGCGGCAAGTTCCTCGGTGAGCTCCAGGGGGAAGCCGTAGGTGTCGTAGAGGCGGAAGGCCTGTTTGCCGCCGATGACCGTCTCTTCAACATATTCGGGGTTTTGCCCCTTCATGAACGCATTCTTACGGGCGATGCCCTGAAGGCACTTCTCGAACTCCTTCATGCCCGTGACGAGGGTGGCCTCGAAGCGGTCGGCCTCCTTCTTGATCTCGTCGAGGATATAGCCCTCCTTCTCGAGGAGGAGCGGATAGGCCTCGCCGTAGACTTCGTGGATGAAGATCTTCGCGACGGCGCACATGGCCTCCGAGGAGATGTTCAGCTGGCGGCAATAGCGGATGGCGCGGCGCATGATGCGGCGAAGGATGTAGCCCGCCCCCACGTTGGAGGGAAGGATGCCGTTCCTGTCCCCGATGAGCATGACCGTCGTGCGGGTATGGTCGGCAATGATGCGCATCGCCCGCTGCGGCTCTCCCCCCTCGTCGTAAACTTTGCCCGAGAGCTTTTCGAGCTCGCGGATGGCGGAGGAGAAGAGGTCGGTCTTGTAGCCGTCGGAGAGGCCGTTCAGAAAGAGCAGCATACGGTCGAAGCCGAAGCCCGTGTCCACGTTCTTATTGGTGAGGGGCTCATAGCCCGCCGCCGTCTTTTTATATTGCATATAGACGTCGTTCCCGATCTCCACATAGTCGTCGGGAAAGACGGGAGCGTCAAGATTTTTGATGGGGTAGAACCACTCGTTGTCGGGGCCGCAGGGGGTGCCGACGGTGCCCTCGAGCTCCCACCAATTGTCCTCCTTGGGGAGGTAGAAGACGTGCTCGGGCCTTATGCCGAGGCCGATGAGAAGGCTCGCCGTCTCCTCGTCGCGGGGGGCGGAGGCGTTGCCCTCAAAGACGGTGGTGCACAGCTTGTCCTTGTCGAGACCGAAAACTTTGGTGAGGAGTTCGAAGGTCCACGCCGTCTTTTCCCTTTTGAAATAGTCGCCGAGCGACCAGTTGCCCATCATCTCGAAGAAGGTGAAGTGGGAGGCGTCGCCCACGCTGTCGATGTCCACCGTGCGGACGCAGCCCTGCACGTTGCAGAGGCGCTTCCCTTGGGCATGGGGGGCACCGAGAAGGTAGGGCATGAGCGGCTGCATGCCCGCCACGTTGAACATGACGCCCGTCGAGCCGTCGCCGATGAGGGACACCGCGCCGATGTCGACGTGCCCCTTGCTCTTGTAGAAATCCAGCCACTTTTGCCTGAGTTCTTTTCCTGTGATCATATTTCTTGCTCCATTTTTTGGAATGTTGTTTGTGGTTGTATGGGGACCGCGTCATCGCCCAGAAGTCGCCGAATGGGTGTCCCGCGTCATCCTGCCCCGCCCGCACGTTCTGATCGTCGTCGAAGGGCGGCACGAGGGGCAAAGCCCCGAAGTAGCCGTTACGGCTCTTACGCAGTCCGCATGGGCCCATCCTCGA
>CANRIO010000022.1 GCA_947630605.1 uncultured Clostridia bacterium
GTGGCGGGATTGCGGGTGAACGCAACGCCCGTGCCGCAGTTGTCGCCCATGTTGCCGAACGCCATCATCTGCACATTGACCGCCGTGCCCCAGCTATACGGGATGTCGTGGTCCATACGGTAGACGTTTGCGCGGGGGTTGTCCCAAGAACGGAAGACGGCCTTGATCGCCTCAAAGAGCTGTTCCTTGGGATCGGAGGGGAAGTCCTTGCCGAGCTGGTTCTTGTACTCTGCCTTGAACTGGTTGGCGAGGGCCTTGAGGTCGTCGGCGCTGAGCTCGACGTCCTGCTTGACGCCCTTCTGCTCCTTCATCTTATCGATGAGCGCCTCGAAATACTTCTTGCCGACCTCCATGACGACGTCGGAGAACATCTGGATGAATCTCCTGTAGCAGTCCCACGCCCAGCGGGGATTGCCCGACTTCTTGGAGATGACCTCGACGACCTCTTCGTTGAGGCCGAGGTTCAAGATGGTGTCCATCATGCCGGGCATGGAAGCGCGGGCACCCGAACGGACGGAGACGAGGAGAGGATTTTCCTTGTCGCCGAACTTCTTGCCGGTGATCTTTTCCATCTTGTCGATGTACTCCATGATCTCGGCCTGAATTTCGGGATTGATCTGCCTGCCGTCCTCATAGTACTGCGTGCAAGCCTCCGTGGTGATGGTGAAGCCCTGCGGGACGGGAAGCCCGATGTTCGTCATCTCCGCGAGGTTCGCGCCCTTTCCGCCGAGGAGTTCGCGCATGTGCGCGTTGCCTTCGGTGAACAGATAGCAATACTTTTTAGCCATGTAATAGTTCCTCCTGAATAGATTACGATTTTAATACCAAAAGAGATTATACACGATTGCAAGCGAAATGACAAGCCTTTCAAGGCTGTTTTTTGCAAAAAATATGCCCGTTTTTGCTTTGGGAGGAGGTTTTTTTGTAAATGGAAGGAGGAAGATGGGAAAATGCGGGCGCGCGGGAGCGCATGGCGGAGGATCGGCCCTTCCCGCGGAAACCTCTTCGTTTTGCTTGCAAAAGATTTCCCGCTGTGATAGAATGGATGGCGTCACGATCCCGCATCGGGAAAACTTTTTTTGGAGGCAGATATGAAAAAAACTTTTGCAAAAGTCACCGCGATTGCGATGGCAGCGTGCCTTACGCTCGGGCTTGCGGCCTGCGGCGGCGGCAAGAAGAACAACAATAATGAGGGCGGCGACAACAACAATGAGGGCGTCGTAGACGACAAGTGGACGATGGAGCGCGTCTATGCCCTCGCAAAGGAAAAGGGCTTCGAGGGCACCCTCGAGGAACTCATCGCCCAGCTGAAGGGCGACAAGGGCGACGCGGGCAAGAGCGCCTATGAACTTTGGCTCGAGCAGGGCTATCAGGGCGACATCGACGAGTTCTTCCTGTGGCTTCAGGGCAAGCGCATCAGCGAAAAGCTCCCCGCGAACAATTTCGAAAAGGCCTGGAAGGCGGCATTCGACGCCAAGAATTTCGAAAACTTCAAAATGCAAATGGAAATAAAAGAGATGACGACTTTGTACGAAGTTCGGTCGATCAACAACATCACCTCCATTCGCGCAGGCAAGCTCGCATATGAGGTAGACTGGTGCAACGACGGGTGGGGCCGCGATAAGGAGTACGAGTACTATTATGACAGCGACAGCGAAATGTATTACGAAGAAGATTACGGGTATGGATGGGAAACGACCTCCGATATATACGAGGAGAATCTCTACTTGGATGTTCTCCCCAATTATACAACATTCTGCATAGAACATACGAAAGATGTTGAATACGTCAAGGAAGAGGGCAGTTACGTCTTAACGATGATCCAAGGAGAAGAGGGAGAAGATGAGTACGAATACGACAAGTTCAATATCTATTTCGAAGACGGAAAACTCTCCACGCTGAAATGCACCTCGACGGATGGATATGAAATCTATGAAGTGACTATCGACTTTACCTTCGGCGGGCAGACCCTGACGCTTCCCAAAGTGGACGAGCGGCCCATGCTGACCATCTGGGTGCCCTATGACCAGATGACGGCGACGACGAGGCTAATGAATGAGTTCCAAAGTGAGAACCCCGATCTGGCTTTCCGATTCAACATACAAGCCGTTTCCGCGGGAGAAGCTTATTCGAATATGGCGGTTGACCCCGAAGCCGGCGCGGATGTCTTTGCGTTTATGGTAGACCAGACGGCCAATCTCTCTCGGATCGGCGCGCTCTCTAAAGTCTCTGCAACGGATGTTCAGGATCTAAAGACCCGCATGGGAGATTTCGTCGACTTTGCGAAGATGGGCAATGACTACTATGGATATCCCTATTCGGCAGATAACGGCTTCTTTATGTTCTATGACAGCAGCGTCATCAGCGCACAGGATGCCGCCAACCTCAACACTGTTCTTGAGAAGTGCAGGGAGCAAAACAAGGAATTCATAATACCCGCCACCAACAGTTGGTACACCCTTTCCTTCGCCTATGGCATGGGCGCACATGTCAACTATACCTACGAGGGCGGCAACGCCACCGCGATCGATACCAACCTCGACGCAATGGGCCCCGACGGAGAACACACCTATGCGGAGTACTGCGGACAGCAGTGGATCGACCTTCATCAGAACTGGACGGGCACCTTCAAGGACTTTAGCCAAGAAGAGGTCGGCATCTATGCCGAACAGGCAATTGCGGAGGGTACGTTCGGCGCTGCCATCACGGGCCTTTGGAATGCCGACATGATCTCCAGAGAACTCGGCAGCCACTATGCCGCGGTCCGTCTTCCCGACTGGACGAGCTCGATCGATAATCAAACCTACCCCTGGGCATCCTTTGCGGGCGGAAAGTGCTTCGGCGTAAATGGGCATTCCAAGAACTTGGAGATCGCGCACAGGATCGCCGCATTCCTCGCAAGCGATGAGGCCCAGACCGCAAGATTTCAGGAGAGCGGCACCGTTCCTGCAAGCAAGAATGTTGCTAAGCGCGCAGATGTTCAGGCCAACAAGGCCGTCGCGGCACTGCTCGATCAGCTCTCCTATTCCTCCGTTCTCGATCTTCCCAAGCATCAGTCCTATTGGGTAACTATAGAATCGTTTGCGTACGCCTGCAAAACGGGATCGATCTACGATCTTGCCGCCTACTGTGAAAATCTGGTCGCACAGTTGAGGGAGCCTTTCGATCCCGAAACGACCTGATAAACCTATCCGCCAAAAAGGGGCAAATTTTGCCCCTTTTATTTTTTGCGTTTGACCATAGTCATGCCTCTGTTCTGCCCCATGCGCACGATGTAAAAAGCCCCTTCGGGAATAAGAGGCGTGCTTGACTTTTGCGAGGGGGGAAGGTATAATAGAAGTATGAACGTCTATCTCGATCATGCGGCGACGACGCCCTTATATCCCGAGGTTTTCGAGGAGATGAAGAAGGTCTACTTAAATGACTTCGGCAACCCCGATTCCCTCCACGCCTTCGGAAGGCGTGCGGCCGCTTTTGTCACGGATGCGCGCGACCGCATTGCAAATATTTTGGGCGTCTCCCCCGCGGAAGTGTACTTCACTTCGGGCGGGACGGAGGCGGACAATTGGGCGGTGCGCTCGATCGGGGAGGGCGCGCTCCTCCTCTCCCCCATCGAACATGCGGCGGTAAGGGAGGCCGCCCATCTTCGCGGCGGAAAGATCTTTACCTGTCCCGTGGGCGAGGACGGCATCGTCACAAAGGCGCATTTGGGCCGTACCATGTCCGAAGGTGTGGGCCTCGCTTCGATCATGGCCGTCAACAATGAGACGGGGTGCGTTCAACCCGTCGAAGAGCTCGCACGGGCCACCCATGCCTTGAATGCGGTCTTCTTTTCCGACTGTGTGCAGGCCGCTTGCAGCCAGGATCTGAAAAAGCTTGCCTCCTTTTGCGACGCGATCTCTCTGAGCAGTCACAAGGTGGGCGGGCCGAAGGGCGCGGGCGCGCTCATCGTCAAAAAGGGCGTGAAGGTCAGCCCCCTCATCGTGGGCGGCGAACAGGAGAGAAGGCTCCGCGGGGGCACTTTGAACGTGCCCGCCATCGTGGGGTTTGCAAGGGCGCTCGAACTTTCGCAAGATCGCCGCGAGGAATTTTGCGCACATACGGGACGTCTTCGCGCGATCTTCGAGGAGATCGTCCTCTCCTCCCTCAAAGAGAAAGTCCGCGTGGACGGGGAGATGCGCGCACCCAACATCTCGCACCTCACCTTTGAAAACGGGGGCGAGGCCGCATTGTCCCTTCTCGATCTTCACGGCGTCGCCGCTTCGGGAGGGGCAGCCTGTTCGGCACACGCCGCCCTTCCCTCCCACGTCATTACGGCAATGGGGAGAACGGAGGCGGAGGCAAAAAAGGGCGTGCGGTTCTCCTTCGGCCTTTCGACCACCGAGGAGGAGGTCCTCTTCGCCGCAAAGACCGTCGCGGAATGTTTGAAAGGGTAAAAAAGGATGACGCCGTTTTGACAAGCGCGGGAGTCCATTATCCCGATAAAGGGGTTACCGTTAAATCGCGTAGAGGCAAGAAAGACAAGTGGACTTACGTTTTAGGGGATGCTTCGAGGGCTTTCTCGCGTGGACTGCGTAAGAGCCGTTTCGGCTCAGCATGACGCGTATTTCGACGAAGTATTTCGCAGCCTATACGCGATTCGTTTAATGAAATCTCATAAAAAATGGCCTACCCATGTCCGAGGGTAGGCCGTTTTTTATAAGCTTATGACCAGTCGACGACGTTCACCCACTTTGCAAGAAACTCCTGCTCCTCGGGCTTCTTTTTCACCGACTGCGAACAGGCGACGATGGGAAGGATGCGCTGCACATATTGGATGGCGGTCTCCGTCTTTGCGCAGAAAAGTTTCAAATATTTTTCGGCAAGTTCGTCCTTTTTCTGCAACTTGAAGATGAGGTAGGTGCGGGCGGCGTCCGCGGAGCCGTTGCCCTGCGTGGCGTGCGACCAATCGATGATGTACGGCGTGCCGTCCTTCGTGATGATCACGTTGCTCGGCTGGAAATCGCCGTGGCAGAGCTTCTTGTGGCGGGGAAGGCCGTCGAGGCGGACATGCAGGTCGTAACGAACCGTCGCGGGGAAGGAGCTCGCGGAAATTTTTGCGTGCATCTTGTCGCGAAGATGGCCTAAAAGCGGCACCTTTTCCTTGCTCATGCGGATCTGAAGATCGACGAAAAACTCGAGATATTCGTCCAGTTTTTCGGGGTGCTTCTGCATGAGTTCTTCGAGGGTTTCGCCCTCAATGAACTCCCATGTGAGCGACCATTTGCCCCCGATGACCGAGACCTCGAGGACCTTGGGGATGTGGAGGGAGGTCGCCTCCACGCGCGCCTGGTTTAATGCTTCGTTCAGAATATCCGCCTTGGAGAACATCGTCTCGTCGAAGGATTTGATGAGGCGGTTGCCGTCACGGTAGAGTTTTTTGCCCGTGCTCTCGTGGATGAGTTCCATAATTCCCCCCTTGGCGAAGGGCGGTCTGCCGCTTGCCATATTCGTATTATACCCGAAAACGCCTTTCGCGTAAATACCTTTTCGGAAAATTGTGGGAAAGAATTTTGTGATGGGAAAGTGATTTGGAAGCCAACCCTCATCCGTCACGGCGGAGCCATGACACCTTCCCCCTTCAAAGGGGGAAGGCCTGCGGACTACGTATAAGGGGATGCTTCGGAGAGCTCAGCATGACGCAGTCACCCATTCGGCTACTTCGGGGCGATGCCCCTCGTGCCGCCCTTCGACGACGATCAGAACGTGCGGTCGGGGCATCATGACACGGGTGTAAAAAACCTTCCCGCTTGGGGAAGGCTTTCGGACATGGTATGGGGTAATTGGCTCAGGATGGCGCTTTATTCGTCCTCTTCGGGACCTTCGGAGGTGTTGTCGCCATCTTCCGTTTCGTCCCCATCTTCGCCTTCGAGCGCTTCTTCGGCCTCTTCGGCGGCGTCCTCTTCCGCCATCTCCTTGGCGTCCTCGGCGAGCTCCTCTTCTGTGAGGTCCGCTGCGGTCTCCTCGGGGGCGGTGACCTCCGCCTCGTCGTCCATTTCGGTGACGGCGACGGTGGCGACGATGCCCTCGCGCACGTTCATGAGGCGCACGCCGCGGGAGGCTCTTCCGATGACGGAGATGTCCTTTGCGTGCATTCTGATGATGATGCCCGCATTCGTGACGAGAAGGACGTCGTCGCTGTCGGAGACGAGCTTCATGCCGATGAGCGCACCCGTCTTTTCGTTGAAGGTGCCAGCCTTGATGCCCTTGCCGCCGCGGGAGGTGATGCGGTACTCTGCAGGGTCGGAGCGTTTTCCGTAGCCGAGTTCGGAGACGGTGAGGATCTCGTAGCCCTCCTTCAAAACGATCATATCCACCGCGTCGTCCCCCTCGCTAAGTCGCATGGCGCGGACGCCCACTGCCGTCCTGCCCATCGGGCGGACCTTGCTCTCGGGGAAGCGGATGCACTTCCCGGACTTGCTCGCGACGACGATCTCGCCGTTGCCGTCCGTGAACTGCACGGAGATGAGTTCGTCCCCTTCGGCGATCTTGATGGCGATCTTGCCGTTCTTCATGATGCGGTCGAACTCGCTCGTCGCCGTCTTTTTGATGACGCCGCGTTTGGTCGCCATCACGAGATACCCCGTGCCGTTGGCGAGGACGGGAAGGATGGCCGCGATCTTCTCCCCCTGTGCAAGCTGCAAAAGGTTGACGATCGCCCTGCCGCGGGCCTGTTTGTTGGCCTCGGGGATGACGTAGCCCTTCATGGCGTAGACCTTGCCGAAGTTGGAGAAGAAGAGGATGTTGTTGTGGGTGGAACAGACGAACATCTGCTCCACGAAGTCCTCCTCCTTGGGTTTATGCCCCGTGACGCCCACGCCGCCCCTGTGCTGGGCCTTGTATTCGGTGAGGGGAATGCGCTTCACATACCCGCCGTGCGTCATGGAGATGACGACGTCTTCTTCGTCGATGAGGTCCTCGTCCTCGATGTCGCCGTAGTCGACGGAGATCTCCGTCTTGCGCTCGGAGGGATACTTTTCCTTGATTGCGAGAAGGTCGGCCTTGATGATCGCCGTGACGCGGCTCCCGTTTGCGAGGATGTCCTTGAGGTCGGCGATGGTCGCCTCGAGCTGGGTGAGTTCCTCACGGAGCTTTTCCACCTCGAGGGAGGTGAGACGCTGAAGGCGCATCTCCAGAATGGCGTTGGCCTGCTTATCGGAAAGTTCGAAGGAGGCCTGAAGTTTGGCCGTCGCGTCGTTCTTATCCTTGGATTCCTTGATGATGCGGATGACCTCGTCGATGTTGGCGAGGGCCAGAACGAGCCCTGCGACGATGTGTGCGCGCTCCTCCGTCTTGTTGAGATCGAATCTCGTCCTGCGGACGATGACCTCCTTCTGATGTTCGAGATAGTAGTAGAGGATGTCGCGGATATTGAGATATTTGGGCTCCGTGCCGTTCTCGACGAGGGCGAGGAGGATGATGCCGTCCGAGATCTGCAAGTTGGTGTGCTTGAAGAGGGTGTTGAGGACGACCTGCGCGTTGGCGTCCTTCTTGCATTCGATGACGATGCGAAGCCCCTCCCTGCCGCTCTCGTCGCGGATATCCGAGATGCCCTCGATGCGCTTATCCTTGACCATGTCGGCGATCTGGATGATGAGCTGGGCCTTGTTGACCTGATAGGGGATCTCCGTGACGACGATGCGGGAGCGGGCATTTGCGCCTGTGCCGTGTTCCTCGATGTCGCACTTGGAGCGGATGACGATGTTCCCCTGCCCCGTCCTGTAGGCCTTGCGGATGCCGCTCCTGCCCATGATGACGCCGCCCGTGGGGAAATCGGGCGCGGGGATGTAGTCCATGAGTTCGTCCACCGTGATGTCGGGGTTGTCGATCATGGCCACCGTGCCGTCGATGACTTCGCCCAAGTTATGGGGCGGGATGTTCGTCGCCATGCCCACGGCGATGCCGTCCGAGCCGTTCACGAGGAGGTTGGGGAATCTTGCGGGAAGGACGGCGGGCTCCATCTCGATGCCGTCGAAGTTGGGGAAGAAGTCCACCGTCTCTTTGTCGAGGTCGCGGAGCATCTCGGCGGCGAGCTTTGTGAGCCTTGCCTCCGTATAACGCATGGCTGCGGGCGGGTCGCCGTCCACCGAGCCGAAGTTGCCGTGCCCGTCTACAAGGGGAAGATTGATGGTGAAGTCCTGTGCAAGGCGGACGAGGGCGTCGTAGACGGAGCTGTCGCCGTGGGGGTGGAATTTACCCATGACGTCACCGACGATACGCGCGCACTTGCGGTATGCCTTGTCGTTGTAGAGCCCCATCTCGTGCATGGCGTAGAGGATGCGGCGGTGGACGGGCTTCAACCCGTCGCGCACATCGGGGATCGCACGGGACTTGTTGACCGCCATCGCATAGGCGATGAAGGAGCGTTTGAGCTCGTCATTCACCTCCGTATCGACGATCTTCGTCATCTCGAGGGTCTTTTTGAATTCTTCTGTGAGCTCGGGGCTCGTCTCTCTTTTTGCCATATGTTCTCCTTGTGAAGATTACGGTGAATAGGTTTGTGGTGATGGGAAGCGTCATTCTGAGCCGACGGGGTTTATAAGCATTTCCGCGGAAGCAAGTCTCCGAAGAATCCCCTTGATGAAAACGCGGACTTCGTAGTTCGGGATCCTTCGGCTACGCCTCAGGATGACGCGTATACGGTTCCCGTTAAAACGCGGAGAAGCAAGCGGACTTACGTTAAGGGGATCCTTCGGGGAATTTCTCGCTTGGACTGCGTAATTGCCGTTTCGGCTCAGGATGACGCAACCTCGACGAAGTATTGCGCAGCTTATACGCGTTTAGATGTCAAGATCGGTTACTAAGGTGGCGTTTTCTTCGATGAACTGACGCCGCAACGCCGGGTTCTCGCCCATGAGGAGGTTGAACATCTTGTCCGCCTCCATGGCGTCGGCCATCGTCACCTTGATGAGGGTGCGGGTCGCGGGGTTCATCGTCGTGTCCCAGAGCTGTTCCGTGGACATTTCGCCGAGGCCCTTGTACCGCTGATACTCCACCTTGTTGCCGTTTGCGGCGTCGAAGAGCGTCTTCTCCTCTTCGGAATAGAGATACACGTCCTCCTTTCCCTTGACGCTCGCCTTGTAGAGCGGGGGCTTGGCGGAATAAACGTGCCCGTGTTCGATGAGGGGGCGCATGTAGCGGAAGAGGAAGGTGAGGAGCAGAATGCGGATATGCGCGCCGTCGACATCGGCATCCGTCATGGAGATGATGCGGTCATAGCGGAGCTTGCTCTCGTCGAAGTCGTCCAAGATGCCGCAGCCGAAGGCGGTGATCATCGCCTTGATCTCCGCGTTCTCGAGGGCGCGGTTGAGGCGCACCTTCTCGACATTCAGAATTTTCCCGCGGAGGGGAAGGATGGCCTGAAATCTTCTGTCTCTCCCCTGCTTTGCGGTGCCGCCTGCGGAGTCGCCCTCGACGATGTAGATCTCGCAGAGCTCGGGACGGCGGTCGGAACAGTCGGCGAGTTTGCCGGGAAGGGTCGTCGTCTCCAGCACCCCCTTGCGGCGGGTGAGTTCGCGGGCGTTCCTTGCGGCGTCGCGTGCCTTCTGCGCCGTGATGCAGCGCAGGACGAGCTCCCTCGCCTCGGAGGGATGTTCCTCGAGATAGGTACCGAACTTCTCCGTGACCGCCTTGGAGACGAAGGGACGGATGAAGGAATTGTTGAGTTTATCCTTGGTCTGCGATTCGAACTGCGCGTTCTCGAGCTTGACGGAGACGACGGCGACGATGCCCTCGCGCACGTCCTCGCCCGTGAGTTTGTCGCTGTCCTTTAAGATGTTGAGCTTCTTACCGACGTCGTTGATGACCTTGGTGAGGGCGAGCTTCAAGCCCTCGACATGGGTACCGCCGTCGATGGTGTTGACGTTGTTTGCGTAAGAATAGATGACCTCGTTGTAGCTGTCGTTGTATTGAAGGGCAATTTCGCAGACGGTCGTCCCCTCCTGTGCCTCGAAGTAGAGCGGTTCGGAAAAGAGCTGTTCCTGCCCCTTGCCGAGCTCCTCGACGAGTTCGCGGATGCCCCCTTCGTAGAAGAAGGTGTCCTGCCGCTCATGCCCTTCACGCTTGTCCTCCAACGTGATGGTGAGACCCTTATTGAGGAAGGCGAGCTCCTTCAGGCGGATCTTGAGCGTCTCATAGCGGAAGACGATGGTCTCGAAGATCTCGCTGTCGGGATAGAAGGTCACTTTGGTGCCCGTCTTGTCCGTGTCGCCGATGACGGCGAGCGGGCGCTGGGGCACGCCGCGGTTGTAGACCTGCTTATAGATGTGGCCATTCTGGTAGACTTCCGCCTCCAGCCATTCGGAGAGGGCGTTGACCGCCTTGACGCCGACGCCGTGGAGGCCCGAGGAGACCTTATAGCCCGAGTCGCCGCCGAACTTCCCGCCCGCGTTCACCTTGGTGAAGACGACCTCGACGGTGGAGATGCCCTCCTTGGGGTGGATCTCGGTGGGAATACCGCGGCCGTTGTCGACGACGGTGCAGCTCCCGTCCGCATTGATGGTGACGTCCACCCTGTCGCAATAGCCCGCCAAGGCCTCGTCGATGGAGTTATCGACGACCTCGCTCACGAGGTGATGCAGCCCCTTCTCGTCGGTGGAGCTGATATACATGCCGGGACGCTTTCTGATGTGTTCGAGACCGTCGAGCACTTGGATTTGTTCTGCGCCGTAAGCCGCTTCTACTTTCTCAGGCATTGTGTTCTCCCTATTATTAAAACTTTATCGTTATATATATTATATATCATGTGCGCGCGCACGCGCGCGAGGTTATGTTGATTATAACACATAAAATCACAAAAGTAAAACATTTGCGGAAAATTTTTATAAAAATTTTTGTAAAAATCCCCCATTACGACGCCGCGCCGCCCATGAATGGGCGGCGCGGCGTAGGGGTAACGCGGTTGCGGTCAATTTTCTTCTTTGAAAATCTCTTGGGCGAGGGCGGCGACTTCCTCCGTCGTCGGGGCGGCGAAAAGCTGTTTTTTCCACCTGTTCGCGCCGGGACGGCCCTTGATGTAGAAGGCGGCCATCTTGCGCATATACACGCAGGCAAAGTGCTCCCCGTAGAGTTCCTTTGTGAGGGAGAGCTGTTCCTGGAAGAGCTCCTTCATCGGCGGGGGCTCGAGCCCCAAAATATCCGAAAAAGTCTCGGGGCGATACATCGCGGCGCGGGCGATCATCACGCCGTCCGCTCCCGTGCGCTCCAACATCTTCTTCATGTCCTTGTCGTTCCAGACGCCGCCGTTGGCGATGACGGGAATGTGCACCGCCGCCTTGACGGAGGCAATGGCCGCATAGTCCACGGGACCCGCGTAGATCTGTTCCCGCCGCCTGCCGTGGACGGTTATCATCGAAGCGCCCGCTCCCTCGCACATCCTGGCGAACTCCGCGGCGTCGAAGGGAGCCTCTCCAAAGCCCGTCCGCATCTTCACGGAGATGCGCTTGCCGCTCTTTGCGCAGGCGGAGATGACCTTCTCTGCAAGGAGCATGTCCGCAAGAAGGGCGCTACCTTCGCCGTTTTTGACGATCTTCGGCATGGGACAGCCCATGTTGATATCGACGAGATCGAAGGGAGAGAGCGCCTCGCTCTCGCATGCCCAACGCATGATCTCGGGGTCATTCCCGAAGATCTGGGCGGCCTTGGGAGCCTCGTCGCCGCAAAAAAGGAGCTGTTTCGTCTCCTCATTGCCGTAGTAGAGCCCCTTCGCGCTCACCATCTCGGTGAAGGTGAGGCCCGCCCCGAGGCGCATACACATCTTACGGAAGGGGTAGTTGGTGTACCCCGCAAGCGGTGCGAGGAAGACGTTGTTGGGGCATACCATGCCCGCGATCTCAACCTCGTGCAGCATCTTTTGCCCGCCTGTAATATTCGTTTTTCTCCTCCTCGGAGAGGGCGTGGACGTCCTTCCCGTCTTCAAGGACGAGGGCCTCGTAGGCGGTGTATCTCGCCGCACACTTCTTCACCGTCTCGAGAAGGGCGAGCTCGCAGTCCGCGCCCACTGCACGGCCGAGTTCCACCGCACAGAAGAGGACGTCGCCGAGCTCTTCCTCCGCCGCATTTTTATCTCCCGCGGCGACCGCCGCCCGAAGTTCCGCGTATTCCTCGCGGAATTTTTTCTCGAAGTTTTCAAACGTCGCCGCATCCCATCCCCCCTTCTCCATGCGCTTTGCGATCTTCTGCGCGCGCAGGAGCGCGGGGAAACAGGCTGGCACGTCGTTGACGGCGTCCGAATAGGTCTTCTGCCCCTTCTCCGTCATCTTGTTTTTGTCCCAGACGGCGAGCGCGCCCTCCGCCGTGGCGGCCCTTGCATCCGTCCCGAAGACGTGCGTGTGCCGCGTGATGAGCTTTTCCGTGAGGTGGGTGAGCATATCCCCCATCGTGAAGTTTCCCCTTTCCTCCTCCATGAGGGTGTGGAAGACGGCCTGCATGAGAACGTCCCCCGCCTCCTCGCAGATGCGATCGGGATCCTTCCTGTCGATGGCGTCCACGAGTTCGTAGGCCTCCTCGATGGCGTTGATGCGGATGCTCTCGTGCGTCTGCACCCTGTCCCAGGGGCAGCCGTCGGGGGCGCGCAGGCGGCGCATGACGGCGAGGAAGTCCTCATAGGAGAAGCGGTGTTTTTCGAGGAGCGGGACCTCCGGAAGGACGAGCGCACAGCCTTCTTTCCACTTCCTTCTGTCCATCTCATAGAGGGGAATGCGCTCCTCCCCCTCCCCCGAAAGGTAGATGCAGGGGGCCTCGTCGCCGTACTGTTCGGCGAGGAAGAGTTTGACGTCCCCCGCGTTGTCGTCGGTCAGATCGTAGATGACGAGGGGAAGGGCCATTTCCCCATCCTGAAGTTCGAAGGCGGAGACGGCATAGTAGCGGGAAAGGCCCGCCCTTGCCGCAAAGTGCGCCCCCTTCGAGATGCCTTCGACGGTGACGACCCCCTTCTTTGTGCGCAAAATGCGGGCGGCAACGTCCTCGAAGGTGCCACCGTCCACACAGTAACAGACGTTTCCCTTCCTTGCGGCGGAGAGTACTTCCCTTGCGATATTTTTTGCGAGGGTGTCGTAGGTGCGGCTCTTTGCATAGAGCGCGTCGAAGGTCTCAAACGCAATGCCCGCACGCTCCAAATTTTTTGAGCACGACGCCGTCCGCACGAACACTCTGTCCGCCGCCCTCAGCGTCTCGAGCGCCTTCGCGGTGAGATCCCCCTCTTCTACGCCGAGCCCTACGATCGAAATCATCTCTCTTTCCCGTCCTGTCTTTTTTTACAGTATAAAACAAATCGAGGGAAAAAGCAATCAAATAGCAGATATTTGCGGCCGCACCCGCGCCGAGAATGGAGTAGCGGGCACTCCCGACGAGCAGAAATTGCAGCAAAAATTTTGCGATGACGGCGGCGAGCATGGAGACGGCGGCGTATTTCGCCCTACCCATGCCCGTGAGCGTGGCCGCAAGCGTCTGCACGCCCGCCAGCGTTGCGGCGGAGACGGAGACCGTCTTGATGAGGGAAACGAGGACAGCGCGGTCCCCCTCCGAGAGGGCGGGATAGAGGATGTCCGCGATGGGCCCGGCGAAGAGATACAGCCCCACGGCGCAGGGAATGGAGAGGGCGAGGGCGAGGGCGAGGGCATAGACCGCCCTTCTTCTCCCCTCCCCTTCCTCTCCCCTTGCAAAGGCGGAGGAGACGGCGGGGACGCTCGCCGCCGCAAGGCCGTAGCAGAG
The DNA here is from genome assembly GCA_947630605.1 of uncultured Clostridia bacterium. Classification (GTDB taxonomy): domain Bacteria; phylum Bacillota; class Clostridia; order Christensenellales; family Borkfalkiaceae; genus Gallimonas. The sequence goes on from CANRIO010000022.1 coordinate 13,750, forward strand.
CGTCGCGGGCAGGTTGATAAGCCCCAGCGCTCCCCCCGAAAAGAGGCCGTAGAGGGAGACCGCCCGCGTCGTGTGGCGGGAGAGGAGACGCACGACGAGGATACTGTCCACCGTCTGCGAAAGGGGCAGAAGGGCCGCGGCCGCCATCACGGGAAAGGCGGCGTAGAGGATGCCCGCTCCCCCTCTTTTTTGCACGCAGAGCCTCCTTGCCCGCCATTCCCCGCGATAGCGAAGGGCGAGGTAGAAGAGGGCAAAGAGTTCGGAAAGGGTGACGGCGGCGAGGGCGTATGCGACGGCCTTTTGCGGTTCTGCGCGGTAGCGATAGGCAAAATACAGCCCGGCCGCGGCCTTGAAGAGCTGTTCCAAAATTTCCGAAAAGGCGGTGGGGAGCATGTCGTTTTTGCCCTGAAAGTAGCCGCGGAAGACGGCGATGAGGGCGACGAAAAAGACGGAGGGCGCGAGGGCGTAGTAGCAGGGACCGAGGGCGGTTTCCTGCTGCAATTTCGCCATCTCGGGGGCAAAGAGGCACATGAGGGCGCTCCCGAAAAGTCCCAAGACGGCAAAGAGGCGGAGGGCGCTTCTGACCGTCGAGCCGTCCTCCACGCCGCGTGCGCGCTCCTCGGCGATCATACGCGAAAACGCCGACGGAATCCCCGCCGACGAGAAGGTGAGAAGGAGGAGAAAGAGCGGATAGGCCATGTGATAGAGCCCCATGCCATAGCCGCCGAGAAGCCCCATGAGCGGGATGCGGTAGAGCGCCCCGATGCCCTTTGCAAAGAGGGTCCCCGCCGTGATCACCGCAACGCTTTTGAGAAAGGTCTTGTGTTGCATGAATATGTAAAAGGTTCACGAAATTTCTTTTTGGCAAGCAAAAAGAAATTTCGTGAGGAAATGAGCTTTGCACGGTGTCCCTGTCCTCATTCCGAGCCCGCGGAGCGGGCGAGGGAATCCCCTCTCGATGTGGCAAAGCGCGTTTGTAGGGGGCTCCTCCGCCGCGATAGTGTCGTACTTCGCCTTCGGCTCGTGCGCCGCTATCGCAGCGTCGAGATGAGGGAAAAAGCGAATATTGTTTCCGTTAAATCGCATAGCTGCAAGCGAGACAAGGAGAAGGAGCTTTTTCCGCAGGGAGCGTACTATATGCGTACGTGACCAAGGAAAAACGCTTCTTCGACACAGTATCGCGCCGCAGATATGCGATTCGCTTTTCGCTTATTCGAACTGATTGGCGATGATATCGGCGGTCAGGCGGGCCAACTTTACGGCCGCTCCCTCCATCACCGCCCCCTCCTCGCGGGAGAGCAGGATGACCGAGCCGAGGCAGTCGCCGCCCGCGACGATGGGCACGACGATCTGCGCCGTGTATCCCTCCTCTTCCTCCTCCGCGATCTTGCACACCTCGCCGCTCTCCGCCTTGTTTGCGAGAAAACTTCTGCGCGACTGCATGATCTCGGTGAGCTTGTCCGAGACCCTCTTGCCGACGAGCCCCTTCTTCCCGTTGCCCGCGGCGGAGAGGATGGTGTCGCTGTCCGTGATGGCGGCGAGATAGCCGCTCTGTTCGTTCAAAGATCTTGCCGTGCCCTCCGCAAAGCGTTCCACCGATGCGATGGGAGAATATTTCTTGAGCATGAGCTCGTCGCGGTCGGTGAAAAGTTCCAGGGGATCTCCCTCGCGAATGCGGAGCGTCCGCCTGATCTCCTTCGGGATGACCACCCTGCCCAGCTCGTCGATGCGACGCACGATACCCGTTGCTTTCATAAAAAAACCTCCGTATAAACGCATTATGCGGAGGCGGAAAATATTTATGCGGAAAAGGGAGTTCAGCCGTTGTATTCTTCGAAGAGGGCGCGGAAGGCGGGAAGACTTCTTTCGACGGTCTCCCCTTTCACACAGTAGGAGATGCGGACATATCCCTTCGTGCCGAAACTATCGGAGGGCACGAGGAGCAGTTCATGCTTCTTTGCCCGCGCACAGAATGCCTTTGCATCGGGTTCCAACGCCTTCACAAAGAGGAAGAATGCCCCCTCCGGGACGGTGCAGGAGTACCCCATGTCCGAGAGTGCCCCATACAGAAGATCGCGATTGCGGCGATAAACTTCGAGGTCGCTCGTGACCCCCTGGCAGTCCGCGACGACCCGCTGGAAGAGGGTGGGCGCACACACATAGCCGTGATATCTTGCCGCACCGCGGACGGCAAAGAAAAGCTCCTGCGCATGGTAACATGCGGGAGAGACGGCGACATAGCCGATGCGCTCTCCGGGCAGGGAGATGACTTTGGAGAAGGAATACAGGACGACGGTGTGGGGATAGACGACCATGGGGAAGGTGGGCTTTTCCCCGTAGCAGAGCTCGCGGTAGGGCTCGTCGGAGAGGAGGAAAATGGGCTCTTTACGCGTCGTATTCACCCTCTCGAGGAGGGCGGCAAGACCTTCGAGTTCCCCCTTCGTGTAGACCGCGCCCGTGGGATTGTTGGGCGAGTTGATGAGGATCGCCTTTGTCCTTTCGGTGATGGCCCGCTCGATGGCATGAAGGTCGAGATGGAACTTTTCGTCCGTGGGAACGGGCACCATCTTTCCGCCCGCCTGTTCGATAAAGAGGGCGTATTCGGGGAAGTAGGGCGCGGGCACGATGACCTCCTCTTCTGGAAGGAGGAGAGCGGAGAGGACGCTGACGAGCGAGGCGGATGCGCCGCAGGTCATGAAGATGAGATCCTCGGACATGGGTACCCCGAACGAGCTCTGTATGTACTGTGCTATGGCCGCGCGGACCTCTTTGAGCCCGACGGCGGAGGAGTAGGCGTGTAACTTTTCGGGCGGCATTTCGCCGATGAGCCGAAGGAGCTCCTCCGTGACGCATGCGGGGGCGGGCACATTGGGATTGCCGAGGGAGAAATCGAAGACGTTCTCCTCGCCGATCTCTTTTTTTCTTGCGAGCCCGTATTCGAACAGCTCGCGGATCGCGGAATGCTCTGTGCCTAACTTCTGTAATTTTTGATTGAACATAATGCCTCTCAGTGGTTAGTGATTAGGGGTTAGGGGGGAAGCGTCATTCTGAGCCGATGGGGTTTATAAGACTTTCCGACGGGGTAACTCTCCGAAGAATCCCCTCATACGAAGTCCGATTATAATAAGGTGATGCTTCGACAAGCTCAGCATGACGTGATTTAGAATGGCATGGCGTTTATCAATGTTGCTGTTTTCATCCTCGGGATGCTTCGGGGAGGGGCTCGCGGTTTTCATCCCTCTTGGTCGGCTCAGCATGACGCGATACCTTACGGACATGGTATGGCCGTTTCGGCTACTTCGGACTTTACAAGAGCGCTTTCAGGAATTGGCCGGTGTAGCTTTGGTCGCAGGCGGCGATCTCCTCGGGAGTGCCGACGGCCACGACCGTGCCGCCGCCGTCTCCCCCTTCGGGGCCGAGGTCGATGATGTGGTCGGCGATCTTGATGACGTCGAGGTTGTGCTCGATGACGATGACCGTATTGCCGCTCTCGCGAAGGTGGAGAAGGATCTTTACGAGCTTTTCCACATCGTAGCTCGAAAGCCCCGTCGTGGGTTCGTCGAGGATATACACCGTCTTCCCCGTCGAACGTTTGGAAAGCTCCGTCGCGAGCTTCACCCGCTGTGCCTCGCCGCCCGAGAGCGTCGTCGAGCTCTGGCCGAGCTTGATATAGCCTAGTCCCACCTCGTTCAGCGTCCTGATCTTGTTGTAGATGGAGGGCTGGTTTTTGAAGAACTCGCACGCCTCCTCCACCGTCATTTCGAGGACGTCGGAGATGGACTTCCCTTTATATTTTACTTCGAGCGTCTCGCGGTTATAACGCTTTCCGCCACACACTTCGCAGGGGACGTACACGTCGGGCAGGAAGTGCATCTCGATCTTCATGATGCCGTCCCCCTCGCAGTTTTCGCACCTGCCGCCCGCGATGTTGAAGGAGAATCTCCCCGCCTTGAACCCCATCGTCTTGGCGTCCGTCGTCGCGGCGAAAAGTTCGCGGATGGGGGTGAACACGCCCGTATAAGTCGCGGGGTTGGAGCGGGGCGTGCGGCCGATGGGCGACTGGTCGATGGCGATGACCTTGTCGAAATATTCCAGCCCTTCGAAGCTGTCCGCCTTGCCCGTGGGGAGGCGTGCCCCGTTCAGATTGTTCGCGAGAATGGGAAGGATGATCTCGTTGACGAGGGAGGATTTTCCCGATCCGCTCACCCCCGTGACGAGGGTGATGAGCCCCGCGGGAATGGCGACGTCGATGCCCTTCAGATTGTTTTGGCGGCACCCATTTACGCGAAAGAAGCGTCCGTCCGAGGGTTTTCTCACGGCGGGGACGGGGATCTTTCTCCGCCCTGCGAGGAAGTCCCCCGTGATGGATGCGGGGCAATTCATGAGGTCCTCCACGCTTCCGCAGGCGACGACTTCGCCCCCGTGCACGCCCGCCATGGGGCCGATGTCCACGAGATAGTCCGCCGCCCGCATCGTCTCCTCGTCATGTTCGACGACGATGAGGGTGTTGCCGAGGTCGCGGAGCCCCTTCAGGGAGGCGAGGAGCTTTTGATTGTCCCTCTGGTGAAGTCCGATGGAGGGTTCATCCAAAATATAGAGGACGCCCGAGAGGGCGGAGCCGATCTGGGTGGCGAGGCGGATGCGCTGGCTCTCCCCGCCCGAGAGCGTCGCCGCGCTGCGGGAGAGGGTGAGATAGTCCAGCCCCACCCCCGCAAGGAAGTTGAGGCGGGCGCGGATCTCCTTGAGAATGCCGTCCGCGATGGCGTGCTGCGTCGGCGTGAGCTGCAGTCCTTCGAGGAAGGAGAGAATGGCGCGCACGGGCATGTCGCAAACTTCGGCGATATTCTTCCCCCCCACCGTGACGGCGAGGGCCTCGCGCTTCAAACGTTTCCCCTTGCAGTCGGGGCAGTCTGCGGTGCGCATGTAGCGTTCGATGTCCCACTTCACGCTCACCGAGGAGGTCTGCTCATACCTGCGCTGCAAATTTTTCACAAACCCCTCCCACGGCGCACGGTAGTGGGTGTGGAAGGTCTTGGTCCTGTAATCCATCTCGATCTTCTCGTCGCCGCTGCCGTACATGAGCATGTCGTAGACGCCCGCGGGAAGGTCCTTTACGGGGACGTCCAAAGAAAAGCCGAAGTGGCGGGAGAGGGCGGCAAGGTACGCCTGCGTCACCGAGGAGCTGTCGAGGTTCCAGCCGCTGATCCTGATCGCCCCGTCGCGGAGGGACTTGGTGCGGTCGGGACAGATGAGGCCGTCGTCCACCTTCTGCGTGAAGCCGAGGCCCGAACAGGTCGGGCAGGCCCCCCAGACGGTGTTGAAGGAGAAGAGGCGGGGCTCGATCTCCTCGATGGAGATGTTGCAGTCGGGGCAGGCATAGCGGGAGGAATAGAGGGTCTCCTCCCCCTCGCAGTCGACGGAAACGAGGCCGTCGGCAAGTTTCAAGGCAGTCTCGAGCGATTCGGTGAGCCGCTTTATGGCGCCCTCCTTGACGACCAACCTGTCCACGACGACGGAGATGTTGTGCTTGATGTTCTTCTCGAGAGCGATCTCTTCTTGCAGATCGTAGATGATGCCGTCGATCTTCACGCGGGCAAAGCCGCTCTTGCGGTAGGAGGCGAGCTCCTTTTTATATTCCCCCTTCTTGCCGCGGACGACGGGGGCGAGGAGGAGGATCTTGCTCCCCGCGGGCATGCCCATGACGCGGTCGGCGATCTCGTCCACCGTCTGACGGCGGATCTCCCTGCCGCAGTTCGGGCAGTGCGGCGTCCCCGCACGCGCAAAGAGGAGGCGGAGATAGTCGTAGATCTCGGTGACCGTTCCCACCGTGGAACGGGGGTTGTGCGAGGTCGTCTTCTGATCGATGGAGATGGCGGGAGAGAGGC
>CANRIO010000023.1 GCA_947630605.1 uncultured Clostridia bacterium
GTCGATCTCGACATCAAGGTGTCCGCCTTCATTCCCGAGAGCTACGTGGAGTCCAACGCGGGCCGCATGGACTGCTACAAGCAGATCGCCGAGATCCGCTCGGCCGCCGACTACAAGCGGGTGTGCACCTCGATGGAGGAGAGCTACGGCCCCCTTCCCGAGGCGACGGTCAACCTTCTCGTCATCGCCGTGATGAAGCGCTATGCCGCCCGCCTGAAGGTCAAGAAGGTCTCCGTCGGCCCCAAGGGGGGAACGCTCACCTTCTCCGCCCTCTCCGCCCTCGAAAAGTTGGACGCCGCCATGGACAAATATGCCGCCTATCTCAGCCTCGAGATGACGACCGCGCCCGTCCTTCGCTTCAAAAATATGGGCGAAGGGGGGAAGACGATGCTGCTCATGACGAAATTTTTGAAGTTTGCCGCAACTTTTCACTGAAATTCCATGAAAATTATTTGCACCTTTTGAGGAAATGCGTTATAATAGAGAGAGTGCGGGGGCGCATACCTATGTGCGCGCACGCAAAAGAATGGGAATACAATTTTCGGAGTTACGTTTATGAATGTCAAAAAGAAGACGGCGGCGGTAGCCCTTGCGGCGGTATTTGCGATCGGTACCTGCGGTGCGCTCGCGGGTTGCGACGCGCTCACTGTTCAGAACCTCACCGTGGACTACAACCGCACCGTTGCTACGGTCAATATCGGGACAAGCGATGCATTCACAAAGGAGGACGGCGAGTTCAAGGGGCTGGATGCCTCCAAGCTCATCGGCGACGCCTCCATCGCAAAGCGCGAACTTGTCATGAGCTTCATCTCCAACGGTTCCACCCTCGTGCAGTCCTACGGCATGAGCGTCGAGCAGGCCTTCGACTTCCTCCTCGACAACCTCATCCAGCGCGAAGTGAACGTGCAATATGCGAAGGCCTACTTCTGCAAGCAGACGGATAACGATTATAATGTCGCGGACTATGTGAGCGCTGTCGGGGCGGCGGCGAACACCAGCGATGCCAAGAAGGAACAGGCGGGCCTTGCATACTTCCTCGACGACGACGAACAGGCGAAGGCGCTCTACGATCTGCGCGTCGCCATCAACAGCGCGATCGACAATCAGGAGCAGGGCCTCATCAAGGCAGTGGAGGACGATCACGACCACACCGCCGATTCGGATGTCCGCACCCTCCCGACGGGCGCAGAGACCGTCAAGGACGACTATTTCGATACAGAATACCGCATCTACACGGGCAAAGAGACAGCCCTCGGCAGCTACGAAAAGCTCGACGGTTCCACCGTTGCCACCCGCAAGGCGGCCTACAACCTCTTCATCTCCAACCTCTACAGCGGCGACCAGCTCAAGAAGGGGGAGGACACCACGAAGATCGAAGAGACCGACTATTTTGCCCGCCAGCTCATCCTGCAATACAAGTCCGCCCTCCTCACCAAACTGAGCGACGCCTTCGAGGAGGAGGAAGTCAAGAAGTTGGATAAGGACTGGGCAAAGACCGTCTACGATAACGAAGTCAATGACCAGCGAGCGGAGTATTCGAACAACAAGTCTGCATTCGAGGACGCCTTCAATGCCGTCTCCGATTCCTCCTTCGTCTTCATCCCCTACAACTACAACTACGGCTACGTGCTCAACATTCTCCTTCCCTTCTCCACGCTGCAGACGGAGGAGCTCTCGAGCTTCACGAACGACCTCGGCGACGCGAAGGGTGCCAAGTATGCGGCCCGTGCCCGCCTCCTCCAGAAGGTGCAGGCGACCGACCAGCGCGGCACTTGGTTCACAGGCCACGAGAACTATTCGTATGAAGCGGAGGGCTTCACAGGCGGTAACGAGGACCGTAGCTACCTCTTCTTCGAGAACAGCTTCACCAAGAGCGACGACGTCAAGGATGCAACAGGGAAAGTCACCCAGTCCGCGCAGTACGAGAAGATCAAGAACTATCTCGGCAAGTACACCTACAACGGCACGGTGGAGCCCGGCGATGAGGAGGGCGAAGTCAAGAAGACCAACCCCAACCGCATCGACATCGACGGCTTCCTCGCCGAGATGAAGGGGTATATGACATATGCGAATTCTGAGCTTGGCAAAGACTACAAAGACGCCGACCTTAAATTTGTCGACCTTCCCGATTACAACAACGGAACTTACAAGGCGAATTACTTCACACGCGAGAGCTTCTACTATACCGAAGAAGACAAAGCGGAAGATCCCACTATTCGCGTCGGGCAGGTAAATTACGATTCCTTCATCTACGAAATCGGCAAGATCGGGTATTTCACAGAAAACAAGTTCGACCCCAACAGGATGTTTGTTTCGGGCACGCCCGAGAATGTCGCCTTCTCCGTCATAAACGAACTCTCCTTTGCGTACAATACGGATACAGCAGGTCTCAATAGCTATCTCGGCTACATGATCTCGCCCTATCAGACGTCGTACATGAAGGAGTTCGAGTATGCGGCACAGCTTGCGGTGCGCCTCGGCGCGGGCAGCTACGTCGTCGTTCCCACCGACTACGGCTGGCACATCATCTACTGCACCTTCTCCTTCGCGGACATCAATGAGGGCGATGCGGCCTTCACCTTCAATGCCGAGGAGGCAGAGGGCGATAACGAAGTGGAGAACAGCTTCTCCTATCTCTACTTCGAACAGCTCAAGTCGGGCATCGTCGATACGCAGGTCTCCCGCCGTCAGAACAAGATCCTCGAGGAATACGTCGACGATTGTTCGCACAAGAACGAAGGGGTGTATAAGGATCTATTGAGACTCTGAATTTCATCATTCGGGTCTTGAATGGAAGTTTTCAAAACGCTACTCAAATATCTGTTGCTCGGTACGGTGCAGGGACTCTGTGAGTTCCTGCCCGTTTCATCTTCGGGTCATCTTGCCCTCCTTCAGCGCGCCCTCGGATTTTCGGCGGAAGGGGGAAGGATGACCTTTTTGAATTTATTTTTGCACCTCGGCACCCTCATCCCCGTCGTCATCTTGTTCCGAAGGGACATCCTCGCCCTCTTCCAAAGGCCGTATAAGCGCCTTGTCATGCTCCTTGTCGCGACAATCCCCGCGGGGATCTGCGGCGTCCTCCTCGGGGGGAAGATCGACGAAGCGTTCGCGGGAGATGCGGGAGCCATCCTCCTTGCCGTCTGCTTTCTCGTGACGGCAATTCTTCTTCTCGCCTCGGAACTTGTCGCCAAACGGAGGAAGAGAACTTCCGCTTTTGGCTGGAAGCAGTCCGCGGCCATGGGGCTCATGCAGGCCGTCGCCATCCTTCCGGGCATCTCGCGGAGCGGTTCTACGATCGCCATGGGCACTTTTGCGGGGGCGGATACAGGGGAGGCCGCGCGCTTTTCCTTCCTGATGAGCATCCCCGTCATCTTGGGCGGCGTTCTTTTTTCCGCAAAGGACCTCTTCTCGCCCGCGGGAACGCCTGCGCTCGTCGGGGCGGCGGAGATCGCAGGAATGCTGCTCGGGGTCGCCGCCGCGGCAATTTCCGGATACTTCGCGATAAAACTCGTCCTGCGGGCGGCGGGGAAGGCGGGCTACCGCTACTTTGCCCTCTACCTCGTCCTTCTTTCGCTCATCACCTTCACGCTCTCTTTGACGGGCCGCCTTTGAGCATGTATGAGAAATGCTTTTTCCTCGCATACTGTCTGTAAGGAGGAAAGGATATGAAACTCAATTCAGGCGACATCTGCCCCAAGACGGGCGCATACAAGGTCATCGACAGAAACGGCAAAGTCATCAACACCGTCTACGTCGGCGAAGGGGAGACGATGCCTCCCACGCAGTTCTCCGGCTGCTACTACGAAAGCGAGAAATAAAGCCCTTGCCACCCGCGTCATCCTGAGCGGAGGCGAAGCAGAAGTCGAAGGATCCCCTCATACGCAGTCCGAAAACAGCTCCTCCATCGGGAGGAGCTGTCACTTTTCACGACCGAAGTGGGGGCCTCTATTCGTCATGCTGAGCCGACCAAGAGGGATGAAAACTGTGAGCTCATCCTCGAAGCATCTCAAGGATGAAAACATGGACTTTGATAAACGATAACCCATTCCAAATATCGTCATGCTGAGCCTGTCGAAGCATCACCTTATTATAAGCCTTCCCCCATTCATGGGGGAAGGTGTCACGCTCTGCGTGACGAATGGGGGTTATACTTCCAATGAGTATACCGCATTATAAGCCTTCCCCCATCCATGGGGGAAGGTGTCACGCTCCGCGTGACGGATGGGGGGTTGTGCTTCCTTTAAGCCTTCCCCCATCCATGGGGGAAGGTGTCACGCTCCGCGTGACGGATGAGGGTTGTGCTTCCAATGGCTGAACCGCGTCATCCCCACTATCTCCTCATCTCGACGCCGCGTTTTTTTCTCCTCATCTCGACGCCGCGCCGCCCATCGGGCGGCGCGGCGGAGGAGACCCCTACAAACCACCATGGCACATCCCCCCGTCACCCTTTTTCCCGCCCGCGCATAGCATGGGGAAAAGAGCGAAAGGGGGAGCCTTTATGCAGGAAGACATCACGGCCGAAAGGGAGATCGCCGAAGACCCGCGCGCACTCAAACTCGTCGCACCCGCCTATGCGGGCAAGAGCGGCGCGCTCACCGCCGCGCTTCAATACGTCTATCAGGTCGTCCTGCTCGGCAGGGGACATGCGGAAGAGGCCAAGAGGCTCGAAAAACTTGCCGCTGCAAAGCTGTTTGAGCTGGAAAAACTCGGTACCGTCATCCGAAAACTGGGTGCCGACCCCGTCTTTACCGCCTGCCCGCCCTATCCCGTGAGCTACCACGCCGCCTCTGCCGTGGACTATGCGAAGGACCTTCCCGCCATGCTCGAGGCCGACCTCCGCCTCGAACACGCCGCCATCGAGCGGTATTCCCGCATGCTCTCCGACCTCGAGGACCCCGCCCTGTGCTCGGCGATCTTTGCCCTGAAGTGCGGGTGCGAGGAGAGCGTCAAGGAGCTTGTTTTGCTCAAGAGCCGCCTCTGAAAATTATTTCTCGGGCATGAACTTCCAATAGCGCACGGGCATGTAGCCGCGCATCTGCTTGAGCCGCTCCCGCGAGGGGATATTCACGCTCTTATAGTAGTGCTTCCACAGCTCCTGCCAGCCCTCTTCATCGGAGGAGAGGGCGAGCTCGGCCTTTTCGAGGGGGGCAGTGAAGACATGGTCCCCGTCAAAGACGGCCGCCTTTTTTCTTCCCACGTCGTGGATGACGAAGGGAAGGGGTGCAAGCCGCGTGCGGAAGTGGGGCAAGATGAGGTCGCAGATGTCGTTGTCGGGGGCAAAGGGGGCATAGAGCGCGCCGCTCGCACTCTCCATGAAGCGCAGAAATCCGTGGAAGCGGTGCACCTCGAATTCCACCCTGCGGATGCACTCCATGGCCGCAAAGACGGCGTCCTCGGCGAGCATCTTCCTCACGGGACAGCCGCGCGCCGCGATGAGGCGGAAGTATTCGAACGCCACCGTATCGCGGTCCTCCTGCCCGCTGCGAAGGAGAAGATCGAGCTCTTTGAGACCGTCCCTGTCCAGCTCCTTGAGCCGCGCCTCCGCCCGCCTCGCACGGTCGGGATCCGACCGCACAAAGACGGTGCTCTGCCCGACGGAGAGCTGCCTCGTCCCCGAGACGAGCACCGCCTCCTCGTCGGGATAGGCGAGGAGAAAGGCTGTGAGAAAGGCTTCCTTTGTTCCGTCATAGAAATAGATCATAGTTCCCCCGTGAGCGCGGAGAGTGCGGTCTCGCGGTCGGAAAAGAGGGAGAGTTGCACCGCTCCTTCCCGCTTTTCTCCCGCCGTAATGGCCCCGCGGATGCTCTTCTTGCTCTCCGCTCCGAAAAATTTACCGTTTGCCGTGATGAAGTGCCGCGCCCGTTTCAAGACGACGCGCATTTTTTTGAGGTCTTCGAAGGTGAGCCTTGTGTATTTCCTCGCCTCCATGATGCGATATGCACTGCGTGCGCCGATCCCGGGGACGCGCAGAAGCACTTCCAGGGGCGCGCGGTTGACTTCGACGGGAAAGAGCTGCAGGTTGCGAAGCGCCCACGCGCACTTCGGATCGAAGTCCAGAGAGAGGTTCCCGTCGTCCTCCACGATCTCCTCCGCATCGAATCCGTAGAAGCGGAGCAGCCAGTCCGCCTGATAGAGCCTGTGTTCCCGCATGCTCCCCGCGGCCGTCTCGGGGAGAAGGGGATCGTGCACGACGGGAACATAGGAGGAGTAATACACTCTCTTCAGCCCCGTCTGCCTGTATAGCCCTTGCGTGAGGCGCAGGATCTGTCCGTCGGGTTCGGGGGAGGCCCCCACGATGAGCTGCGTCGTCTGTCCCGCGGGGAGAAAGTGTCCCTTCCGCTTTTCCTCGCAGAAGATCTTCCGCTCCCGCTGCAGCTGTTTCATGGGAAGAAGGAGGCTCTCCCTGCTCTTTTGCGGGGCGAGGAGCTTGAGGCTCTTCTCCGTCGGAAGCTCGATATTGTAGCTCATGCGGTCGGCATACTTTGCCGCCTCATGCACGAGAAGGGGATCCGCGCGGGGAATGCCCTTCAGATGGATATATCCGCAGAACTTGTATTCGGTGCGCAGTTTTTTCACCGTCAGAAGGAGCTGTTCCATCGCAAAATCCGGCGACTTTACCACGGCGGAGGAGAGGAAGAGCCCCTCGATATAGTTGCGTTTATAGAAGTCGATGGTCAGCTCGCAGATCTCCTCGGGCGTCGCCGTCATGCGGGGAACGTCCGCATCCGAGCGGGACATGCAGTACTTGCAGTTGAAGATGCAGTCGTTGGAGAGCAAAATCTTGAGAAGGGAGATGCACCGCCCGTCGGGCGTAAAGGAGTGACAGCATCCCGCGATATATCCGTTCCCGATGCCCCCCTCGTTTTTTCTCGCGCTCCCCGAGGAGGAGCACGACACATCGTATTTCGCGCTCTCAGTGAGCACTTTCAGTTTCTCCGCATCGATCATGACCATATTATACCACGCGCGCGGGGCGTTTGTCAAACGTTTGTTCCAAGATTTTGAAACTAATGTTTGGAAAATTTTTCCGGCTTGCACCACTCAAAAAATTGTGTTATAATATTTTGAAGAAAATTTCACACAGTTTTCACAAAGTGATAAACCACGCGCTACGAATATCTGATAGAATGGGAAAAACGGAGGAAACACGCATGAAAGTATTGATCGCAGACGACGAAGAAATGATCCGCGCCGTGCTCCGCGAGTATGTGGAATTCGAGGGCGGCGAGGCAGATGAGGCGGGGGACGGCATGGAGGCCGTCAAAAAGTGCCGCGAGGAGGAGTTCGACGTCGTCCTCATGGACATCATGATGCCTCGTCTCGACGGTTTTTCCGCAGTCAAGGAGATCAGAAAATTTTCCAAAGTGCCCGTCATCATGCTCTCCGCAAGGGGGGAGGAATACGACAAGCTCTTCGGCTTCGAGATCGGCGCCGATGACTATGTCACCAAGCCCTTCTCCCCCAAAGAGGTGCTCGCCCGCATCCACGCCGTCACCCGCCGCGCGAGCGTTACGGCGCAATCGGAGGGGGGCATGTACGAGTTCGAGGGGTTAAAAATCGACATCGCGGGCAGAAACGTCTATGTCGACGGCGAGAAGGCCGTCCTCACGCCCAAGGAGTATGAACTGCTCTTCTACTTCGTGCAGAACATGGGCGTCGCCCTCTCCCGCGAGCGGCTTCTCTCCAAGGTCTGGGGCTATGATTTCTACGGTGACGACCGCACGGTGGACACGCATGTGAAGATGCTCCGCTCCAGCCTCAAGGAGTACCGCAAATTCATCGTGACCCTCCGCGGCCTCGGCTACAAATTCGAAGTATAGAGAGGGAAGAGATGAAGCGCGCGAGAGGCCGTGCAAAATATTGGACGGGGAGGAGCCTCGGCATCACGCTCTGGTTTGCCTTCACCCTCTTCGCCCTCGTCATCATTTTGCTCTTTTTAGCGGTGCAGAGCCTCCTCGTCGGCATACAATACCGCGACAGAACGCTCTCTTCCATGAAGGAGGCGGCAAAGAATGCGGCGGAGGAACTTGCGGGGGCGAACGCGGATACGATGCTCTTTCGTAGGCTCCGTGAGATCGAGGACGCATGCGACGTGAGGATCCGCCTTCTCTCCTTCGACGGGAGCACGGTGGATTCGGACGGCTACGGCGACGAGAAATTCCCCGAGATCGTGGAGACGCTCAAAAGGGAACTTTCGGACGGGAAGGAGGATACGGTCATCGACGGCGACGAGACGCTCGGCTATGTCTCCGTCGTCAAGGGGCATCCCTACTACCTCTATGTCACCTCCTCCATCGCCCGGATCCGGGGGCTGGAAAGCAGTCTCCGCTGGCTCTCCCTCGCGGCGGGGCTACTCTCCATCGTCCTCGCCTTCATCGCGAGCGGCTTTGTCGCAATGCTCATCACCCGTCCCATAACGGAGGTGACCGCCCATGCAAAGGAGCTCGCCCGCGGCCACTTTCATTTGGATTTCAAGCGAAACTATTATTGCATGGAGTTGCAGGAGCTCTCCGACGCCCTCGAATATGCCCGCGTGGAGATCTCCAAGGCGGACGCCATGCAGCGGGAGCTCATCGCAAACGTCTCGCACGACTTCAAGACCCCGCTCACCATGATCAAGGCATACGCCTCGATGATCAAAGAGATCTCGGGGGAGGACAAGAAGAAGCGGGACGCCCACGCGAAGATCATCATCGACGAGGCCGACCGCCTCACCGCGCTCGTCGAGGACGTTCTGGACCTCTCCAAACTCCGCGCGGGGGTGGGCACGCATGCGCCCGCCGTCTTCAACCTCTCCGAACTTTTATATGCCACATTGGAAAAGTTCGACTACCTCGCCGAGACGCAGGGGTATCTCTTCGAACAGGACATCGAGGAGGACCGCTACGTCTATGCCGACCGCGGGCGCATCGGTCAGGTCATCTACAACCTCCTCACGAACGCCGTCAACTACACGGGCGCGGATAAGAAGGTGACAGTCCGCCTCAAGGCGGAGGGGGAGGACACCCGCCTCGACGTCATCGATACGGGCGCGGGCATTCCAAAGGAACAGGCGGACCTCATCTGGGACCGCTACTATAGGCTTCAGGAGACGCACAAACTTCCCGTCAAGGGGACGGGGCTGGGGCTCTCCATCGTGAAGAGCGTGCTCGAGATGGAGGGCTGTCCCTTCGGCGCCATCTCCGAAGAGGGGAAGGGAAGCGACTTCTGGGTAAAATTTCCGCCTCCCCCCGATGAAGGGGAAAGAGAGGACGCCGCGGAAAAGGAGGAAACTTCATGAAGAAAAAATGGGGGAC
The DNA here is from genome assembly GCA_947630605.1 of uncultured Clostridia bacterium. Classification (GTDB taxonomy): domain Bacteria; phylum Bacillota; class Clostridia; order Christensenellales; family Borkfalkiaceae; genus Gallimonas. The sequence goes on from CANRIO010000023.1 coordinate 9,297, forward strand.
GCTTCTCCTCGCCCTTCCCATCACCCTTGCCGCGGCAACGAGCGGGGTCGTAAGGGCAGAGGCGGGGAGCAAATTCGAGGGAACGGACGGCTGCGGCGTCGTCGTGAAGAAGGGGTGTCCCATCGAGATCGAACGAGAGGAGATCAGGATGCAGATATCCGAACTTGCCGCCTCTTCCTCGGACATGGTATGCCCCTCCGTCGTCAATACGACGTATGAATTTTACAATCCGACGGGGGAAGATACAGAGCTTTGCCTCTATCTTCCCGCCTTTGACGCCTGCGCCTACGCGGGCATCGACACATCTCTCCTTCCCAAGACCACCTTTCGGACGGGGAAGGGTGAGGAGCTTTCGCCGCGCTACCGCTTCACCTTCCGCAGCGTCTTTTCCTTCGACGCCGAGGCGGAGGTGGACCGCATCGAAGATGTGCGGCGGAGCGACCAATTTTTCTCCCCCGACCTTCCCGTAACGCGCACCTTCTACCGCTTGAAGCGCACGGCTTCAGAGGGGCGCGCCTATGCACAGCTCATCTTAAAGTACAACCCGGCCCGCACGCGCATCTACTTTGACAACCGCTTCGGCGGGGCAAAGACGGTCGTCGAGGACGGCCTCGTCCGCCTCACTTGGGAGACGGAGGAGACGGACGCCGAAATAGAAGTGTGCGTCTTCGGCGACGCCGCCGAGACGGTGGACGCCTTCGTCTCAACGGATGGCGAGGGGAAGATGCGGGCATCGGACGCCTCTTTTACAAGATCCGAGGAGGCCGCGGAGAGCTTTTCCGCCTTCGTCTCCCGCATGAAGGGCGACGGCAAGCCTCTGATCTGCGAGGAGGATTGGTACAATCTCTTCTTGGATCTTCTCTCCTCCCGCGGCAACCGCTTCGGCCTCATCTATGTCCCGACAGAGTGGATCTCGGAGGGCCGACTTCGGACATGGTATGAGTATAAACTGTCTGTCCCCGCGGGGGAACACATCATGGCGGAGACTTCCACGCCCCTTCTTCCCACCGCGTTCGGGAGCGGGCCCGTCTTTCGCTTCGACTATCTTCTCTCTCCCGCCCGCAGGTTCGCCGCCGTCAAAAATTTGGATATCTACATCGAAACGCCCTTCTATCTCGGCTACAGCAACTTTAGTTTCCGGCGTGAAGAGGGGGGCTACCATTTTGAGCGGGAGGAGCTTCCCATCGGCGAACTCTCCTTTGCGCTCGCCTCCTCCGAGGAAGCGTATGCAAGCGGGCAGAGCGCGGGGAGCGGCCTCTCTCCCTCGATGAAGCTGGCCGTCATCCTCCTCTCCGTTTTGGCGGGCGGGGCGCTCGTCGCAGGCGTTGCGGCCCTTCTCATCGTGAAATTGCGCAAGAAACGCTTTTCTCAAAAACATTGAAAATCACTTGCCAAAACTTTGGCCGTGTGCTATGATAGAGGCGACCTGAACGGAAAGAATGTCTGACCGCAAAGGGGCAATATAAGAGAATTTTTCGGCGCATAGTTTGCGCTCTTCTCCCTTTGCCCTTGCGGCGAAGGGAGGTTTTTTATGGAAGAAAATGGGGAAAAACGCATCGCGGTGCTCTCCGTCATCGTGGAAAACAGGGAGCATTCCGCCGAAAAGGTGAACGCCCTTCTCTCTGAATACGGGGAATGGATCGTGGGCAGAATGGGAATACCCTATCATGCGAAGGGGGTGTCCGTCATCTGCGTCGTCCTCGACGCCGACGCCTCCTCCATCAACGCGCTGACGGGCAAGCTCGGCAGGCTCGAAGGCGTCACCGCCAAGACACTTTTCAGCAAATATTGAGACAAGGAGTTATATATGAAAAAATCACTTTTCACGGTTTTCGCTGCCACCATGTCCGCGATCTGCATGCTCTCCGTCGCCGCTTGCGGCAACAAGACGAGTGAGCTCGAAGTCGTCGCCCCCGACGGCGCCCCCGCGCTCGCCCTCCTCAACGCCATTTCTATCGAGGAGAAAAAGGAGGACGACCTCTTTGATTTCGAGGTCATCGACAGCAACAACATCCAGGCGTATGTCTCGGGCGCAGCTCCCAAGGCCGACTTCTGTGTGCTTCCCGTCAACCTCGCCGCAAAGATGCTCGGGGAGGGCACGACCTATCAAATGCTCGGCACCGTCACGCACGGCAACTTCTACTTCCTCACGGCGGGAGATGCCCCTGCGATCACGAAGGAAAATCTCGCGACCGCCCTCCTCGGCAAAAAGGTGGGCGTCGTCCAGCTTCCCAATGTCCCCGGTCTCACCTTCAAAGCGGTGTTAAGCGACAACGCCGTGCCCTTTGCGACCCTCGAAAACGTGAACGCCGCGGCTGACGAGACAAAAGTCAACCTCGTCGCCTTCGACCCCGAGAACGTCACCCCCGCGGGCGGCTGCGACTACTACCTCTGCCCCGAGCCCGCCGCTTCCACCAAGATAAAGGGCACCGCTACGACGCAAAGGCCCTTCAAATCAGCGGGGAGCCTCCAAGAGCTCTACGGCGAGGGGGGCTATCCGCAGGCCGTCGCCGTCGTCAAAAAGAGCGTTATCGAGAGCAATAAAGAAGCCGTCGATACCTTCATCACCTATTTGGAGGGGAGCGACGATTACCTCGCTTCCGTCACGCCCGAGACCGTCCTTTCTCTTCTCGATGAAGTGCGCACGGACGGCCTCAAACCCTCCTTCAGCGCGCAGAACCTCACTTCGGACGTCATCGCGAATTGCTCCGTCTCCTATGTGCCGAGCAAGACTTGCAAGGCGGAGGTCACCGCCTTCCTTCAGAAGCTCATCGGCGTGAGCGTGGACGCCACGGCCCTCCCCGAGGACGCCTTCTTCTACATGGGATAACGTGAAAAAGCAGACCCTCTACAACCTTCTTCTCTCACTCGCGGCCATCGCGGTCCTGTGGGCAATGTGGTTTATCGCCGCGCTGTGTCTGAGAAACGATTATATTCTCCCGAATTTTACGGACGCCTTCCGGGAGATGGGGCGGCTTCTCGGCGAGGCCGCCTTTTGGCGTGCCTTCGGAAACACCGTCCTCCGCACCACGGTTTCCTTCCTCATCTCCCTCGTGCTCGGCGTACTCTTTGCCGTCCTTGCAAGCCTGAAGAGGGGGATCCGCGCCTTCTTCGCGCCCATCGTCTCCATCCTTCGCACTGTCCCGACGATGGCGATCATCCTGATGCTCCTCATTTGGACGAACCCCCGCGTCGCCCCCGTCATCGTCACCTTCCTCGTGCTCTTCCCCGCGGTCTATGCGGCCATGCTCACGAGTTTGGACGAAGTCAAAGGGCGGTACGGCGACATCACGAAGGTGTATAAGGTCCCTCTGCGCCGCAAGATCTTCAGGATGTATCTCCCGCTCGCCGCCCCGAGCATCCTCTCGGAGAGCGGTTCCATCCTCTCGATGGGCCTCAAAATCACCGTCTCGGGCGAAGTACTCGCCAACACCTACCGGAGCATCGGCGGCCTCATGCAGGATGCGAAGATGTTCGTCGAAATGCCCCGCCTCATGGCCCTCACCCTCATCTGCATCCTCGTGGGCTTTGCCCTCGAAGGGCTGCTTGCACTCATTTCTAAACTTGTCGGGAGGTGGCGCGCATGAAACTTCTCGGCGTCACAAAAAAGTACGGCGACAAATTCGCCCTCGAGAATATCGATTTAGAGCTCGAGGAGGGGAAAATAACAGCCATCCTCGGCGAGAGCGGCGCGGGCAAAACAACGCTTTTGAACGTCCTCGCGGGTCTTATCCCGTTCGAGGGCAAGATGGAGGGCGCGATGCCCGTCTCCTACCTCCTGCAGGATAGCGGGCTCCTCCCCAACCTCACTGTGGAGGGGAACCTGAAATTCGTCCTTCCCAAGCAAAAATGGGGGGAGATCGCGGACATGGTATGCCGTGTTAGCCTCAATGGCAGAGAAAAGAGCCTTCCGAAAGAGCTCTCGGGCGGGGAGAAACAGCGCGTCGCCATCGCCCGCGCCTTTCTCTATCCGCACGAGTTGCTCCTCATGGACGAACCCTTTTCCTCCCTCGATCTGTCCCTCAAAAAATCGCTCATCGAGCTTGTCTCAGAGCTCTGGGAGGGGAGAAATGAGACGATCGTCTTTGTCACGCACGACGTCCACGAGGCGGCCCTTCTTTCCCACCGCGCCGTCATTTTGAAGCGCGGCCGCATCGCCGGCGACTATCCCGTCCCCGAACGCTTCCCCCGCAACTTTTTCGACCATTCCTTCATCGAATCCCTCCTCACCCGCACCCTCATGTCCGAATAATCGACCGCCCTCCCTCGGGAGGGGGTAACCGCGTCATCCTTGCATTCTCCTCATCTCGACGCCGTGTGTTTTACTTCCTCATCTCGACGCCGCGCCGCCCTTGGGCGGCGCGGCGGAGGAGACCCCCTCAAACGCACCCAAGCACATTGAGGGGGGATTCTCTCGTCTTCGGCTACTTCGTGCCGTTGGCACTCGTGCCGCGCTTAGTAGGCAATCGTGCGCGCGGGGCGGAATGAGGGTTGGGTGTCCCCCGCGTCATGCTGAGCCGAATTGTGTAATGAAAACGCCGAGCCCCTCCCCGAAGCATCCCCCCATACGAAGTCCACTTATATTTTTCCTCTATCGGCAAAATTCCTTCAAATTTCTTAATTTAATCCCCTTGCTTTTTTGCCGATAGTATGTTACACTTACAAGAGAGGGGGCGTTATGCAATATCTTTCCGTATCCGAAATCGCAAAAAAGTGGAACATCTCCGAGCGCAGTGTCCGCAATTATTGTGCCCTCGGCAGGGTGGACGGCGCCTTTTTGACGGGCAAGACATGGAACATCCCCGAGGATGCCCAAAAGCCCGACCGCGCCAACAAAAAAACCAGCGCCCCGAGGACCCTTCTCGAAACGCTCACCGCCGAGATGCATGCGAAACTTTCGGGCGGCATCTACCACAAGGTCCAGATCGAACTCACCTACAATTCCAACCACATCGAGGGGAGTAAGCTCTCCCGCAACGAGACGCGCTTCATCTTCGAAACGAATACGATCGGCCTTGAGGGCGGCACCGTAAAGGTGGACGACATCGTCGAGACGGTCAACCATTTCCGCTGCATCGATCTCGTCATCGCGCACGCCAAAGGGAAGCTCACAGCCTCCTTCATCAAAGAATTGCACCGTGTTTTGAAGTGTGGAACTTCGGATGCGAAAAAGGGTTGGTTTGCTGTCGGCGACTACAAAAAACTTCCCAATACCGTCGGCGATCTCTATACAACGCCCCCCGAAGAAGTCCCCGAAAGGATGCGTGAGCTCCTCGAAGAATACAATGCCTCCACGAAGAAGACCCTCGAGGAGCTATTGGATTTTCATGTGAAGTTCGAGCGCATCCACCCCTTCCAGGACGGCAACGGGAGAGTGGGGCGGCTCATCCTCTTCAAAGAATGCCTGAGATGCGGCATCGTGCCCTTCATCATCGACGACGATTTCAAACGCTTCTACTACCGCGGTCTTCGGGAATGGGAGAACGAGCGCGGCTACCTCTTGGACACCTGCCTCTCTGCACAGGACCTCTTCAAAACTTACCTCGCCTATTTCCGTATCAACACTTGATTTCGCCTCGACGACGCTCTCCGCCCATACCATGTCCAAGGTCAATGCTTCAAAACGCGAAAATTGCCTCCGCGTCATGCTGAGCCGAACTGTGTAATGAAAACCGCGGGCCCCTCCCCGAAGCACCCCGAGGATGAAAACACAGACTTTGATAAACGACGCTCCGTTCTAAAATTACGTTATGTTGCCCCGACCGCACGTTCTGATCGCCATCGAAGGTCGGCACGAGTGCCGACTTTCGGCACGAAGTAGCGTAGTCGAAGCATCACCTTATTATACGGACTTCGTAGTTCGGGATTCTTCGGAGAGTTTCTTTCGCGGAAATCCTTATACACTCCGTCGCCTCAGAATGACGCGAACCTTGCCCCCTCCGTGGGTCGTGTTCACGCATGCCCCCTCCGTGGGAGGGGGGTAGGGGGTGGGGCGTCTCGCAACACGTATTCCAAACCAAAAAAACCGACCGCATTTGGTCGGTTTTTTCACACCGTTTACTTAAATCTTTTTGACGAACGCGCGGCGTTTTTTGTGCTGGACGGCGTTGAACATCTTCCACTGATTGATGATGGCGTAGTTGTCCTCGAGGTTGAGGTTGGTCTCGCAATATTCGACGCCGTTGTCCCGCATCATGTGCAAAAGTTCATTGACGAGCACCGATCCGATGCCCTTGTTGGCATGTTCGGGAACGACGCCGATGAGGCCGAGATCGACGACCTTGGGCTTCTTCACCGTCCTCAATATTCGCAGAAGGGTGGGAAGGGTCAGCCTTCCGCCCGACTTTTTGACCGCTTCGCCGATGGCGGGGAAGATGATCCCGAGGCACACGGGGTTGTCGTTTTCGTCGAGCACAATGCGCACAAAGCGCATATCGATGATCTGGCGGAAACTGCGGATCATTTCCCGCTTCATATTTTCGGTAAAGGGGACGGTCCCATAGATATCGTTGTAGCTCTCATCGAGGACGGCAAAGAACTTGTCCGAATACTTTTTGAGGAAATCGCGGGTATTCTTCGCTTGCCCGAGGTGCATGTTGTACCGCTCCAAGAGTTTTTTGGAGATGCGGTCGAGCTTCCCGTCGTCGGGGAGAAGGGAGAGACGGTGTTCGATCCAGTCCACCTCTTTCTCATATCCCAAATTCTCGATGAGCTTCTGATAGTAGGGGAAGTTATACTGCTCCTCGAAGGTGGACATCTTGTCGAATCCCTCGATGAGAAGTCCCTCTCTCTCGAGATCGGAAAAGCCGAGGGGACCTACGACCTCCTCCATGCCCTTTTCCCTTGCCCAGTTTTCCACTGCCGAAAAGAGGGCGTTTGCTACCTCTTGATCATCGATGCTGTCGAACCGCGTGAAGCGCACCCGCTTTTGCCCCCATTTTTCATTTGCGGTACGCTGGAGGATGCCCGAAATGCGCCCGACCGTCTTTCCATCCCTTCTCGCGAGGAAATAGACCGCCTCCGCCTGGTCGAGATATTGATAGTCGGGGCGGAAGACGCGCAGCTCGTCCCCGTAGAGCGGGGGGACGAAGTTGGGCTCATCGCGATAGAGCCTGAGGGGGAAGCGCACGAATTCGCGCTGCTGTTTCTTCGTCTGTACCTTCTGAATTTCAACCATACCCCTATTATAAAATAAATCATTCTCTTTGTCAAGAAAAAAAACAGTCCCTCTTGACAGCGGGCAAAACTTCCCATATAATACTTTTATAAGGAGGAAATTATGATCGACACCATCAAATTGCACCTTCCCGCCCCCGCGGGGGAGGAGGAGAGGCTCGCCTATGTCTATGTTCCCGACGACGCAAAGAAGGGGGAACGCTTCCCCGTGATGTATCTCTTCGATGGGCAGACCGCCTTTTTCGACGAGACCGCCCCCTACGGCGAGAGCATGAAGCTCGCGGACTTTCTGAAAAAGAGGGGGACCCGCATCATCGTCGCCTCCGTCGAGGCGGACAAAAAGGAGCGCATGAGCGAGTACTCGCCCTTCTCCTTCACCTCTCCCTTCGGGAATTCCTCGGGCTATGGGCAAAAGCACCTCGAATGGCTCACGAAGGTCTTCAAGCCCTTCATCGACGAAAAATATCCCACGCTCGGCGACCGCGCCCATACCATGCTCGCGGGCAGCTCCCTCGGCGGCCTCATGACGCTGTACGGCATGGCAAAGTTCCCCGACGTCTTTTCGGCGGGATTGGCCTTCTCGCCCAGCCTCTGGGTGAACAGGGAGGAGATGGCGCGCCTTCTCGAAGGCGTCCGCCCCGACAGCGAGATCTACTTCGACTACGGCGAGAAGGAACTCACCAACCATAAGGAAGTGAAGGAGAGCCTCGTTATGGCTTGCAACGCCCTTGCAAAGAGCGGCGCGTGCTACTGCTTCCGCCTCGCAAAGGGGGCGGTGCACAACGAGGGAGCCTGGAAAAAACGCCTTCCCTCCGCCCTCGATTGCTTCGAACTCACTCAAGCGTAATTCTGCCCCGCGCGCAGTCCCGCGTCATCCGAAGGCGCAAAGGGGGCATGCGCGAATGGGGAATCGCGTCATGCTGAGCTTGTCGAAGCATCCCCCAATACGCAGTCCGCTTGCCCACCCCTTGTGGGGGAAATTTTCTTTTCCTCATCTCGACGCCGCGCCGCCCATCGGGCGGCGCGGCGGAGGAGACGCCTACAAACCCACCATGGCACAAACGCGTCATCCCGAGGGGTGCAGCCCCGAGAGGATCCCCCAATGCGCAGTCCGAAACAAAAAAAGCGGCCTCTCGGGGCCGCTTTTCGGCTGAGGAGAAGGGGCGGAAATTCTTTACATCGCCCGCTTCATCTGCTATAATGTTGGAAAAACAGCGATGAGAGGCAAGATATGGTCATTTCCGCGATTTCGACCGCACAGGGACGGGGCGGCGTTGCCATCGTCCGCATGAGCGGCGAAGGCTCCTTGGAGATCGCAAAGAAGATGTTCTCCCGCAAGGGGGAGTTTGTCCCCAATATGATGTATGCGGGCAACATCGACGCGGGAAGTTTTTCCGACTTCGGCATGTGCGTCTACTTCCGCGGCCCCCGCTCCTTCACGGGGGAGGACACGGTGGAATTTCACTGCCACGGCGGCTATGAGATCGCCCGTGCAATTCTTGCCCGCACATTGCAGCTCGGGGCCCGCCTTGCCGAACGGGGGGAATTCACCAAGAGAGCCTTCCTTTCGGGCAAACTTTCCCTCTCGGCTGCCGAGGGCATGGCGGATATGATCAACGCCTCCTCCCTCGCGGAAGTGCGCGCGGGCGCCCTTCTCTACGGCGAAAAACTGACCGCGGAGGGGAAGGCGCTTCAGGCGAAAATAAGGACCGCCCTCGCGGGCGTGGAGGCGGACGTCGACTTCCCCGAGGAGGACCTGAATGCGGACTCTCGGACGCAAACAAGGGGTACCATGTCCGAGGTCGAGGCCTCACTTTGCGATCTTCTGAAGCAATACGGCGCGGGGAGAAAGATCAAGAACGGCGTTGCCGTCGCCATCACGGGGCAGCCCAATGCGGGGAAAAGCACCCTCCTCAACGCACTCCTCGGCTTTGAGCGCGCAATCGTCTCCGACGTCCCCGGCACCACCCGCGATACGGTGGAGGGTACGGTGGAGATAAAGGGCGTTCTCTTCCGCCTCATCGATACGGCGGGCATCCGCGAATCGGAGGATGAGATCGAGCGCGAGGGGGTAAGGCGGGCGGAGCAGGCGATCTCTTCCGCCGACCTCATCCTGTATCTCAAGGGGGAGGAGACCCCCGCTTTCCCCGAACATATTCCCGTCATCACCGTGGGCGCAAAGTGCGACATCCGGAGAACAGCGGGGTGCGACATCCTCGTCTCCGCCCTCACGGGCGAGGGGATGGAAGCGCTCAGAGAGCTGATGTACGAGCGCGGCTTCGGTGCGGAATCGGGCGAAACTTTTTTGCTGGAAGAGCGACACTATGAGGCCGCAAAGCGCGCCCTCGAGGCGACACGAAGGGCCATCCGTGCGATCGACGAAGGCCTTCCCCCCGAGCTCTACGCCGAGGACATGCGCGCGGCCCACGCCGCCCTCGGGGAGTTCTCCGGCGAAACGGCCTCCGACGCCGTCATCGACGAGATCTTCTCCAAATTCTGCGTCGGCAAATGATCTCCTTCGCGTCATGCCTCTCTCTCCTCATCTCGACGCCGCGTGTTTTACGTCCTCATCTCGCCGCCGAATATTATTCCCTCATCTCGACGCGCCGAAGGCGCGGAGGAGACCCCCTACAGACCCATGAAGCCCTATCGCTTACGTAGGGATTCCCTCGCTTCGCTCGGAATGAGGAAGGGGGAAACGCGTCATGCTGAGCCGATGGGACAATTACGAAGTCCACGGCGGCTTATCCCCGAAGCATCCCGAGGATGAAAACATGGGCATTGATTAACGGCGTCCCATTCTAATAACGTCATGCTGCCCCGACCGCGGCTTCTATTATTTATCGAAGGTCGGTACGAAGTAGCTTGTCGAAGCATCCCCTTTTGCTAAGTCCGCTGTGCCACCAAGCGTCATACCATTCCGATTTTACAAAAGAAATGCAATGTTTCGTGACAAATGACTCAAAAATTGTTGCTTTTTTGCGGCGTTTATTGTAAAATAGGTTTGGCTTGCAGAGATGGCGGAGCGGCTGAACGCGCACGATTCGAAATCGTGTTATGCAGGAATGTATACAAGGGTTCAAATCC
>CANRIO010000024.1 GCA_947630605.1 uncultured Clostridia bacterium
TGAGCTTGGCATAGGCGTTGAGCTTGACGGTGTTCATCCACCCTATTCTACCATGGATCGCGCGCCATTGCAAGGGTTTTTTAAGGAAAATCGGCCGCAGCTTGCCTGCCGCGGCCGAATGCGATGCTATCTTACGAGCGATTTTTTCCTGTAGACGATGACCCGCTGCCCCTCTTTGACCGGGAACTCGATGTCGGGGTTGCTCGCCGAGACCTCCTCGGGGGATTTTTTCAAACTCTTTGCGAGCTCCCACAGCCCGTCGCCCGCGCGAGGGATGTAGACGCTCACCGCGCTCTCGCTCATGAGGAGACGCTCTCCCTCCTCCGCGTTTGCAACGAGACGGGCGGAGAGAACACGCTTTTCCTGCAGGGTGATCTTGAGGGTCGCCTCGGCGTCGATCTCCCCTTCCTGACGCTGTCTCGCGGACATGCCGCACACCAAGACGGTCACGGCCGCATCTTTGGCGTCCACGGGAACGGAGAAGGGCAGGCTGAGTTCCACCCCGCGGTGTCCTCCTTCCGCATCCGCGATGACAAGGGTCGCCATGGCGACGCCCTCCACCCTCTTGCCCTCTTCCGTGGAGACGAGGCTCGCCTCCGCCCGCTGCAGGGTGATGGCCTGCAACACGTCCGAGAAGGCGATGGGAGAGGAGAGGGCGCACTTGCCCGCAATGCGTTCCGTAAGGCTCACGACGTCCCCCACGCCCCCGCTCTCCGCCGTCGCAAACGTCAAGGATGCGTTGTGGGTGGGGGAGAAGGCGTCCGTCACGGCGTCCACCGCCGTCTCTTCATAGACGCTTCCCTCCGCCGAGAGGGTGATCTCCGCAAAGATGCGGCACTTATTTCTCTCCTCGTCCGCCTCGGCATGGATGGAGACGTTCATCACGCTCACATGCGCCTCCGCACTGCACCCATAGGAGGCAAAGTCGCAGGGGATATCGATCTCAAAGGGGATGAGCCGTTCGAAGGAGACGAGCGCGCCGCTCGGCTTTAAGGCGAGAATGCCGAGGCTGACTTCCCCCTCGAGCTTCAAGTTGCCCGTCTCGCAGACGATGTCATAGAGATCCACCGTCTCCGCATGTTGCAGGATGTCGCCGATGAATTCCGTCTCGAACTCGTCCTCCGTCTCCGCTGCCCCCGAGACGAGGTGGGCGGAGAGCACTTTGACGGGCTCCCGCCGCATGATGAGATCTCCCCCCGAGAGATATTCGAAACTCTGCTCGCCGTAGAGGGCGATGTCCGCCCCGAGGAGGGCCTGCGCGAATACGCTCGCCCCCTCCCGCCGCACGGCGATGTTTTCTACAGATAAAAGGGCGCGGGCGGAGAGTGCGGGGAAGCAGAAGTCGTCCTTGGCGACTGCCGAAAATTCCACCCCCTTCTCCGCGCGGCAGACCTTCTTTTCGGCGTCCTCATAGACGAGGGAAAAGCGCGCCTTGCCGAAATAACGCACCTCCCCGTTTCCCGCCTCCGCACCCGTGAGCGCGGCGGAGCAGTGCGCCGAGAGGATGGTCTCGACCTCCTGCCCGAACCGACATTCCACCGCCGTCTGCGCATGGATCTCCTTGCGCTTGCCATAGCCGCGGAAGACCTGTGTTTCCGTTTTCATGCTGATACCTCTCCCATATTTTGACTTCCCTCTATCCTATGCGGCATTAAAAGCCCGTATGCTTGCAATCTTTTGTCCCCCTTTGTCCTCCCCTGTCGATTTTTTAAGAAAGTGCCTTTTATCGTGACCACGTCCCGCGTCATGCTGAGAGGTGATGGGTCATCGCGTCATCCCTTTTATAATGTATAAAAAACCGCAACAAGGGCAAAAATCAAAGCATGATAAAGCCGAAACACGATATCGCGCAGGTGAAGGCGACCATCGCCGATTATTTTCAAAAGCAGGTGGACGTGACCGTCAACCTCGGAAGGAACAAGTTTTTGCGCTTCTGCGGCATGCTCTCGGGGGTGTACCCCGCCCTCTTCACGGTGGAGCCGTCGGATAAGAACTTCCTCGGAAAGACCTCCTACTCCTATGCCGAAGTGCTCTGCGGCAGCGTCTCCGTAAAACCCGCAAAGACGGTCTCCTCATAAAAATATCCGCCCGAAGGATACGTCCCCTTCAGGCGGATGTTTTTTATAACGCGCTCTTTGCCTTCCCCCATCCATGGGGGAAGGTGTCACGGCTCCGCCGTGACGGATGAGGGCTTTTCTGCACCCTCAGTCTCGGACATGGTATGCCCGTTTTATTTCACGTTGTCGAGAATGTCCAAGAGCTCGGAGAGCCTGTCGAGGTCGTCGCGGGTGTAGTAATCGATGTAGATCCTGCCCTTCTTCTCCGTCCCGATGAGGGAGACCTTCGTCTTGAAGGTCGTGCGGAGACGCTCGACGAGGTGCTTGAGCTCGACGTTGGCGAGGGCGTTCTTCTTCTCCTTGTCCTTCGCGAGCACTTCGGGGGGATTGAGGAAGGACTTGACCGCCCGCTCCATGTCGCGGACCGACCAGCCGTTCTTCACGCACTCGCGCGCAAGCTCCACCTGCGATTCCTTGGGAAGGGGAACGAGCGTTCTCGCATGCCCCGCAGAGAGCTTTCCGTCCTTGACAAGGGCGACGACTTCATCCGCGAGCGTCAGAAGGCGCATGGTGTTCGCGATCGCGGGACGGCTCTTGCCGATGCGCTCCGCAAGGACCTCCTGCGTCAGATTGTACTCCTCCATGAGCTTCTTCATGCCGTAAGCGGCCTCGATGGGGTTGAGGTCCTCGCGCTGCAGATTCTCGATGAGGGAGATCTCCTGGATCTCGCGGCCCGACATCTCCCGCACGATGACGGGGATATATTCGAGGCCGGCACGCATCGCGGCGCGGTATCTCCTCTCGCCCGCGACGATCATGTAGGTGCCGTCGTCGTTCTTCTTGACGATGAGCGGGCTGATGACCCCGTGTTCCTTGATGGAACGGGTGAGATCGCCGAGCGAGTTCTCGTCAAAGAATTTACGGGGCTGATCGGGGTTGGGGAACACTTTGGAAATGGGCACCTGCGCCGTCGTCTCGCCCTTTTCCTCAGGCTCCTTTTTCTCCGTCTTCTTGGTTGCGAAGTCATCCTCCGTCTGGGTGAACAGGGCGGATAGCCCGCGTCCTAAACCTTTCGCCATAATTTATTCTCCTTTTCCCTCTGTTTTTTCAAAAATTCTTCTGTCAGTGCCTGGTATGCCCGCGCGCCCGCACATCTTTGGTCGTGGAGCAAAATGGGTTTTCCGTGGCTGGGTGCCTCCGTGAGGCGCACGTTGCGCGGAATGACTGTTTCATAGCGTTTCTTTGTGAAAAATTTCCCGATCTCGGCGGCGACCTGCCGCGAGATGAGCGACCTTCCGTCGTACATCGTGAGCACAACGCCCTCCACTTCGAGCTCCCTGTTGAGATGCCTCTTCACGAGCGCGATGGTGTTCATGAGCTGCGACAGCCCCTCGAGGGCGAAGTACTCGCTCTGGATGGGGATGAGCACGCTGTCCGCCGCGGTCAGGGCGTTGATGGTGAGAAGCCCCAAAGAGGGCGGGCAATCGATGAGGATATAGTCGAACTTCCCCCGCTCCCTTTCGAGTGCCGTGCGGAGGACCTTCTCTCGGTTCTTCTTATAGACGAGCTCCACCTCCGCCCCGGCAAGGTCGATATTGGCGGCGAGAAGGGAGAGCCCTTCGATCTCCGTTTTGAGGAGATTCGCCTGCACGCTCTCCCCATCGATGAGGACGTTGTAGACGGACTTTTTCAGCCCGCTCTTTGAGACCCCGAGGCCCGTCGTCGCATTGCCCTGCGGGTCGAGATCGAGGAGTAAAACTTTCTTTCCTGAGGCGGCAAGATATGCCGCCATGTTCACGCAAGTCGTCGTCTTTCCGACGCCGCCCTTTTGGTTTGAGAAGGAAACGACCCTACCCATGTCCGAAACCTCTTATTCAGATTTTCCGTCCTCGTCGTTTTTCAGGCGTATTTCCTCTGTGTCTTGGACATGGTCCCCTTATTTTTTATCGTCTGTATGCTCTTCGGCGGAAGATGTGGTACCCATGTCCGAAGAAGGGGTGTTCGATTTATCATCTTCTGCCTCGATGGACGCCTCAACTCTTCCGAAGGGATTGTCGGGGGCGGTGCGGTCGTGCTCTTCCATATACCGGATGACTTCCTCAAAGCTTGCTCCCTTCATGAGCATATCCACTTCGGCGGTATAGATGGTCTCGCATTCGACGAGAACACGGGCCATGTTGTCGAGGATGGAACGGCTCTCGAGGAGGAGCTTCTTCGCCCTCTCGTAAGCCCTGCTGACAATGGCCTTGACCTCTTCGTCGATTATGCCTGCGGTCTCCTCGGAGTAGGTGTTCCTCTCCTCGAAGTCGCGGCCGAGGAAAACGGGGCCGTCGGAGCTGTAGGCGATGGGGCCGAGGCGGTCGCTCATGCCCCACTCGGTAACCATCTTACGGGCGAGCTGGGTGACCTTCTGAATGTCGTTGGAGGCCCCGGCGGAGACGTCGTGGATGACGATCTCTTCGGCAACACGGCCGCCCAAGGCCATACAGATGAAGTCGTTGAGACGATTTACAGTGTAACGGCTGTCGTCGTCCTCTGGACGGGTGAGCGTGTACCCTGCCGCCATGCCGCGCGGGATGATGGAGACCTCCTGCACGTTGTCGTTGTAAGTGCACAGCTTCGCAAGAATGGCATGGCCCGCCTCGTGGTAGGCAGTGGCCTTCTTGTCCGCTTCGGTGACGACACGGCTCTTCTTCTGCGGGCCCATCGTGACCTTGTTGATGCCCTCATAGAGCTCCAAGTTCCCGATGAGCTTCTTCCCAGCACGCGCCGCAAGTATCGCGGCCTCGTTGAGAAGGTTTGCAAGGTCCGCGCCCGAGAATCCGCTCGTCATGCGCGCGAGCACCTTAAAGTTGACATCGGGCGCAAGCGGCTTGTTGCGCGCATGGACCTTCAAAATTTGTTCACGTCCCTTAACATCTGGCAAATTAACATAGATCTGCCTATCGAATCTGCCCGGACGGAGGAGAGCGTTATCGAGAATGTCCGCGCGGTTGGTCGCAGCCATGACGATGATGCCCTCGTTCGTTTCGAAGCCGTCCATCTGCACGAGGATCTGGTTCAACGTCTGCTCGCGTTCGTCGTGCCCGCCACCGAGACCCGCTCCGCGTTGACGGCCCACGGCGTCGATCTCGTCGATGAAGATGATGCAGGGCTGATTCCGCTTGGCAAGATCAAATAGGTCGCGTACACGCGAGGCACCGACGCCGACGTACATCTCGACGAAATCGGACCCACTCGCAGAGAAGAAGGGCACCCCCGCCTCGCCCGCGACCGCCCTCGCAAAGAGCGTTTTCCCCGTTCCGGGAGGGCCGACAAGCAGTACGCCCTTGGGGATCTTCGCACCGAGATCGGAGAACTTCTTGGGGTTCTTCAAGAACTCCACGACCTCTGCAAGCTCTTCCTTCTCCTCCTCCGCTCCTGCGACGTCAGAGAACCGCACTTTGATGTGTGAAGAGACATGTGCTTTGGTCTTGCCGAAGTTCGCGATCTTGCCTCCGCCGCTCGTCGCACGGAGCACGACGATGAACATGACAACGCCGACGACAAGAATGGCGATATAAAGGAACGTGCTCCAACCGGAACCTGCATTGGGGTCGGATGCGGAGAGCTCAAGGGTTCTGCCCGAAGTACCGTCTTCACCTTCGATTGCAGTCTTCCACTCTTGAATTGTTTCGTAAAGCGGCTGGCTGTTCTGCCCCCAGAGCGTATTTGTCCAATATTGCCGACCATTTGCCGTATAGCCTGTAAGCGTGAAGCCGTCAATATGCAGCCGTACGATCTGCTCATCATTTGTAAATTTGCCGACTTTGTTTTGCTCGGTCTCTTCGGTCTGATCAAAGTTCCACTTATCGAGCACGCGGGCTTCGAATTCGCTGTAATCCAACTTTCGACTGTTTCGAATCTGGGAGGATATTAAAAAGTATGCCCCGATGCCGAGAACAGCGACAAGGATCACGGCGATGATGATCTTTGTAGTCTTGCTCAACTCTTATCTCCTTTTTATTATTTTTCTTTTCAGGACGGTACTCCCACAAAGTTTGTGCAGTCCCGTGGAATATATTGTATCACATTCAAAATCATTTGGCAAGTGTTCCGAGGAATTCTTTTCCTGTTTTTCACAAATATTCCCAAACCCCTAAAAATGGCCAAAAACTGCCCGTTTTACCCCATTTTTGACCACTTTTTGGCATAAAACATGTTTCACATGAAACTACCCCGGAATTTTTTCGGATTTTTTTCATTTTCACGTGAAACATTAGGTGCATTATTTTTCGCTGACTTATCCACCTTACGCTCTCTTTTGTGTGGAAAAAGGTGTGAAATTGTGTATAAAATAACCGTCCCACGGCCTTTTTCGGCCCTTGGGACGGCGTTTTCGCTGTGCGTTGATGAAATTTTATCCACAATCAGCCTGGAACATGGAACGCTTTTATGAACCAATCGGAGCTGTAGATCTTCCCGACGACTGCGCTGTCCGAAATGAAGTTATCGATACCGTCTGCACCGATCCATTTGAAGATCGCAAGCAGGATAAAGATGACAAGAAGCGCCTTTACGAGCCCCAATAGGCCCCCCAAAACCTTATTTATGACCTTGACGGGACCGAATTTATTGACGAGGAAGGTGCCGAGTTTTCCCACGAGCCATGCTCCGAGCTTGATGAGAATGACGAGCGCGACAAAGCTGATGACCACTGCGCCCCAGCCCGCGGCCGCCGTTCCGCCCATTGCGCTCGTGAGGCCGAACCAGCTGTCGAGCTGATTCTTCATCGGAAGGCAAAAAGTGAAGGCGAAGATGACGGAAAAGATCGTCCCGGCGAGCTTGCAGATTCCCTTGATAAATCCGCGCCACACGCCGAAAAACATTCCCAAAATGAGTAGCGCAAAGAAGACGACGTCCAGCGTCCAGCTCCCCGCTGCGGCAAGTATGTTCATGGGTCCCTCCTTACCTCTATTATATCACCACTTTGCGAAAAAGTCATACCATTTTTTCGGGATGATTATAAAAGTCTTCTCCGCGGGAAAAAATCAATGGCGCAAAGGGGGGAATATGGAATACGCTTTTCATTATTATAATACGCTCGCGGAGACGGGGCTCTACATGGCGCTTGCAAAGCTCTTGGGCCCCCTTGAGGCCCCGCCCGTGATACTTTGCATCGGGAGCGATCTCGCGGTGGGAGACAGCCTCGGGCCCGTCACGGGGACGATGCTCCGCGAAAACAAGGGGGATTTTCGCGGCTTTGTCTATGGAACGCTCAAGACCCCCATCACGGCGAAGGAAGTCCGCTATATGGAGGCCTTTCTGCGCAAAACGCACCCAAAGAGCAAGATCGTCGCCATCGACGCGGCGGTGGGGGAGTCCTCCGACGTGGGCCTTCTGAAGGTGACTTCAGGACCCATCCGCCCGGGAGCTGGGGCAAACAAGCGGCTCGGACGGGTGGGGGACGTGAGTATCCTCGGCATCGTCGCCCCCAAGTCCGCCTTCTCCTACTCCTTGCTCGGCCTCACGCGGCTCAACATGATCTACGCGATGGCGAGCATCGCCGCGGGGGCCGTCTCCTCGCTGTCCTTCCCCCGTCTTTTACAGGAAAAATGTTCGTAACTAACAAATTAACATTTCTTCACATTCTTTTCGTGAAAATAAATTTCACTTTTGAGAATTTTTGAAAAAAGTTATCATTTTTCTTGACGGCAAACGCTTTCCCCGATAAAATAGAAGCGCAAAAACCGACAAGGAGGTAACGGCTATGGTGAGACTTCTCATGTTCCATACGCCCGGCGGGGATTCCTTCCTCTATACCTTTGGGGAAGAGCGCTCCGAGGAGGGCGAAACGGTCGGAAGGATGGCACGCGATCACGAGAGCAGAAAGTTTTTCAGAAGATAAGAGGCAGTTTATTCTGCCGCGGCGGAGTGTTTATTTGTCACAAAAATTTTAGTCCGCGGCGTCAGATAGTGAAAAGTTGTATCACAAATCACAAAATTCTGAAAATACGCACGGCGCTCTTGACGAAAAAATTTTCACTCGCTAAAATAAAGGTACCGATAAAAAAGGAGGAGAGAACGATGGTAAAAACGACGAAGACCAAGACCTATGATACCGAGACCGCGACCGTTTTGAAGAAAGTGACCTTCGGCGCGTGGGGAGACCCCGCGGGCTATGAGATGACGATGTTTGTGACGCCGGAAGGGGATCACTTCCTCTACACAAACGGCGGCGAAGCTTCGCCCTACACGGCCGAGAAGATCACGACCTATTCCAAGGCCAACGCGAAAAAATGGCTTGAGGAAAACTGAAGCGCCAAAAAATAAGACCTGCTTGCGGCAGGTCTTATTTTTATACTTTTTTATTCTTCGGACGGCGTTTCGGAGGCCTCTCCCTCGGACATGGTGGGCTCGTTTTTCGTCACGGGGGTCACATCTTCCTCATCTTCCTTTCCGAGATAGGTGCCGAAAAATCCGCTGAACCCGCCCTTCTTGTAGCCGGGCGTGGTGCCGCTCGAAAAGCGCGTTCCCGAGCTCTCGGGGGTGTCTTCCTTGGGAAGCTCTCTCCTTGCATAGGGCTTTTTGTCGCCGCGATCATTGCGGTCTCCCCGTCCGCGGCCTCTTCCGTCTCTGCCGCCTTCGCGGGATCTTCCGTCGCGCTTGCCGCGCTTTTCGGAGGGCTTCATGTTCTTGGGGGTGATGACGACGAACCTTGCGGGCTCCTTGCCCTCAGAGCGCGTCGTGACTTCTTCGCTTTCGAGAAGGGCGGAGTGGATGATGCGGCGCTCATAGGGGTTCATGGGCTCGAGGCGGACGCGCTTGCCCGTCCTCACAGCCTTTGCCGCGAGCTTTAAGGCGAGGTTTTTCAAGGTCTCCTCGCGCTCCTCGCGATATCCTCCGCAGTCGACGACGACGCGTTTATACTCCTTCCTGCCCGTGTTGGCGACCGCTCCCGCGAGTACCTGCACGGCGTCGATGACTTCGCCGCGGCGGCCGATGATCCCCTTGGTCTCGCCCTCGAGTTCGATGACGATCTTCTCTTCCTCGGAGCCGAGGACGGGGTGCGCCTCCGACCCGATGAGGGGGAAGAGCCCCTCGAGAAACTTCACCGCACGCTGTCCGTCCGTGAGTTTTTCCTTGACGACAAGTTCCACCTTTGCGGGAATGGAGCCGAAGAGCTTCTTCCTGCCTTCGTCGAGGACGGTCACCTCGACGTCCTCGCGGGCGACGCCGAGCTCTTTCAGCCCGTTTTCGATCGCCTCTTCTACCGTCTTACCATGAAATTCCATAACACTTTCCTCTAACTTTTGCGCTTACTTGCGCGATTTGGTCTTATTTTTCTTCTCTTTGTCCTGCTTGTCCTTCCAGGCCAACCTGTGGCCGTATCTCTCGCGGATGGCCTCGTCCTCTTTCTTCTTGAAAATCCTCCCCAAAATAAGGTTGCAGAGGAGGGTCACGAGGAGGGAGACGACCGAGCTTATGATCATGTAGATGGAGAATGCCGCACTATACATGAACGCGAACACACCGTAGATGAGGGGCATCAGAACGAGCATGAACTTCTGCGTCTTTGCGCCCTGTCCGTCCGCCGTCTGATATTTGGTCGCCTCCTTCTGGCTGCGCATCGTGATGATCTGCGATAGGATCATCGTGCCGATCGAGAGGATGATGAGGATATAGTAGCCGTTATATGCCTTCTTCTGGTCGCCGAGCTGGGAAGTGAGGCGCGTGTAGTCGAGCGCGGAGATCGCATTCTTGTTCGGGGTGGACTTGGGGACGGGATGGCGGTATGTCGCGTCCGATTCCCACACGTTCTTGATCCACAAAAAGCCCGACTTATGATGGAGATAATACTCCTTTGCCGCCGCCGCACCGAGGCTGTCGACATAGTTCCTGCAGAGGCTCTCGATCTCCTGCTTGTTCTCCTCCCGGTTTTCCGGGGTCTCGTCCGCCTGCTTTTCGTTGATGCTGTCGAGGGTGGTCTTCGCGCTCGCATCCGTTTCCGCTTCTTCCCCGAGATATGCCTTGAAGAGCTGCAAATCGATGTAATAGTTGCGCTTGATGTTTTCGGGGGCAACGGGGACGAAGTCCACCTCTCCCGTCTCGGCGGACTTGACATAGCTGCCGAGGAGGTAGCGGTACTGCATGAAGATCCCCTCGCCTTCGGAGGAGACGTTGAGGTGCACGACCGTGTTCTCTTTCTCCTCTCCTTCTTCGGTCTCGCCTTCGCCTTCGGGCTTCACATAGACGAGCTCGTAGTTGACGCCGTCCTCGCTTTTCTGCCAAGTCTCTTCCGCTTCGATCTGTGCCTTTGTGAGGGGGATGACGAGCGTGTCCTCCGTCTCCTCAAAAAAGAGATAATAATCGCTTCCGTCGGTAGCATGTCCGAGGACGACCTCGTTGAATTCGCCCGTCATGTCGACGAACTGTTTCACATTGGCATAGCGGGAATAGGAGTTGAACCCCTGGAATGCGACGATGAGGATGACGAGCGACAAGATCATGGGAAGGCAGGCACCGAACATGCTGTAGCCGTTCTTCTTATACAGCTCCATCATCTTCTGGTTGTAGGTCGTCTTGTCGTTCGCGTACTGCTTCTGCAGCTTGTCGAGATCGTCCTTCATGCCGCGCATGATGAGGGTCTGCTTGCGCGTCTTGTATCTCTGATAGATGTCGAAGGGGAGGGTGATCGCCTTCAGCACAAGGGTGAAGACGATGATGCCGAGACCGATCATCCCGACGCCTTCGATGATCGCGCGGGCAAATTTCCCTAAAAAGTCCAGCCCCGCAAGCGAGGAGCTGATCACGGTATAGTCGATTGTCATAACTTATTTCCTTGATTTTATACGAGCCATTTCCGCTTCCAGAAGCGTTCGGGCGCGGGGTCCAATCCCCCCTTCGAGAGGGGGTTGCAGCGCAAGATCCGCCAGATCCCCATCAGGATCCCCACGATCACCCCGAAGTTGTTGATGCAACGCTTCGTGTACTCCGAGCAGGAGGGGGTGTAGAGGCAGGTGTGACGGGAGAGCCGCCTCTGATAAAAGTTGATCATCCCGATGAAGATGCCGCGGAACCATAAAAGCGGGGCTCTCAGACGGCGGACGATCTTCCTTTTTCTTTCACTGACGCTCTTCAATAAGGTGTTCCTTTGAAAGCAGCTTCCCGATATCGCGTGAAAAGTCCGCAAAACAATAACTTTCCCTCTCCCGCGGGAGAAGTAAAATTTTGCAGGGGGAGGAAAGGGGCAAATAGCCGCGAAACGCCTCCCGAAGAAGGCGTTTGATACGGTTCCTTTGGACGCTGCCGCCAAACTTTTTCCCGACGCATACGGCCATCTCAGTCTTATCCGATGGACAATAGACGAGGGTGAGCGTCCGCTCATGCCGGTGCACGCCTCCCCGCAGGACGGCCGTGATCTGTTTTGCTTTTTTCAGCCGCAGATATTGCATTGCGCGCCCTTAAAGGTAAATCAGGCGGTGAGGTGCTTTCTGCCCTTGTTTCTTCTGCGCTTCAGGACCTTTCTGCCGCCCGTCGACGCCATGCGCTTGCGGAAGCCATGGACCTTGCTTCTCTGTCTCTTCTTGGGCTGATACGTTCTTTTCATGATGACATCCTTCCTTATATGTTCGTTTTTTTATATTATCTTGTTTGATTATAAATGATTTTCCACCCGTTCGTCAAGCGATTATGCGGCGTTTCTCACGGGTAAAATCAAATAGAGCGTCTGCTTCCCTTCCACATTCTGCAAAATGAAGGGGGAAACGGGCCCGTTGAAGGAGAGCACGACCTCCTCCTCATCGAGGGCACGGAGGGCGTCGAGGAGGAATTTCGCGTTCATGGAGATGGTGAGATCCAGCCCCGTGACGCTCGCGTCCACCGTCTCGGAGACGTTGCCGTAGTCGGACACGGAAGTCATCTTCACGCCGCCCGTCGAAATCTCGAGGGTGACGAGGTTGTTCTTGTCCCCGCGGTTCAAAATCGCGGCGCGCTCCGCACTTGCGGCAAGGTCGCCCCTCTTCAAGGTGACTTCCGTCGTAAAGCGGGAGGGGATGACGTTCTCCTTCTTGATGAAATCCCCCTGGTAGAGGCGGGAGACGACGGTGACCGTGTCGCTTCTCACGAGCAGCATGCCGCCCTGCGTATAGAGGGTGATCTCCCCCTCGTCGTCGACGAGCATCCTCGAGATCTCGAGGAGAGTACGGGCGGGACAGATGATGCTCTTTTCCCCGCTCTTTTGCACGATCTCCGCGGAGGAGAGGGCGAGGCGGTACCCGTCGAGGGCGAGCACTTCCAGCCTGTCCTTAAATTCCATGAGGCACCCCTTGAGGACGGGACGGGAATCGTCCTGCGCACAGCAGAAGGTGGTCTCGGCGATGATCTTTTTGAGCGTCCCCTGCTTCATGATGAAGGAATTTTCCCCGATCTCCAGATCGAGGGAGGGGAACTCTTCGGCGGGCAAGGTCTGCATATAGGTGCCCGAATCGCGGTATTTGATCTCGAGACCCTTCTCGCAGGTGGAGAGGGAAACTTCCTCCCCGAGAAGTTTGGCGGTGAAGTCGGCAAAGAGTTTTCCGGGGACGCAGATCTCGCCCTCCTCCAGGACCTCCGCCTTCATGCGCTTTAAGATGGAGAGTTCGCCGTCCGTCGCAAGGAGGGAGACGCCGTCCTCTTCCGCCGTGATGCGGATGCACTCCATGATGGGCGCCGTCGTCCTGACGGCACATGCCTTACTGACCTTCGAGACCGCCTCGGAGAGGCTGAGCCCGTCGCACACAAATTTCATGATGGTTCCTCCGTTCTTGATGAGAGTATAAAAAAAGTTTTTAGTGATAGTAATAGACGGCGTGGATATGTGGACAAGTCCCTATCCGTCGCGTGCGTTTACTCCATTATAAAGGAAAACGGCGAAAAATTCAAGTGTTTTGCCCCATTTTCGTAAAGAGGATAAAAATTTTCGGCGGTGGAAGGCGTGTGGACAGGCTGTGCAAAAAGAGGGGGTTGTCCACATCCCGTTTTCTCGAAACCGGGGGAGGAAAAGGGGAGGGGAGAAAGGAGGGGAGGGCGGCGTGAAAGTATCCACAGAGCTTTTCACAATGTGGAAAAATGTGGATATCTTTGCCGACATTGGGTTGATAAAAAAAAGAAGTTGTGATATAATCCATTCATGGATGTTTTTTCGCCCGATTTTGCAAGATGCCGCGCCCTGCTCGAAGAAAACAGGGAGAAGTTCGAGGAGTTTTCCACAATGCTCCTCTCCTTCAACGAGTGCTTCAATCTCACGGCGATCACAAAAAAAGAGGAGATAGAGGGGAAGCATTTCCTCGATTCTCTTGCGGGGGAACAGCTCTTTCCCCAAGGGGCGAGGGCCGCGGAAGTGGGCAGCGGGGCGGGCTTTCCCTCCATCCCCCTCATGCTCGCGCGGGAGGACCTTTTCTTCACCCTCATCGAGAGCACGAAAAAGAAGTGTGAATTTCTGAAGACGGCCGTAGCACGGTTCAACCTGCATGCCGAAGTGCTCTGCATGCGCGCGGAGGATGCGGGGAGGGATCCCGCCTACAGAGAAAAGTTCTCCGTCTGCTGTGCGCGGGCGGTCGCGCCCATGCCGACGCTCGCGGAGTACTGCCTTCCCCTCGTGAAGAAGGGGGGGATCTTTCTCGCCTATAAGGGGGAAAACTGCGAGGAGGCAGAGAGGGCCTTTGCCCTTCTCGGCGGTAAAACAGAGAAAAAAATTCACTACGAACTCCCCGATGAAATGGGCGGACGCACCCTCGCCATAGTCCGGAAGGTAAAGGCAACGCCCGCAAAGTATCCGCGCGGAAGGGGCGCAGAGAGGAAGGATCCCATCATATGAACGACGCGACGGAAAAAATTTGCGCACTCACGGGACACAGAGACCTCCCCGAAAACTTTGACACGAACGTCCTCTACGACGCGCTCGAAAAGCTCATCGGCGAGGGGTATACCTACTTTTGTTGCGGCATGGCAAGGGGGTTCGACCTCGTCGCCCTCGAATGTCTTGTAGACCTGAAACAGCGGTACCATGTCCGCATCGAGGCGTGCATTCCCTATGCGGGGTACGAACATGGTATGCCCGCAGCGTTGAGAAAAAAATACGAGATGCTCCTCTCGTGGTGCGACGAAAAGAACGTCCTCTCCCCCGCCTTCTTTAACGGCTGTTTCCTTGCGCGCGACCGTTATATGGTGGATAAAGCCGACCTTGTCCTCGCCTATTGCAAGCGGGCGACGGGGGGTGCGGCCTACACCGTCAAGTATGCGGAAAAGTGCGCTCGGGAAGTGCGCTTTATTGACCGTTAAAAAATTACAACTTCATTTCCGGCACCTTGTCCTCGGACATGGGTGCCTTATTTTTCGTCAAGTTCTCCCAAAAATTTACAAAATCCGACAGAACACGCGCGGGAAGATCCTTTATAATTACACAAAAAACCGTGCAAAGGGGAGGGGCTCATGGCGTATGAAAAACGCGTCTGCGTGCTGAGAGAGATCAAAAAGGGATTTTCCGCCGACGGGAGCGCGCTCTCGGGCGCCGTCTACTGCGAGAGGCTGGGGAGCGAGCTCACTGTGACCCCCCGCATTCTCGGCATCGCCCCCGTGAAGGAGGGCCGCTACGTCCTCGCCATCCGCGCGGAGGGGGAGACCGCCCTTTTGGAGCTTCGCGGCAATTCCCCCCTGAAGGTACAAAGCTTCCCCTCCGTCAAGGCGGGCTTTAGCGTCCTTCTCGCCTTCATGCGCGGGGAGGCGGAACCCATCGCGTTCGGCTGTTGCGGTGCGGAGAAGGCGGACTATTCCACTCTTCTGGCCGCCTTTTCGCAGGATATGAAGAAGAAAAAAGACCCCCTTCCGCCCCCGCCCGATCCCGAAGAGGTCCCTATACCGCTCTCGCCGAACGCCCCCATTTTGCCAAAGGAGGAGGACCGCCCCTTTCGAGAAGAGGCCGCCGCAAGATATGACGACGAAGCCATTGCAGACGTCAACTACTACGGCGATGCGGGCGATGACGATGGCGAAACTTTGTCTCACCGTCAAGCGGGCGGGAAGGAGAAAGCGGACGGGCCGGACGCTCCGCCTCATGCAGGCGATGAAATGCTCCGTCCGCGCGGCACGCTTACATACTATCACACCGTCCGCGAAAAGCTCGAGAAAGTTTTGAGGACCTTCCCCCCCGACGGGAGGCTGAAGGCCGTCTTCCCGCAATCGGAGTGGGTGAAGGCGGAAAAGAATCTTCTCGGCGTCATCTATGAGGAGGGGATCCCGAAATACCTGTGCGTTGCGGTCGAGGAAACGGAGGACCTCCCGCCCGCCATGAAGGAACACGGTTGCTTCGTTCCTGTGAGCCCTCTCTCGGACATGGTGGGGCTTTACGTCGTCTTCCAATCCGCCGACACCGGAGAATACGTGACTGTTTCAACGGGCTGATCGCGTATAGGCTACGAAATACTACGTCGAAGGTGCGCTTTCCTTGGTCACGTACGAAAAAGTACGCTCCCTGCGGAAATGCTCCTTCTCCTT
The DNA here is from genome assembly GCA_947630605.1 of uncultured Clostridia bacterium. Taxonomy (GTDB): domain Bacteria; phylum Bacillota; class Clostridia; order Christensenellales; family Borkfalkiaceae; genus Gallimonas. The sequence continues at coordinate 15,570 of CANRIO010000024.1, forward strand.
GTCTTTCTTGCCTCTACGCGATTTAACGGTAACCAATAACGGTCACCAAAACGGGAATGAACCGCATTGGGTCCCCCCGCGTCATGCTGAGCCGATAAAGAGGGATGAAAACCGAGAGTTCATCTCCGAAGCATCCCCCAATACGAAGTCCGAGGGCTTCCCCCATCCATGGGGGAAGCTGTCACGCTCCGCGTGACTGATGAGGGTTGAGCTTCCAAATGGTGTCCTGCGTCATGCCTTTTTCTCCTCATCTCGACGACACGATAGTGGCGTACGAGCCGAAGGCGAAGTACGCACCTATCGCGGCGGAGGAGACCCCCTCTCAATGTGCCTTGTCGGGTCTGTAGGGATCCCCTCGCCCGCTCCGCGGGCTCGGAATGAGGACTTGCTCTCCTCCGTGGAATGCGTTCACGCATGCCCACCCCGTGGAACGCGTTGCCGCATGCCCCCTCCGTGGGAGGGGGATAGGGGGGTGGGGCGGTCCTTTCATCTTTCCCCTTTCCTTTTTTTAACAAACTTGTTTACAATTCCCCCCTTTCGTGGTATAATAAAATGGGACGAAAGGGGGTCCTTTCGCCTACGGCATTGTTTTTTTAAGGAGGATCTCGATCAAATGGCACTTACCGAAAACAAGAAAGTTCTTGATTTCGTCAAAAAAAGCGCGGAGCTTGCTCAGCCCGACAGCATCGTCTGGATCGACGGGAGCGAAGAACAGCTCGAAGCACTTCGCGCAGAAGGCGTCCGCACGGGGGAAATGATCAAACTCAACCAGGAAAAACTTCCCGGATGCTACTACCACCGCACCGCGCAGAACGACGTTGCACGCGTGGAGGACCGCACCTTCATCTGCTGCAAAAATAAAGAGGACGCAGGGCCCATCAACTACTGGATGGACCCCAAAGAGGCGTACGCAATGTGCGGGGAAATTGCCCGCGGGAAGATGAAGGGCCGTACCATGTACGTCATTCCCTATTCGATGGGCGTGCTCGGCTCACCGTTTTCCAAGATCGGCATCGAGGTCACCGACTCCATCTATGTCGTCCTCAACATGGCGATCATGACCCGCATGGGCAAGGAAGTCTACGACTACTTGGGCAAGGACGGCGACTTCATCAAGGGCTTCCACTGCAAGTGCGACGTCGACCCCGAGAAGCGCTACATCATGCACTTCCCCGAGGATGATACCATCATCTCGGTCAACTCCGCCTACGGCGGCAACGTGCTCCTCGGCAAGAAGTGCTTTGCCCTGCGCATCGCGTCCTACCTCGGCAAGAAAGAGGGCTGGATGGCCGAGCACATGCTCATTTTGGGCGTCACCTTCCCCGACGGAAGCAAGCACTACGTCGCGGCGGCGTTCCCGTCGGCGTGCGGCAAGACCAATCTCGCTATGCTCATTCCCCCCAAGCACTTCCTTGATGAGGGCTACAAGGTGGAATGCGTGGGCGACGATATCGCATGGATCCGCGTCGGCGACGACGGCAGGCTGTGGGCGGTCAACCCCGAAAACGGCTTCTTCGGCGTCGCGCCCGGCACCAACCAAAAGTCCAACCCCAACGCCCTCGCGGCAACACGGAAGGGCACCATCTTCACCAACGTCGCCATCGACCCCGCGGACAACACCGTGTGGTGGGAGGGTCTCACGAAGCCCGCGCCCGCGCACCTCATCGACTGGCTGGGCAACCCTTGGACGCCCGAGAGCGGCGTCAAGGCGGCGCATCCCAATTCGCGGTTCACGGCGCCCGCCGAAAACTGCCCCTGCCTCTCGCCCGAGTTCAACTCCAAGGTGGGCGTCCCGCTCGATGCCATCATCTTCGGCGGAAGAAGGGCATCGACGACCCCGCTCGTCTACCAGTCCCGCGATTGGGACCACGGCGTGTTTGTCGGCTCCATTATGTCGAGCGAGACCACGGCGGCGGCAACGGGCGCGGTGGGCGTCCTCCGTCACGACCCCATGGCGATGAAGCCCTTCTGCGGCTACCACATGGCGGACTACTTCGGGCATTGGATCGAGATGGGCAAGAAGATCAAGAACCCGCCCAAGATCTTCAACGTCAACTGGTTCAGGCAGGACGAAAACGGCGACTTCATCTGGCCGGGCTTCGGCGACAACATGCGCGTTTTGGAGTGGATCTTGAAGCGCTGCAACGGCACGGTGGGCGCCCGCGAGACGGCCATCGGCTACGTGCCCTACGCCGAAGATATCGACCTCGAGGGGTTGGATCTCTCCCGCGACACGCTCGAGAGCATTTTGTATGTGGATAAGAAACGGTGGAGTGCCGAGGCGGATGAGATCGCCGAGTACTACAAGCAGTTCGGCGACCGTCTGCCCGCGGAACTCCGCGAAAGCCTCGCCACCTTGAAAAAAAACTGCGAGGAATAAATTTGGAGCGGAATGGCCGCCACGCAACAGCGCGGCGGCCATTTTCGGAAGAAAAACATGAGACAAAAAAAAGTTTTTCTGCAAACGGCGCTTCTCTTGTCCCTGTCGCTTGTCCTTTCTGGTTGCGGCTTTTTTTCGGGCGGCGATCCTGCGGGGTCTTCCGCTGAGACGGCGCTGAAAGAGGTATGCGCGGATATTGAGAGCGGCGATACCCTCTACGCATCGCTGGAGCGCGGCGTTTACGAGGAGGGAGAGTTCCGCGGAAGCGCGACGAGTGAATTCAAAACATCGGAGACGGCGATCTGCCTCCGCGACTTTGCCCATGAAGGCGGCGCGCGGCTTTCCCTCGGCGTCAACAAAAAGACGGGCAACGTCGCAGTCTATTACATCATGGCAGAGGGGACGCTGTACGAGTACACCCCCGACGGGCAAAATTACACGCGAAGGGCACTCCCCACGGATGGAGACGGGAGGGCGCAGATCCGCGCTCTCGTCAAGGAGAGAGACCCCGCGGCGATCTTCTCCTCCCTCCGCTTCTTCCCCGATGCGGACGGCGCGGGCGTTCCCTTTAAGCAACTCTTTGCAAGTTTTTCTCGGGACGAAAAGACAGGGCGCTACACGGCGGAGATGCCCGCCGAACTCGACGGCGAGAAAGAACAGGCGATTTTGCGCCTTGAAAGCCTCGGCTGGAAGGAGGACCTCTTCTCGCTCACGGTCTTGACAAGTCCCCGCGCGATCGGCGAGGGGGAGATGGCTTCGACCCAATACGACGCCTTAAAGTTCGTTTTCCGCCCCGCTGCCTCGGTGTCGATCCCGTAGAGCACAGCAAGTGCCTCGCGGCGTCAAATAATTGCGAGGAATAAAAGAGGAATGAAAACAGTTACAACTCCCCCGTTCCGCGAGCGGAACGGGGGAGTTTTGTTTTCTATGCCTTCCCTCATGGGAACATCCCCGCGAGGGAAAAAACAAACAACCCTCATACACTCGCCGCCCGCCGCGCGTTGCGCGGCGGGCGGCGAGTGTATCTTCCCTCAACGCAGTCCGTTCCTCATACCGAGGCATAGCCGAGTGTATCTTCCCATATGTCCGCCCCCGCACTCTCCTACTTGCCTCCCCCCACGCGCTGATGCGCGTGGGGGGAGGGTAGGAGGGGGGCACCACATTATAAAAAAGCGGGATCACCGCATACAAAAAAAGGAGCGCTTGCTCCTTTTCAATAAGTTTTCGTTCCCGCGTCGTCCTCGAGCCCCAACAGATAGTCCGCCGAAACGCCGTACAGTCT
>CANRIO010000025.1 GCA_947630605.1 uncultured Clostridia bacterium
GTGAATTGGTGCCCCTCCTGCCAGACGGTGCTCGCCAACGAGCAGGTCGTGGACAATTTGTGCGAGCGGTGCGGCTCCGAAGTCGTGCGCAAAAATCTCACGCAGTGGTTCTTCAAGATCACGGAATACGCCGAAGAGCTTTTGACGGGGCTCGAAGGCTTGGATTGGCCTGAAAAGACCAAAAATATGCAACGCAATTGGATCGGCAAGTCGACAGGCTGCGAGATAGAATTCGAGGCGGAGACGGGCGACAAGATCAAGGTGTTCACGACGCGGTGCGATACCGTCTTCGGCGTGACCTATATCGTCCTTGCTCCCGAACATCCCCTCGCCTTGAAACTCACGACGCCCGAGCAGGCAGAGGCGGTCGCCTCCTATATCGACTATGCCTCCAAGGCAAACGAGATCGAACGGCTCTCCTCCACCCGCGAAAAGACTGGCGTGTTCACGGGTTCTTATGCGGTCAACCCCTTGAACGGAAGGCGGGTCCCCATCTATCTCGCCGACTATGTGCTCGCCTCCTACGGCACGGGCGCGGTCATGGCGGTCCCCGCCCACGACGAGCGCGACTTTGCCTTTGCGACAAAATACGGCCTTCCCATCGAGAAGGTCATCGAAAAGAAGGGTGGCGAAACCGAGCTTCCCTTCACGGAGGACGGCATCGTGAGTGGCTCTGTCGAATTTGACGGGCTGTTCGGCGAGGAGGCGCGTGAAGCGATCGCGGCGAAGGTCTCCATGCTCGGCAAGGGCGGCAAGAAGGTCAACTACCGTCTGCGCGACTGGCTCGTCTCCCGCCAACGCTATTGGGGCGCCCCCATCCCCGTCATCCACTGCGAAAAGTGCGGCGCGGTGCCCGTTCCCGAAAAGGATCTCCCCGTCCGTCTTCCCTATGACGTGGAGTTCCGTCCCGACGGAAAGTCCCCCCTTGCAAAGCACGAAAAGTTCATGAATACCGTCTGCCCGAACTGCGGCGGAGCGGCGAGGCGCGATCCCGATACGCTCGATACCTTCGTCTGCTCGAGCTGGTATTATCTCCGCTATGCGGACGCGCACAACGACAAACTTCCCTTCGACCGTGAGGCGGTGGACAGGCTCCTTCCCGTCGACACATATGTGGGCGGGGCGGAACATGCCTGCATGCACCTCCTCTATGCCCGCTTCTTCACGAAGGCTCTCCGCGACATGGGCTACCTCGACTTCGACGAACCCTTCAAGCGTCTCGTGCATCAGGGGGTCATTTTGGGACCGGACGGCAACCGCATGTCGAAATCGCACGGCAACGTCGTCTCCCCCGACGACTATGTGAACGAATACGGCGCAGACGCCTTCCGCCTCTACCTCATGTTCGGCTTCTCCTACACCGAGGGCGGGCCGTGGAGCGACGACGGCATCAAGGCGATCGCAAGATTCATGGACCGTGTGGAAAAAATCGCCCTAAAGGTCCGCGATTATAAACTCCCCCGCGGGGAAGAGCAATTCGGTCAGGAGGAAAAAGCCCTCAACTATGCGCGGAATTTTGCGATCATGCGCATCTCGAAGGACCTCGAGGCGTTCTCCTTCAATACCGCCATTGCCCGCCTCATGGAGCTCGTCAACGCCATCTATAAGTACGACGGTTTAGAGAAGAAGAACATCGCCCTTCTCAAGGATACCGTGCGCGACCTCATCCTCCTCATGGCGCCCTGCGCGCCCCACTTTGCGGAAGAGCTCTGGCAACAGCTCGGCGGAAAGTATTCCATCTTCGAGGAACGCTACCCGAAGGAGGACCCCAAGGCCCTCACCCTCGACGAAAAGGAATATGCGGTACAGGTCAACAGCAAGATCGTCTGCAAGGCGATGATCCCGAGCGAAGCCTCCAACGAAGAGATAGAAAGCATCGCCCTCGCCCTCCCCGAGGTGCAGGAAAAGACGGCGGGAAAGTCGGTGAGAAAGTGCATCGTCGTCCCCGGCCGCCTCGTCAACCTCATCGTCGGCTGAAAATAAGTTGGCAAAAACGCTCCCAAAAGGAGCGTTTTTACATTTTGCAAGGTACTATGTCTCGCATAGTACCTTCTTTTTTGAAGGATATTCGGTTAGTTTTGATAAATTTCGGTGTAGATGTGTTCAGCGTAGGATTGGGCGACGTTGATGCCCGTGACCTGTTCGATGCCGCCGAAAAAGGCGTTGGAATTGACCTCGCAGACGAGATACCCATCCCTCGACAGAAGGAGATCGATGCCGCAATAGTCGAGCTGCAAACGGGAAGAGACCCTCTCCGCGATGCGGCGCATTTCGGCATCCGCCTCGCACCGCTCTCCCCTTCCGCCCGCGGAGAGGTTGGAGCGGAAGTCATGGTCGTTTACCCGCTTCATGCAGGCGACTACCCTTCCCCCTATGCAGATGACGCGCACGTCCCTTCCCGCGCTCTCCGAGATAAACTTCTCATAGAGGTGCGGAATGGGGCGAAGGCGGGCGGCGAGGGCGCGAAGCTCCCCTCTGTTCCTTGCGAGGTAGACCTGCCTTCCGAGCGAGCCGTGATTTTCCTTGACGACGACAGGATAGCCGATCCTTGCCTCCACTTCATCCAAAAACTTTTCGTCCTCTCCTGCATCGGGCGTATAGCAGAGGAGCGAGGAGATCGCCTCGGGCCTCGGAATATCCCCAAGGGCGAGGTGGGTGAGCATCTTGTCGTCGCAGATCTCGATCGCCTCCGCACGGTCAAAGAGGCGCATGCGCTGTTCGAGGGCGCGGGCGGCGTACTTGTCCTTGTCGAGGAAGATGCAAAAATCCCCCTCCGCTCGTATCGCCGAGGGGCTGTTGCGAAGGATGGCAGTCTGCACGCCGAATTTTTTTAATTCCTCTTGAAGCCTTCTCGGCTGGTTGAGTTCGGCCTCAGACTGCGTATAGGCGTTGATGAGAATGATGCCCTGTTTCATGATAGGAAAAACGGCGGGCTGTCCCGCCGTTTGAATTTATTGCTCGATGCGGATGACCGAGTCCACCGAGACAAGCTGCGCTGCCGTGAGCTTTGCAACTGCGCCCTTTACTGCACTCTCGTGCGTCTCGTGGGTGACAAGGAGAAGTTTTACGGTGCCGTTATTTTCCACCGTTTCGCTGATCTTTGCGAGCGGAACGCCGCACTTTGCGAGGACGGAGAAGACCTTGGGAAGCACTTCTGCTTGGTCGGGAAGGGTGAGACGCATGAAGTACGCGCTCGTAAAATCATCCGTGAACACGACATCCTTCTCGGGTGCGGCGGTATTCTTGTAGGGAGAATAGCGATGTTCGCCGTGCGTTGCCGCAAAGATGAGGTCGGTGACGATCGCGCTCGCTGTGGCAAGTTCCCCCGCGCCGTTGCCGCGAAGCATCACTTCGCCGATAAGTTTGCCTTGAATTGAGACGCCGCATGCCGTTCCGCCGACAGCGGAGAGCGGATGTTCCTCCGGAAGAAAGGCGGGATGCACGCGCACTTCGACGCCCGCATGGGTGCGCTTTGCAACAGCAAGAGGCTTGAGGGTGTATCCGAACGAGGCACCGTATTCGATGTCCTCCTTCGTCACGCCGCCAATGCCCTCGCGGAAAATTTTCGTAAACGGGACCTTGGTGTGAAGCGCGATGGAGGCGAGGATGGAGAGTTCATATGCCGCATTCGTGCCATCGACATCTGCAGCGAGATCATCGGAGATGCCGAGTTTTTTCGCCTCTTCGAGAGCTTCTCCAAAGGAGACACCGCGCTCCGCCATGTCCGATAAGACAAAGTTGGCGGACCCGCCAACGATGCCGACAAGGCGGGTGATCTCGTTCGATTGAGCGCCGTCGAGAAGCGTCCTTACGGCGGGAATGCCGCCAAGACAGCTTGCCCCATAGTAAATCCCCGCATTGTGCGCCTTTGCCGCGCGTTCGAGTTCATGGGAATATTTCGAGATGAGTTCCCGGTTGGAAGTGAGGACCGTTTTGCCGGCCTTGAGCGCGGCAAGCACATAGTTGCGGGCGATCTCCGCACCGCCGATACATTCGACGACCGCCTGTACGTCGGGGTTGAGGACTGCCTCCGCGACGTTGGATACGACCTTCTCCTTGGGAACGCCGATCTCTTCGATGTGATCTTCGCACGGCTCTAAGACGCTCTCGACGGAAAAGTCGACTTCCTGCGTCGTCCGATAGAATTCCCTGTTTTGCGTGAGAATTTTATATACTCCGCCGCCTACTTTGCCGAGGCCGAGAATGGCTACGCCGATCTTCTTCATTTCACTTCCTCCGAATTGTTGAGTTCATATAAATATCTGAGGCCGTCGAGCGTGAGCATCTTGTCAACGACGTCGATGCACTTTGTCTCATGTGCCATGACCTCGGAAAAACCGCCCGTGGCGACCGTCAGAACGTCCCGCGAGCCAAGCTCCTTTTGTATCTTTTTCACAAGATATTCGACAAGCCCCGCAAAGCCGAAGACGATGCCCGCCTGCATATTCGTGACCGTACTCGTCGCGATGACGCTCTTCGGAGCCTCTATCTCAACGCGCGGGAGCTTTGCCGTGCCCGAGACGAGGGAATCGAGCGAACCCTTGATGCCCGGGGCGATGACGCCACCGATAAATTCCCCCTCTTGGCTTATGACGTTGAAGGTGGTCGCCGTACCGAAGTCCACGATGATCATCGGCCTTTCGCAGCCGTACTTTTTGATCGCGCCCACGTTGTTGACGACGCGGTCAGCTCCCACTTCCTTTGCATTGTCCGCACGCATGCGGAGGCCTGTCTTAAGCCCCGGCCCCACCTCTTTGGGCGAGATGCCGAGGTAGACTTTGAGCATGTGTGCAACGGTATAGTCGAGCGAAGGGACGACGGAGGAGAAGATGCCGCCCGTGATGTCCTCCCGCCTGATGCCGTTGAGAGAGAGCATTTCACAAAGTTGGATGCCGTATTCGTCCGAAGTCTTTTTGAGGTCGGTCGCCACGCGGAAGGAAAGACGGAGCGTCTCACCCTCAAAAACGGCGCATTTGATATTGGTATTTCCGACGTCGATACAGATGATCACGAGTTATTCTCCGCTTGTTCTTGTTGAGGCATGGTACCCTCTGAAGAGGGCTTTGCGGGCTTTGATTTCTTTTGCACATGTGCCTTCTCCGCGACGAGGACGACACGGTGGACGGCAGGGGCGAGTACCAAGTTGATCGCAAATTCAATGATGAAATTCCATCCCGCACAGCCGATGAAGAGATAGTACGGAACCGCCTGTACTTGCGCCATTGCGCCCACAGATACGAGATACTCCATCCAACCTGTGAGAACCCCGCTGATAATGAGGCACCCCACGATAAAAATCCCTGTATTCATGATCGGGGCGGAAATCGCAGCAACGACTGCTGCCGCGAATTTGTTCCAGCGCGAAAAGAGCTTATAAAGCAAAGCAGGAACAACTCCCGCTGCGACCCCTTTCACGAGGCAAATCATCACCGTCATGAAAGGCGCATCATTCAAGAGATACATCGTAAACGCATCCGCTCCCGCGACGCCGTACATGAGTACGATAAAGCCGAATACGAGTCCTAAAAGTCCGCCCGCGATCCAGCCGAGCAGAATCCCGCCGAGGACGATGGGCACCAACACGAAGCTGAGCGACGTCGGGCCGATGCGGAAAAATCCGCCGCAACACTGCAATACGACGACGAGTGCGAGCAGAACGGAAAAGTAGGCAATGTTGCGGGCCGAGAGTAGTTTCCTTTTATTCATATTCAGTTACCTCCGTCGGATCTCCGTCTTTCGGAATATCCGCAGAAAAATTTTTTTGCCGCAAACGGATACGCGCAAGCAGTCGCGTTCCGCCGATCGGCTTTTCTTCTTCCATTATATCAAATGTGCGGAATTTTGGCAAACGAATGAAAGGAGGAAAGCACAAATTTCTCGCATCTTCGCATACGATGTGATAGAAAACCGCAGAACTTCAACGATTACATACTCTGCGGCGTTAAAAAAGGAGGAAAAACTATGTCTTGCTTGAATGGCAACAGCTGCCTTTGGACGCTCATCATCCTGCTCCTTCTCGGTTCGTGCGGGCAAAATATTCTGAACTCGAGATTGCTCACGGGTTGCGGCTGGCCGCTTCTCGTCGCGATCGCCTACTGCGTGGGCAAGAACGGCGGCCTTTCCGATCTTCTCGGAAGATTCGGCGGCGGCTGCGGTTGCAACAACTGAGGTTTTGAATCCGATCCCGTAGAGAAGGTCCCCGTGCAGACTTGCACGGGGACCGTTTCTTTTTTATGAAATTTCATTGCCGAAAGCAGGCCTTGTAAAAGAGAAGGGCTGCGACCGTTTTCCCGTCTTTTATGCTCCCATCCTCGATCATGGTATAGGCCTCTTCGATGGGAATGCGCAAAACATCCAAAAATTCATCCTCATCGGGGTGGCTTTGCGCCTCCTCTGTATTATCGGCAAGGAAGATGTGTATGACCTCGTTGGAATAGCCGGGACTGGGGAGAATGGAAAGAAGGAGCTGCATCTCTTTTGCCCGAAGCCCCGTCTCCTCCTCGAGTTCGCGGAAGGCAGCCTCTTTGGGTTCCTCTTCCCTTTCGAGCTTGCCCGCGGGAAGCTCGCAAAGTTCCTCCCCGAAGGCATAGCGGAACTGCCGCACAAAGACGGCCTTGCCCTCTTTGACGCAGAGGACGCACACCGCGCCCGGATGTTCGACGACCTCGCGGATGCACATCTTTCCGTCTGGAAGGATCGCCTCGTCCTTCCGAACCTGCAAAATTTTCCCCGAAAAGACGACGTGCTTTTTGAATGTTCTTTCCTTGAGATCCATAATTTACAATTTGGAGGCGAGCTCGAAGATGGCCGCGCTCTCGTCGCTTTCCGCGCCCTTGTAGCGAAGGAAATAGCGATACCCTTCAAGGAGGGCTACAAGCAGCTGCGTCTCTCCCTTTTGAACGGCGGAGCGGATGCCCGAAGAGAGCGTGCGGAAAGCGGCTTGGTCTTCCTCGCGGAGCCCGAAGTCCTCCATGCGCGCCTTCTCCCCCTCAATGAGTTCGCCTATACGGTGAAGGGAGGCGTCTTTTTCCCCCGTCTTTTTCGCCTCCCGCTTTGCCGCGGGGAAGCAGTCATAGACGATGTCGCGGAAGGGACGGATGACGCGCTCGGCAAAGACGGAATAGCTCGCCGTGTAGCTCCCGTCCACATAGCAATATTTGAGAAGGAAATCGCCGAGCTTTACGCTGCCCGCATCCATTTCCACAAAAAGGCAGAAGACGAAGGCGAGGATCTCGCTTCGGCCCGCGGGAAGAAGCATCTCCCCTCTCGAGGAGCCCTCCCGTGCGGGATAGCGAAGATAGGTCTCCTTCGCCCAGGCATAGTCAAATTCCTGCGTGACGGCGGTGAAAAGTTCGGTGAGCTGTTTGCTCTCCGCGATCGCCCTCAACGCCTCGGAGATCTTCCTCTCCGCGGTCGCAAATTTCCCCTCTACGAGTTCGGTGCAGACGGCAAGAAATCTCCCGATGCGCGCTTGTTCGCTTTCCATAGTCCCTCCAAGGGCAGACGCCCCGTGCATACTTTTCACCATTATATCATAGTTCACAAAAATATTAAAGACTTTTTTCCCGAAATATCTTGATTTTATCCAACTTTTTCGTTATAATGAGAGAACATTCCATAAGGAGCGTACCAAGGAAACTCTCTCATGCAGATCAAAGGCGAGACTTCGGTCAACAAGTTAATACTCTTGTTCGTCTTCGACAAGATGGAGAGTCCTCTCTCGGAACGGACGCTTCTCGACATCTGTTCCTCCTCGAATGGGTGGATCAACTACATGGACTGCGTCGTCCTCATCCAGAAGCTTCTGGGTGACGGGTTCATTTGTGCGATCCCCGGTGTGGAGGAGACGCTCTTCACCATTACCCCCGAAGGAAGGGAGACGCTCGCGAATTTCTACATCAATATCCCCCTTTCCCTCCGCGAAGAGATCTCCCGCTTCGTCAAGAACAACAGCTCGAAACTTCGCACGAGGCAGGAATGCAAGGCCGATTATTATCAAAATAAAGACGGGACCTACACCGTGTTTTTGAAGATCCTCGCCCCCGTCCAGCCCATGCTGGAACTCAAATTCGTCGTCCCCGATAAAAAGACGGCGAATACCATTTATAAGAAGTGGGAAGACAAGGCTTCGGAGCTCTACTCCGTCGTCTATGAAACATTGGTAGATTAAATCAACAAGGGAGGAAGCCATGATCACTTACTCGACAAAAGGAACATGCTCAAAACAGATCATTTTCGATCTTGATGCGGAGAACAAGATCCACAACGTGAAATTCATCGGCGGTTGCAGCGGCAATTTGCAGGGCATCGCACGCCTCGTCGAGGGCAAGACGCCCGACGAGATCGTTCCCCTTCTCAAGGGGATCCGCTGCCGCCAGAACACCTCCTGCCCCGATCAGCTCGCCGAGGCCCTCACCCCCTATCTCAGCGAGAACAAGGCATAAAATTTTATAGGAAGAATTTACGCCGCGGCGGTGCCGCGGCGTTTTTTTGTTTGCAGATAAAAAGTATTTTCAATGACAGCCTTTGTAGATGGCGGCGAGGCCGCCTTCCGCCGTCTCACGGTAGCGGGAAGAGAGGTCCTTGCCTGTCGAATACATCGTCTCGACGACGGTGTCGAAGGTGATCTTCCTTGTGCCCGCAAGCACCTTTGCGAGCTGGGCTGCGGAGAGGGCGCGAAGTCCCGCAACGGCGTTGCGCTCGATACAGGGGATCTGCACGAAGCCGCCGACGGGGTCGCAGGTGAGGCCGAGCTGGTGTTCGAGGGCGATCTCCGCGGCATACTCGATCTCGTCCATGGAAGCCCCGAAGAGCGTTCCCACCGCTGCGGCGGCCATGGCCGTTGCCGTGCCGATCTCCGCCTGACAGCCCGCCTCCGCCCCGCTGATCGAGGCATTCTGCTTGACGGTGACGCCGATGAGCCCCGCCACCGCAAGGGCGGCTATAATGCGCTTTTCGTCATATCCGTGCTTGGTGGAGAGGTAGTAGAGGACTGCGGGAAGGACGCCGCTCGCCCCGCATGTGGGAGCGGTGACAATGGTGCCGCCCGCCGCGTTCTCCTCCGCCGTCGCAAAGGCGAAGGCGCACATGATGCGCTTTTCCCGCGATTCAGGCTCCTCATCGTGTTCCACCGTCTCGAAGAGCGTCTTTGCCTTCCGCTCCACGCCGAGAGGCCCGGGAAGCACGCCCGAAGCCTTCAACCCCCTCCGCACGGTAGAGCGCATCGTGTGCCATACTCCCGTGAGGAAATCGCGGATGGCCTCATCCTCAAAGGCATAGACGACCTCCTCAAGGGAAATCTTTTTCTCCCTGCTATAGGCCATGATCTCGCCAAAGTTTGCGAAGGGATAGACGTCGAGCTTCTTCTCCTCCTCTTCCCCTGCAACGCAGATGCTCCCTCCGCCGACGGAGAGATATTCCAAGGAGCCGACTCTTTTCCCCTCTCTGTCATATCCCGTGATGAGGAGAGTGTTGGGGTGGGGAAGGTCCTTCCTCTCGAGATCGAAGACTACTTCCGTGGGGCAGGGCGCAAACGCCTCACAGACGGCAACGTCGGTGAGGTGCCCCTTCCCCGTGTGGGCGAGGGAGCCGTATAAAACCACACAAAAACGCACCGCGTCGGGATATCTCGAAAGAAAATCCTGTGCGGCGCGCATCGGTCCCATGGTATGGGAGCTCGAAGGCCCCTTCCCGATCTTATAGAGTTCTCTGAGCGATTCCATCTTTTTGCGTCCCTCCGAAGGTGCAACGGGGAAATTTTATGAAAACGGCACATACTGCCGTTATATGATCTTCCTGTATATCCTGTTTTCGGTCTATATCCTCGCGGTGAACTTCTACGGCATCCGTTATGCAAAGGCTCTCCGCGACGGGGACGAGGGGGGCGATTCGCGTGCGGGGGACGGAAAGCTCGTCCTCACCGCCCTCCTGGGGGGTGCCGTGAGTATCTATGCCTCCCTTCTCGCCATGCGCTATCGATTGAACAGCATGACGCTCATGATCTTCCTTCCCGTGATCGCCGTCCTCAATGTGTATTGTTTCTTTTTGGGGTTCCGTTCAATCTATCTCTTTATGTAAATTCGGGGCGGTAATGCTCGCAAAGCCACTTTGCGACGCCGTCCTCCTCGCTGTATCCGATGACGCCCGTCGCCTTCGCCTTGAGCCAATCGTCGGCATTTCTCACGGCGTATTTTGCCTCGCAGATGTCGAACATGTCCGAATCGTTGGAGGTGTCGCCGAAGCAGACGACGCGGTCCGCCCGCATGTGATCCCTGAGGAACTTCACGCCCGCAGCCTTGGTGGCGGCACGGGGTGAGATCTCCATCCAGAAGTCGCTCGAATAGGTCTCGGGGTGGAAGATGCAGATGAAGCGGCTGTCGTACTTTAAGATGTTCCACGCATCCTCGAGCTGTTCGCGCGGGCCGATGCACTTGAAATAGAAGACGTAGCCCTTGAGAAGGTCCTCGACGGTATCGGCGGGAGAGAGACGTTCGTCCCCCCTTCTTCTGAAGAGATAGCGGTGGATGCCCGCCGTCTCAAGCCCCGTGTACCATGCAAGGCGTTCCTTCCCCTCCCATGCACCGAAGACGATGAAGGCGATCCTGCGCTCCCGCAAGACGGAGAATACATACCACTTCCATTCCTCTTCGAAGGTGGAGCAAAAGAGCGTCTCTTTTTTCTCAAAGTCATAGATGAGGCCGCCGTTATAGAGAATGGCGGGGACATGCAGAGAGAGCCCCTTCACCGCCCTCTGCGCACTCTGTGCCGAGCGTGCAGTGGCGTATGTAAGGAGCATCCCCTCTTCGACGAGGCCGTTGAGCTTCCCGAGACTATAGGGCGAGACGCGTTCTTCCCTCGTGAGGAGCGTGCCGTCTAAATCGGTCACATAGAGTGTCTTCATAGCCTAAAACTTCCACCAATATGCATTATACCACATCTGTCATAAAAATGAAACAAAATTACGATAAATCAGTAAAATTATTCATCCGTGGAAATCCCCTTCCCTCTTTGCCGCACAGCCTCAACGAGGGCATAGACGGAGAGGGCAACGATCGCACCCCATAGAAGCAAGGTCGTCGCCGCACACAGAAAGAGCATTCCTCCCCCGATCCCGCCGCCGAAGGTCATGATAAGGATGTATTGCAGCGTCAAGACGGAAACGAGCGCGTCTACGAAGCTGATGTTCTTCAAAATGCGCACGCTCAAGTCCCCCTGCCGCCTTGTCTTGACAAAATTTTTGGTGGAGAGAATGACTTTATAGGTCGTATATGCCGCTGTCGCGATCGCGGGAATGGCGGTGTAGCCGATCTCCCGCTTTTGCATGACCATTAGGGAGACAGGCGCGATGAGGGCGACGTCGATGACAAGGAGAAAGACGCTCTGCACGAGAAAGAGCTTTCTCTTGTGTTTCTCCCGCGCTCTCTCGTCGGGGCAGCGTTGATTCAACCTTCGCTCCGAGAAAAGAACGTAGCCTCTCAGAAGGCAGAGAAGGAGGAAGTAGACGGCGATCCCGTAGTTCCATGCCGCATGATAGGCAAACCCCAAATAAAGGTTGTAGCACCCGAACACGGCGGTCGCGGCCATGGAGAGCGCAGAGGAGAGATAGGCCCGATATTCAAAATCATGGACCACCCTGTGAAGCTCCCTCTTGAATTTCCCCTCTTTGCCGCTCATGCAAGCTCCCCTTTCACATTAAATATTAAATGCTTTCCCCCGCCCGCGCATACGGCCTGACGCAGCGCGAGATCACTTCGCAGATGAAGAGAATATCGTCCTCACAGCCCCGCCGCACCCACTCCATCGTGATGGCAGTGACGCCGCTTATAAAATAGTGCGACATATATTCCACGATCTTCTTGTCCGTCACGCCGTTCTTCGCATAGATGGGGACAAAGATGTTCTCAATGAGTTGTTTGTCCATATCCCCGATCGGAAAGGCGTTGGAATTATTGTAGACTTCGTAGAGCCTTCTGTTCTGCTTGATGAATGTCAAATACGGCACAAGGTACTGCGGAGAGATGAAGATGAGTTCCTCCGCCGTCATCTTGGAAAAGTCCGCCGCACCGAAGGAAGTTCCGAAAGACTCGAAAAAATCCGAAACGGCGCGCTCCTGCGTTTCCTTCAAGAGGTCATACAAATTATCATAATGCGCATAGAAGGTGGAGCGGTTGACGCCCGCCTTTTCGCATACATCCATAATGGAAATATCATTAAAGTCTTTTTGCTCCAAAAGCGCGATGAGTGCGTCGTCCATTTTTGCTGCGGTATTATGAAATTTTGCTTCCGATTTGTTCATTTGCTTCTCCTCTCCCCTATTATAGAAAATGTGCGCATAAAAATCAACTGTTGTTTTATTTTAAGAAAAATATTTTTTAGAAACCAACACTTTTCGGAATTTATGTCGGGAGATTTGAGCGGAAAATGTTCTACAATAAAAATATGAAAGGTATGGAGGCGGCTATGAATGCGATCGAAATCAGAAATTTGACCAAGAGTTTCCGCGGAATGTACGCGCTCGACGGGTTGAATATGACCGTGCCGCAGGGCGCGATCTACGGCTTCATCGGCGAGAACGGCAGTGGAAAATCCACGACCGAAAAGTGTATCTGCGGACATCTTGTTCCCGATAAGGGCGAAATCACACTGTTCGGCAGACCCTATACGGATGCGGGCGTCCGCGCGAGGGTGGGCGCGCTCATCGAAAATACGGGGTGCTTCCCCTCCTCCACCGTCTTTGCGAACCTCATGATGCAGGCCATCAATTTGGGGCTGAAAGACCGAAGCGGCGAAATCGGGCGGGTGCTGAAAATCGTCCGTATGGAAGATAACGCGAAATTACAATTCAAGAAGTGTTCGCTTGGCATGAAGCAGCGAATCGGCATTGCAATGGCACTTTTGGGCGATCCCGCGCTTCTCATTCTCGACGAGCCCATCAACGGACTTGATACCGACGGTATGCGGCTCATGCGGGAGATCCTCGTGGACATTACCAAAAACTACGGCTGTACCGTCCTCATTTCCTCGCATATCTTGGGAGAGCTCGAAAAGATCGCCACGCACTACGGCATTATCCGTCAGGGCAAGATGATAAAGGAGATCGCCGCCTCGGAAATGGACAGCCGTTCGCAGGTCTACGTTTCCCTGAAAACACAAAATTTGCAAGCGACAGCAGACCTCTTATGGCGCGGCGGGTGCATCGTCAAATTCGAGGAAGGCGAACTTCGCGTCTATGACATCGACGATACGGCAAGGCTCTCCGCCTATCTTATGCAGAACGGCTTCGCGCCGAGCGAGCTAAAAAAGCACAAGATCGGGCTGGAAGAATACTATGTTTCCCTCATGAGCGGAAAGGAGGCTGTGTAATATGGAAAACACGAAAACATTGCAATTCGAAAAGCCGAGCTTCCTCCACAGATTGAAAGGCATGCTCGGGGTGGACTTCTACCGCCTCTTTCACACGCCCCTCTTCTACATATTTATTGCGATCGCCGCGATCATTCCCGCGCTCGTCTCGATGGGAGCAATGGGCGGCGAAGGCGAAACGGCGGGAATGTTTACAAATGCTTGGCAGATCATCGCCGCCGACAGTCCGCTCTACGTCATCCATGATATAGCAGAATACGCCAACATGAACATGGTCTTTATCTTCGGCGGCATTATGGTTTCCATCTTCATCGGGCACGACTATCGGAGCGGATATGTGAAACAGCTCTTCACGACGCATGCGAAGAAAGAGGACTACATGATAAGCAAAACCCTCGCCTCCTCGTTTTCGATGGTGTGTATGTGCGGAACGTATTTCATCGGCGGAACGATCGCAGGGGCGGCGACGGAGCTCCCCTTTACGGTGGGCGCGGGCTCTCTTGTTTGCGCCATTTTGGGAAAGGTCATCATGAGTCTCGGCTGGGCGAGCCTCTACACCTTCATCAATATCATCTTCAGAAGAAAATTCGGCATCTCCATTGCCCTCTGCTTCGTGTTGGGAACGGGCATTCCCGTCATCGGTGCAGCGGCACTCGTCGGGAACACGGCGGCACTCAACATCTTCCTCTATGGCTCTTCGGTGCAGGCCTGCCTCTCCGCCAACTTCCTGTCCGTCCTCGTGTGCCTTGCTTGCTCTTGTGTCTGGGCGGTCATCTATAACGTTCTCGGCTCGGTCATTTTGTACCGCAGGGACGTGTATTGAGGTGAAACCATGAATGCGATAGAAATCAAAAATTTGACCAAGACCTTCGGGCGATCTACGGCTTCATCGGAGAGAACGGAAGCGGCAAATCGACGACCGAAAAGCTCATTTGCGGTCTTATTCAGCCGAGCGGCGGCGAAATCAAACTTTGGGGCAAAGATTTTAGGGATCAGAACGTCCGCTCGAAGATCGGCGTCCTCATCGAATCCCCCGGGTGCTTCCCCAACTACAGCGTCTGGAACAATATGAAGTTGCAGGCCGCCAACTTGGGCCTGAAAAATGAAAATGAGGAGATACGGCGCGTACTCCGTCTTGTCCGCATGGACGGCGCGGCAAACAACAAATTCAAAAACTGCTCGCTCGGAATGAAACAGCGCATCGGCATTGCCTTTGCGCTTCTCGGAAACCCCGCGCTTCTCGTTCTCGACGAACCTATAAACGGGCTGGACGCCGACGGTATGCGCATCATGCGGGAAATCCTGACCGACCTTTCCAAACGCGGCACGACCGTTCTCATCTCCTCGCATATCTTGGGCGAACTTGAAAAGATCGCCACGCACTACGGGATCATCCGAGGCGGCAAAATGCTACGGGAGCTGACCGCCGCCGAGCTCAATGCCGACTGCCCGACCTATGTTGCCCTCAAAACAGATGATACGGAAAAGGCACGGGCGATCTTACAGCGGGCGTTCGGACGGGCGGATATGGACGAACAGACGGGCGAGATCCGCGTCTATGGAGCGTACGCGGAAGAAGTTGCAAAGTATCTGTTCGGCAACTTCGGGATCGCCGTGAGAGAAATCAGAACGGCAAAGATCAGCCTCGAAGAATACTATATCGATCTCATGCAGGAGGGAAGAAAATGACCGCGAATACGAAAATCAATGATTTCGGGAAACGCCTGAAAACCATGCTCAAAGTGGATGTGCGCAGAATGTTCACGATGCCCATGGTCTACATCATGCTCGGCGTCTCCTTTGTGCTTCCCATTCTCATCCTCGTCATGACCTCCTTCATCGGCGGAGCAAATCCCGAAACGGGAGAGGCGGTCATGACATTCACGAACGTCTGGCAGGCGATCGGCTCGGCGGACGGAAATGCCATGAGTATGGATCTCACGAGCATGTGCAACATCAACCTCCTGTACTTTTTGGTCGTCATCTTTGTGTGCCTGTTTGTGGGAGAAGACTTCCGAAGCGGGTATGTGAAAAATCTCTTCACGGTAAGAGCGAAGAAGTTCGACTATGTCCTCTCTAAGACCATCGCGCTGTTTGCGGCGTCTGCGGGAATGTTTCTTCTGTACTTTGTGGGCGCGATGATCGGCGGCGGGATCGCGGGACTTTCCTTCAGCCTTGCAGCCGTCAAGGCAAGTACGGGCGGGGTCGCCGCATGCATGATAAGCAAAGTGTTCTTTGCGCTCGTCTTTGTCTCCATCGGCCTCACACTCTCCACTGTCGGGAAGCAAAAACTTTGGCTCTCCATTCTGCTCTCCCTTGCGGCGGGGATGCTCCTTTTCACGATGATCCCCATGATGACACCGCTGAATTCGGGTGCGCTCAACGTCTGCCTCTGCGTTTTCGGCGGTCCCCTCTTTGCCCTCGGGCTTGGGGCTGTCGGCAATATTGTTTTAAGCAAGACGAGCCTCGTATGACATTTTTCCAATATCTTGATTGCAAGTCACAAAAAAAGAAAGAAATTTTCAAAAACCCCTTGCAAAAGCGAGGGGTTTGTAGTATAATGCAATATCAAACCATCGGTTATTTATGGGAAAAAGGACTATGATAAGGGTAAATTTTAACGAAAAAGAGCTCTCCGTCAAGGAGGGCACGCGCGTTTTAGACCTCGTCGACAAGAAGGATCGGAAGAACCTCGTCGTCTGTCAGGTGGGCGCGCAAGTCAAGGAGCTACACTACATCCTCTCCGAGAAGAACGACGGCATGACCATCAAACTTCTCAATTTGAGCAATGCCGAAGCGGGCAGAGCTTACAACGCAAGCCTTCGCTATATCATCGCGATGGCGTTCTACAACATCTTCCCCGATGTGAAGATCCGCTTCTCCTACAACATCTCGCGGGCGATCTCCTGCCAGGCCATCACGAAAAGCTTTAACATGGCCCGTGCCGTCGATGCGATCTCGGCGGAAGTCAAGCGCATCGTGGAGGCCGACCTCCCAATCGAACGCGTTACCGTGACCATCGAGGAAGCGACAGAGATCTATAAAAAGTTCCACCTCGACGACAAGATCGAAATTCTCAAATATCGTCCCGAAAACACGGTGCATCTCTATAAGTGCGGAAACTATTACAACTATCTGCACAGCTATATGGTCCCCTCGACTGGGTGCATCCAGAACTACACCATCACCCCCTTCAGCCCCGGGCTCATCATTCAATATCCCCGCCACGACTGGGATGCGAATATTCCCGAATTCCAGGAGGAATCCGTCTACTGTAAGACGTTGCAGCGCGCATTCGATTGGGCGGAAAAGACCAAGTTACAGACGGTGTGCGACATCAACCGCAAGGTGGACAGCGGAGAAGTGCTTGAATTCGTCCAGCTCTGCGAGGCACATCACAACCGCCAGCTCGCGGAACTCGGCGACGCCATCGAAAAGGAGATCGAAAACGTCCGCCTCGTCGCCATCGCGGGGCCGAGCTCGAGCGGCAAGACGACATTCTGCAACCGTCTCCGCATCGAACTTTTGTCCCGCGGCATCAACCCCGTCACCATCTCCCTCGACGACTATTATTTCGAGAAGGAGAAGATCTGTGAAATTCAGGGGAAACCCGCAGATGAGCTCGACCTCGAACACATCAACTGCCTGGATATCGAACTCTTCAACAAGGACCTCTTCGACCTCATCAACGGGGAAGAAGTCACCCTCCCCCGCTTCAACTTCATGATCGGCAAGCGGGAGGCGGGCAAGACCATCCGCGTCGAACAGAACGTGCCCATCATCATCGAGGGCATCCATGCTTTGAACGAAAAGCTCACGAAGTCCATTCCGAAACATCAGAAGTTCAAGATCTACATCGCCCCGCACGTCCAGCTCAACATCGACAACCACGCTCCCCTCTCCATCACGAGTGCAAGGCTCATCCGCCGTATCGTGCGGGATATGAACTTCCGCAACTGCCCCGCCGCAACCACCATTGACATGTGGCAATCGGTGCGAAACGGGGAATTCAAGTGGATCTATCCCAATCAGGAAAACGCCGACTATGTGTTCAATTCCAGCCTCGGATATGAACTTTGCGTCTTGAAGAGAAGGGCGATGGAGGCACTCACGAAAATCGAGCCCTCCGACCCGCAGTACCTCACCGCAAACAGGCTCATCAAGACGCTGAAATACTTCCGTGAGATCGATGACGAATCGCTCGTGCCCTGCAATTCGCTTCTGCGCGAGTTCATCGGCGGCAGCTGCTTCAAAGTCTGAAGTCTGCAAAGTTTATCACCCCTCGCACTGCGAAGGGTGATTTTTTCTTTTGAGCGGAGCCTGCCCTCTGACTTTTGTAAATCCAAGGAGAATGGCCTGAAGGATCAAGGGAAATCTTTGCACTTTTTCTTTACACGGAGGAGATTTTATTCTATAATGATGGAAAAGGGAGAACGGCTTTGAAGAAGGTAAAGATCACCGCCATGCGGGCGGCACGCTATGACGATCTCATCGAGAGATACGAAAACCCCATTCCCCATCCCTGCGACATAAAGCCGGGACAGGTATTTTTCTTCGACGGACAAAAGCGGCCGGAGGGGCTCTGCGAGAGCGCCTTCGAAACGCTTGCCCCCTTCGCCCATGCCCTTCTTCGCGGAGAGGGAAATTTTTACGGCGGATGGATGAAGGATCCACACTCCGCCATGCTCTCTTGCAACGACGGTTTCCGACCCGTCTCCTTCTATCTTGAGCTCGTCGACTGATTTTTTTCGGGAAATTTTCAGAAAAAATTTCAAACCTCGGCGAAAACGTTTGACTTATGGGAAAAACTTTGGTAATATATACAAGCGTTGAACGTGCGGGTGTAGTTCAGCGGTAGAATCTCAGCCTTCCAAGCTGATCGCGTGGGTTCGACTCCCATCACCCGCTCCAATTTCGCAAAAAAGAGATGCGCGAAACTTCGATGCAAAGTCAGGTTATGCGCCTGTAGCTCAGTTGGATAGAGCAACGGCCTTCTAAGCCGTGGGCCAGGAGTTCGAATCTCTTCAGGCGCGCCATATACGCGGCGGGTGTAGCTCAGTTGGTTAGAGCGCCAGGTTGTGGCCCTGGAGGTCGCAAGTTCGACTCTTGTCGCCCGCCCCAAACTTTGTCTCTAATGGGGTGTCGCCAAGTGGTAAAGGCACGGGATTTTGATTCCCGCATGCGTTGGTTCAAATCCAGCCACCCCAGCCAAAGGCGGCCCATTAGCTCAGATGGTAGAGCACTTGACTTTTAATCAAGGTGTCCCGGGTTCGATTCCCGGATGGACCAC
>CANRIO010000026.1 GCA_947630605.1 uncultured Clostridia bacterium
GTGACAGCTTCCCCCTTGAGAAGGGGGAGGGCTTATGATAAGGTGATGCTTCGACTACGCTCAGCATGACGTAATCAAAATGGCGCCGTGTATTCAAAGTCTCCGCTCTTATCCTCGGGTTGCTTCGGAGATAAGCTCTCTCGGACATGGTATGGCCGTTTCGGCTCAGCATGACGCGAGCGGACATTGGAAGCTCAACCCCCATCAGTCTCGCGGAGCGTGACAGCTTCCCCCTTGAGAAGGGGGAGGGCTTATGATAAGGTGATGCTTCGACTACGCTCAGCATGACGTAATCAGAATGGCGCCGTGTATTCAAAGTTTCCGCTCTTATCCTCGGGATGCTTCGGAGATGGGCTCTCTCGGACATGGTATGGCCGTTTCGGCTCAGTATGACGCGGTTCTCTCGGCATGACGTTATTGTAAAATTTCGATGGTGAAGATGTCGGAAAAGGGGATCTCGGCGGAGGAGAGGCAGAGTGACCTGAGGCGGATGTCGATGCGGCGGAGGGTGTCCTCTACCGTCACGTACTCGCCGCCCGCCTTCTTTTCGTCGGGCACAAAGTAGGTCACGCGGATGAGAGGGCGTTCGCGCTCCCGCTCCTTCAAGATGTGCATCTTTTCGTCGAGAATGGCCGCACCCTCCTCGTTCAAGGGGATGCGCTCCTGTGTGAGGCGGGCAGTCTCGGCGAGCCCCTCGTCGTACCCCTTAAGGGCGGCGAAGGGGGAAAACTGTGCCGCGCGGTCCTCCCTTGTCATGGGCGGATGCTTTTTGGAAACGTGGTGCGGCATTGCGATGATGTCGCTGTAGTCGTCCGATGCCTTCATCTTTCCCCTCACTTTTTGTGGCCGCCGATCTGGCCGTTGCGCTCGATCGTCGTTGCCCCCTCTTCTAAATTCATGCCCTTCAGAAGGGCATTCTTGCCGAATTTTTTATGGATGGAGATGACCGCCTCCTGCACGCTGTGTTCGCGGCTCTCCTCCTCTTTTTTAGCGGCCTTCTCTCGCTCGATCTTCTCGTAATCGGTGAAGAGGTCAAGCTGTTTCGGAGGCTCGACCTCGGACATGGTACCCTCGTCTTTGATGTGATTGGCGACAACGTACATCCTGCGGACGAGGAGATCCTTGTCCACGATGCGGTCGTAGAGCTGCATGACGGCCTCCGTTATCCGCCTGGTCGAGGAGGTGTATCCGCCGAGGTTTTGCGAACCGTGGGCGGGCTTGGGTACGGCGCGGCCGTAGTGGTCCTCGACGATCTCGCCGCGGTAGCTGTTTGCGATGGAGGGGATCTTGATGTTGTCGATGTCGTAGCCGACGGTGAGCACCATCTGGTCGGTCTTGAGCCCCTTTTCCACGAGGTCCAAGACGAGCAGGTCGGTCATCTCCCGTACGACGAGTTTGCCCATTTCAAAGGTGTAAGGGGCCTTGAGGACCTGCCCCGAACTCAAGCTGTTCTCCCGCGGATGGTAGGCCTTGATCTCGGCGATGGTGCAGGGCTCCCAGCCCCACGCGTGGTCGATGAGAAGCTCTGCGTTCACCCCGAAGAGGCGATAGAGGAGGTCCTCGTTATAGGTGGAACAGCGGGCGATGTCCCCCATCGTTCTAAGGCCCTGCGCCTCGAGCTTCTCCGCATATCCCCTTCCCACCCGCCAGAAGTCGGTTAGAGGACGGTGCGACCAGAGTTTCTCGCGATAACTTCTCTCGTCGAGCTCTGCGATGCGGACCCCGTCCTTGTCGGCGGGGATGTGCTTTGCCACGATGTCCATGGCCACCTTGGCGAGGTAGAGGTTGGTCCCGATGCCCGCCGTCGCAGTGATTCCCGTCTCGGAGAGAACTTCCCGGATCATCTTCATCGCAAATTCATGCGCGGAAAGCCCGCAACTTTGGAGATAGTCGGTGGCGTCGATGAAAACTTCGTCGATGGAATAGACGTGGATGTCCTCGGGGGCGACGTACTTGAGATAGATGGAATAGATCTTCCTGCTGTAGGCCATATAGAGGCCCATGCGGGGCGGGGCGATCACGAAGTCGAGGGCGAGAGAGGGGTCGGCCTGAAGCTCCCCTTCGTCGTGCGACTTGCCCGTAAATTTGTGCGAGGGAGCGTTCTTGAGGCGGGTCTTGTTGACCTCTTTTGTGATCTCGACAGCCTCGAAGAGCCGAGCCCTGCCGGGGACGCCGTAGCTTTTTAAGGCGGGCGAGACGGCGAGGCAGATGGTCTTTTCCGTGCGGGAAGAGTCCGCCACGACGAGGTGGGTGGTCAGGGCATCGAGCCCCCGCTCGGCGCATTCGACCGAGGCATAGAAGGATTTAAGATCGATCGCAAGATAGCTTTTTTCCATTCCCCTGCCTCCTTTTTTTCTTGATTTTATTATACCCCTTTTTGTGGCAAAGTCAAAGGGTTTTGTAGAAAAGATTTGGTTGTTTCTTTATTTCGATATTTTTCGAAATAAACGATTTTCTTTGATTTTTGATGATTTTTCTCGAAAAAATGGTGAATTTTTGTAAGACAGTATAAAAATGAGACGGACAAAAGTCCGTCTCATTTTTATGGCGCAGAGACGGGGATTTGCGCCTTTGGCGGCGCGCCCCGGTGAACAGCACACTGTGCTGTTCAGTTTGCGGCAAACGTCTTCTGCATTCCAACTATTCGCCCGCAAACCGATTGCTCCCGCAATCGCCTCCTACCCTCAAATCCCCGTCTGTATCCGTTTTTCATATAAAAATGAGACGGACAAAAGTCCGTCTCATTTTTATGGCGCAGAGACGGGGATTTGAACCCCGGGACGATTCACCACCGTCACACGATTTCCAATCGTGCTCCTTAAGCCGCTCAGACATCTCTGCAAAAAGCATTCTTATTTTACATGAAATCGCTCGAAATTGCAACCGTTTTGAGAGCGATTTCGCAATTTTGGGTAAAAGTTTTTTGGCAGAGTGGGTGAGCCCCTATCCGTCACGCGGGGTATTATACAGAGCAGAGATGGTCTGTAGGGGTCTCCTCCGCCGCGATAGGTGCGTACTTCGCCTTCGGCTCGTGCGACACTATCGTGTCGTCGAGATGAGGTGGTAAAACACGCGGCGTCGAGATGAGGATGGGGGGGATGACGCGGTGTCCCATTGGAAGCCAACCCCCATCAGTCACACGGGGCGTGACAGCTTCCCCCTTGCAAAGGGGGAAGCCTTGCGAACTTCATATAAAGGGATCCTTCGACTTCGGCTTCGCCTCCGCTCAGGATGACGCGTTTGACCCCACCTGTCGCTAAAGCGACACCCTCCCCCTCATTGAAGGGGAGAGCTTCCCTCATCAGTCACACGGGGCGTGACAGCTTCCCCCTTGCAAAGGGGGAAGCCTTGTAATGAGGCGATGCTTCGACGACGCTCAGCATGACGTAATCAAAATGGCGCCATGTATTCAAAGTCTCCGCTTTTATCCTCGGGTTGCTTCGGAGATAGGCCGCCGTGGACTGCGTAATTACAGTTCGACTCAGCATGACGCTTCAACCATCGGACTGCGTAATCGCGGTTTGGGACAGCATGACACGAAATCGCGCGAAATGATCTTACACCATGCTTTCGAGGATGAGTTTGTCGGCGACGAGGGCGATGAACTCGCTGTTCGTCGGTTTCTCCGTGCCGATGTAGACGCGGGCACCGAAGATGGCGTTTACGGCGTCCACCCGTCCCCTGTTCCAGGCGACCTCGATGGCATGGCGGATAGCGCGCTCCACCTTGCTCGCCGTTGTGCCGAACTTCTCCCCGATGATGGGATAGAGCCCCTTCGTCACATTGTTGATGATATGCGGGTCGTTGACGGCGAGCTTGATGCCCTCGCGGAGATAGTTATACCCCTTGATGTGGGGCGGGATGCCGATGGAGATGAAGATGTTGGAGATGCGCTCGTCGAGTGAGCCCGCCCGTCTCCTCTCATACTTCTCCGCCTTGGGGACACCCTCCTCGAGCACCTCAGCAGCCCGCTCCTCGACGAGTTCCGCCGAAACGGGCTTCATGAGATAGTACCTCGCACCGAGCGCGATCGCGCGGCCGATGATCTTATCGTCCGAGAAGTTCCCCAGCACGATGAAGTCCGTCTTCTTCCCGCCGCTCTTCGCCGCCTCCATGACGGTGAAGCCATCGCAATTCTTCAAAAGAAGGCTTAAAACGACGACGGAGGGCGCACTGCTCTCTAAAAGCTTCATCCCCTCCGCGCCGTCGCCCGTGACACCGCAGACCTCATAGCCCTTCTCGCGGAAATGAGCCGCAAGCTCCGAGGCAAATCCTTCGTTGCTTTCCAAAATCAATACCTTTTTCATGGTGATTACCCCCTCGATTTTTGTCAGGAATCACATTATAAAACACATAATAATTTTTGTAAAGTCATTTTTGAACATAAATCAATATTTTTTGTTAAAAATTTTTTGTTTTTTGTTCGAATTTTGTCGAAACCCCTTTTTTCGGGCGGCACATTCCCTCCTATTTTCGGGGAAATTGCATTTTTTCAGAGAGCGTTTTTGCCCGCAAACACTTGACGAAGGTGAAAAAAACGTGTATGGTTTAGACGATAAGTTTACTTTTCAAGGAGCGACCGATGAAATACGACAGGATCCTGACGGAGCGGGTGCGTGCCTTTTTGACGACGCCCTCCGAGGGACGCGATCATCTGATAGACTTTATCCGTAAAAACGCCGACAAAAGGGAAAGGAGCGTCGCGCTGTGCTTCCGCGGAAATGCCGCCACGCTCTACTACCGATGCCATCAGCTGCTGCGCATCCGCGATTCGGTCGGGGGCCTTGTCGGGGAATTTGACTTCCGCCATGCGCGCTTTACACAAAACTACAGGGAGATCCTCGGGGAGATGAAAGAGGAGCTGCATGTAGACATCTCCCGATTCTCCGACCTGCCTTCCTGGCGCGATCGCAACTTCGTGACGCTCCCTTTGGAGGGGGCGACGGGGCCGCAGCTCGAAAGGCTTTTGGCGATCTATCGGGCGCTCATCGACGATTTCCTCGACCCCGAAAAGACATGCCATGCCTTCGACGAGCCGAAAACAAAGCGAAAAAAAGCGTTGGGCGTCGAGAAGGACCGCCAGCAGGAAGTGTATGCCGCACGCTTTTTGCAAGAGAATTTCTTCTATTATGACCTCGAATTCAGCCAACGGGAGGCGGCAAAGAACGGCGTGCACGGCCGGTTCGATCTCTTGGGACTGAGGCGGGAGGGAAATTTTTATACCCTCCTTCTCACCGAACTCAAGTGCACGCGGGAAGCTCTTCGCGGAAGGTCGGGCATCGAGGAGCACGAGCGGGATTATGTCCGCTATTTGCAAAGTCCCCTCATCGAGACGAGAAAGCGGGAGGCCTCAGAGGCGGCAAGACTGCTCTTCGGGATCTTCCAAAGGCCCATACCCAAGGGCCTTACGCCCGAAAATATAAAGGAAGTCAAAGTGCGCTTTGTCTTTTCGGACGACGTCATCGATGCGGGAAGGGCATACCGGCCGAAGAGCGGCTTCATCGAGAAGGCGCGTTTCTCCCCCTCGAGCGGAGAGGAGCCCCTCTTATAAAGGAGAACGGACAATGGCGGAGGAGAGAACTTTACAATATCATATCCTGCGCGGGAAGGATAAAATCGGGGAAAATCTCATCGAGGTCTCCTATGGGGAGGCGCGCATCCTCGTCGAACTCGGGAAGGCGCTCGACGGCGGCGAAACTTTGAGCGAGCTCGAAAGAGAAGTCTTGAAGAAAAAGTACGACGCGGTCTTTGTCTCCCACTATCACGCCGACCATGCGGGGCTCATCGAGGAAAAGAGGGATTGCCCCGTCTATATCGGGGCGGGGGCGCGGCGCATTCTCGAGGCCATGGACGAATACCGCGGGAAGTCCCTTCCCCCAAATATTCGTCCTTACCACAGCGGACGGGCATACCATGTCGGGGGGATAGGGGTCACGCCCTATCTCTGCGACCACTCCGCATTCGACAGCTACATGCTCCTCTTCGAGGCGGGAGGGAAACACATCCTCTACACGGGCGACTTCCGCTTCCACGGCAGAAAGAACAGCGAAAAACTTCTTTCACACCTTCCGAAGAAGGTGGATACGCTCATCTCGGAGGGGACAAATCTCGGCGGCGACAAGCCATGCTTTCCGGAGAGCGAGCTCGAGGAGCGGGCGGTCGGGCTCATCAAGAGCACGCGGGGGCCCGTTTATGTCCTGCAGGCGGCCTCCAACATCGATCGCATCGTGAGCTTCTACCGTGCCGCCAAACGGTGCGGGCGCATCTTCTATGAGGACATCTATACCGCCCTTCTCGCAACTGCGGCGGGAGGAGGTATCCCTCGTCCCGACGAATTTGAAGACGTGTTTGCATTCACGCCCCGCCCCGTGCGCGGGAAAAGAAGAGATATACTATTTGAAATTAAGCAAAAGCGGGGCCTTGCGGGCATTGTAAAGGGAGCGCCCTTCGTCATGCTCGTGCGGCCGTCCATGCTCGGCTTTCTCAAAAAATTGCAAGAAAAAATCGCCCTGGGGGGCGGGATTCTCATCTATTCGATGTGGAGCGGCTACCGCGAAAAGGAGGATGTTGCCGCATTTTTGGAGGAAGCGAGCCGGCTCGGGCTAAAGGAGCACACCCTGCACACGAGCGGACACGCCGACGGGAAGGCGCTTGCGCGGTTGAAGACGTGCATTGCGGCAGATGAATATGTGACGGTACACAGTGAGGGGAAAAAGTAAAGAAACCCTTTCCCCCCGCCAAAGGCGGGTACTTTCCCTTCAGGGACAGCGAGAATAATGTCGGCCATTGGGAGCACAACCCTCATCAGTCACGCGAAACGTGACAGCTTCCCCCATGGATGGGGGAAGCCCTTGCTGCGGTGATGCTTCGACAGGCTCAGCATGACGATATTTAGAACGCGTACCCACCCCCTACCCCCTCCTCGGGAGGGGACAAAAAAAGGTCGGTCATTAGAAGCTCGGCCCTCATCAGTCACGCGAAGCGTGACAGCTTCCCCCATGGATGGGGGAAGCCTTTCGGACTTCGAATAAGGGGATCCTTCGGTCGCTACGCTCCTCAGGATGACGCGGCAGTTGCGGACATGGTATGGGTGTTTTACGTCAGCACGACGTGAGGTCGACGTATTCGTCGAAGGTGACGTTCTTGTCGAAGGTCTTTTTGCCGTCGAGGACGATGATGCGGTTGCAGGCGGTGTTCATGAGCTCCTGGTCATGTGAGGTGAGCAGCATACAGCCCTTGAATGCCACGAGGCCGTTGTTGAGGGAGGTGATGCTCTCGAGGTCGAGGTGGTTGGTCGGCTCGTCGAGGATGAGGAAGTTCCCGCCCTCGAGCATCATCTTTGCGAGCATACAGCGGACCTTCTCCCCGCCCGAGAGCACCTTTGCCTCCTTTAAGGCCTCCTCGCCCGAGAAGAGCATGCGCCCGAGCCAGCCGCGGAGGTATTCCTCGTAGTGGTCCTTGGAAAACTGCGAGAGCCATTGGACGAGGGTGAGGTCGCACCCCTCGAAATATTCGTTGTTGTTCTGGGGGAAGTAGGACATCTTGATGGTCTTCCCCCACTTGACGGTGCCCGCATCCGGCTGTACCCTTCCCGTCAAAATTTCATAGAGCATGGTGACGGCGGTGGACTTATCCGAGATGAGCCCGATCTTATCCCCCTTCTGCACGGTGAAGGAGATGTCCTCGAAGTAGCCCTTCTTCGTGAGCCCCTCGACGGCGAGGATGTCGTTGCCGATCTCCCGTTCGAACTTGAAGTCGATATAGGGATACTTGCGGAGGGAGGGCTTGAAGTCGGAGATGGTGAGCTTTTCGAGCTCCTTCTTTCTCGCCGTTGCCTGGCGGGACTTGGAGGCGTTCGCGGCGAAGCGGGCAATGAACTCCTTGAGCTCTGCGGCGCGCTGTTCTGCCTTCTTGTCCGCGTCCCGCTGTTGGCGGGCCATGAGCTGGGAGGTCTGATACCAGAAGTCGTAGTTGCCGAGGAAGAGGTTGATCTTGCCGAAGTCGACGTCGCAGATGTGGGTGCAGACCTTATTCAAGAAATGGCGGTTGTGCGAGACGATGATGATGGTGTTCTCGAAATCGAGAAGATAGTTCTCCAGCCAGCGGGTGGTCTTGAGGTCTAAATTGTTGGTGGGCTCATCGAGAAGGAGGACGTCGGGGTCGCCGAAGAGGGCCTGCGCCAAAAGCACCTTGACCTTCTGCTTTGCGTCGAGCTCCCCCATCAGCATGTAATGGTATTCGCTCGGGATGTCGAGGGCGTTCAGAAGGGTCTGGGCCTCGCTCTCTGCCTCCCAGCCGCCGAGCTCGGCAAATTCGCTCTCGAGTTCGGAGGCGCGGACGCCGTCCTCCTCCGTGAAATCCGCATGGGCGTAGAGCGCGTCCTTCTCATCCATGATCTCGACGAGCCTACCATGTCCGAGCATGACGGTGCGAAGAACGGTCTCGGAGTCGTACTTGTTCTGATTCTGGGCGAGGACGGACATGCGCTCGTTCTTATCGAGCGTGACGTCCCCCTTGTTGGGTTCGATCTCCCCCGAGAGCACCTTCAGAAAGGTGGACTTCCCCGCGCCGTTCGCGCCGATGATGCCGTAGCAGTTCCCCTTGGTGAATTTTAAGTTGACATCCTCGAAGAGCTTCTTGCTCCCGTATTGGAGGCTTACGCCGTTGACCTGTAACATTTCGTCCTCGCTTTGCTGATTTTGAAAAAATTATACCATATTCCCCCCCATTCGGGCAAGCAAAACAGGCGGCAGAAAAAATTTCTTTTGAATGTTCACAAAATGAAGAAATTTAGTTGACAGCGGGGAAAGTTCCCATTATAATAAAAAGGACTTTTGACCGAGAGGTGTGACCATGAAACCGTCCAAAGACAAACTGTTTTCCATGAATGTGTTTTCGAGGCTCTACTCACGCATATTTCAGAAAATTTTCCGCATTGCCATCCCCTTCATGCCATACAGAAAGCCCAAACTGCTCGAAAATTGCAAGGAGGCCGCCGCGCTCATCAAAGAGAAGGGCAAGCGCCGTCCGCTCATCGTGACGGATGCGGGCGTGGTGGCGCACGGCGTGCTCGCGCCCGTGACGGAGGCGCTCGACGGGGCGGGCATCGGATATGAGATCTTCGACAGGACGCCCGCCAATCCCACCGTCTCTGCCATCGAGGAGGCGTTTTCTCTCTACCGCGAGAGGGGCTGTGACTGTCTCATGGCGGTGGGCGGTGGTTCGCCCATGGACTGTGCAAAGGGCGTCTGCGCACGCATCATAAAGCCCAAAAAATCGCTCGTCCGCATGCGGGGCATTCTCAAAGTGACCGGCACCCAGCCCCTCTTCATCGCCGTACCCACCACGGCGGGGACGGGGAGCGAGGCGACGATCGCCGCCGTCGTTACCGACGAAAAGACGCACCACAAATTCACCATTCTATCCTTTTGCCTCGCGCCGAAGTACGCCCTCCTCGACCCCCTTATGACAAGGACGCTCCCGCCCGCTCCCACCGCGGAGACGGGGCTGGACGCGCTGACCCATGCCGTGGAGGCATACATCGGGCATTCGACCACCCGCATGACCCGCCGTCTTGCCGTGAGCGCCGTGGAGCGCATCCGCAAAAATCTTCTCACCGCATACCAAGAGGGCGGAGACCTCTCCGCGCGGAAAGAAATGCAGCTCGCCGCCTATGAAGCGGGCCTTGCTTTTACCATCTCCTATGTCGGCTATGTGCATGCCGTGGCGCATTCCCTGGGCGGCGCATACAACTATCCGCACGGCAGAACGAATGCGACGCTCTTGCCCATCGTGCTGCGCATGTACGGAAAATCGGCGGAAAAGCGGCTCGCAAAACTTGCCAAGGCGAGCGGTCTTTGCGACGGTGCCCTCTCCCGCCATGACGCGGCCGAGGTGTTTATCTCCTGGATCGAGGAACTGAATGCACAGACCGGCATTCCCAAATCGCTCGAGATCGCGGAGGAGGACATCCCCGCGCTCGCGAGAAACGCCGCCGCGGAGGCAAACCCGCTCTACCCCGTCCCCCGACTTTTGGACAGCGTCGCCCTCCGGGACATCTACCGCGCGGCACGCACGCGGCATGCCCTCTCCTCGGAGGACGCGCTTGCGGCGCAGAAGAAATACTTTGCGACGGGGGCGACTCTTGATCTCAAGGTGCGAAGTCGCTATCTGAAAAAATTGTATGCGGCCCTCGTTGAACATGAAGCAGAGCTGTGCGACGCGCTCAAAGCCGACCTCGGCAAGAGCAGTTATGAAAGTTATATGTGCGAGGTGGGCATGGTGCGCGCAGAGATCGGGCACCTTCTCAAGCATCTTCGCGGCTATGCCAAGGAAAAGCGGGTCAAAACACCGCTCGCGCAGTTCGCTTCCCGAAGCTTCAAAAAACCTTCGCCCTATGGATGCGTGCTCGTGATGAGCCCCTGGAACTACCCCGTTCTGCTCACTTTGGAGCCCCTTGCCGACGCCATCGCCGCGGGCAACTGCGTCATCGTCAAACCCTCCGCATACTCCCCCGCGACGAGCGAAGTGCTCAAAAAGATCCTTGACGAAGTGTTTCCGCCCGAACTCGTCTTCCCCGTCCTCGGCGGCAGAGCGGAGAATGCCGCGCTCCTCGACCTGCCCTTCGACAAGATCTTCTTCACGGGCAGCGTCGCCGTCGGGAAGGAGGTGATGCGGCATGCCGCGGAAAAGCTCATCCCCGTCACCCTCGAACTCGGCGGCAAGAGCCCCTGCATCGTGGACGAGACCGCAAATATCCCGCTCGCCGCAAAGCGCATCGTATTCGGGAAATTTTTGAATTGCGGGCAGACCTGCGTCGCCCCCGACTACATCCTCGTGCACCGCTCGGTGGAAGAGCGGCTGCTGACAGAACTCAAACGGCAGATCAAATTGCAATACGGTGAACACCCGCTCTGCAATGAAAACTACGGGAAGATCATCAGCGAAAAGCACTTTTGCCGCATTTTGGCGCTCATCGATGAGGAAAAGGTGTATTGCGGCGGCAAGTCGGAGAAGGAAACGCTTCGCATCGAGCCCACCGTTTTGAGAAATGTGACGCGGGAGGATCCCGTCATGCAGGAGGAGATCTTCGGCCCCGTCCTGCCCGTGCTCGTCTATGACGACGAGGAGGAGATCATCGCGGATATCAATGCGGGCAACTCCCCGCTCGCCCTCTACCTCTTCACCTCGAAGAGGGAGACAAAGCGTAAATTTTTGTCCCGCGTTGCCTTCGGCGGCGGGTGCGTGAACGACGTCGTCATCCACCTCGCCTCCTCCAAGCTGCCCTTCGGCGGCGTGGGAGAAAGCGGCATGGGTGCCTATCACGGCAAAGCGGGCTTCGACTGCTTCTCGCACACGAAGGGCATCGTAGACAAAAAGACTTGGATAGATTTGCCCATGCGCTATCAGCCCTATCGGAAATTCTTCGAAAAACTCGTGCGCTTCTTCATGAAATAATGTGCGTTGATTTTCGAAAGGGACGGCGTTTCGCATGCCTCCCCCTCGGACATGGGTGGCCCGTACACGCTCGAAGAGTGCTACGGATTGCGTCTTGCGCAAAAGGCGGGCCGCCCTTTTTCTTTCTTTTCGAGAGATTTTTCAACAAAAAATTTGCCGTCTGCTTTTTGGGGCAGGCGGCTTTTCATGAGTTTTTGGCGTACCCTTCAAAGAAAATACACGTGCGCGGGCGTAAAATATTTGACAATTTTCTTTTTTATATGGTATACTGAAAAAACAAACTTGATGAAGAGGAGATTTCTCATGCACAAGTGTCAACAATGCGGGAGTGGGCCCGAAGACGGGGTATGCCCCGCTTGCGGGGGTAAAAAGCGCAATCGATTTCTCGCCTTTTTCTCCTTTCTCTTTTTCCTTCCCCATCTGACGCCCGAGAACGAACGGGCAAGAAAGCGGGAGATCCTGGACGTCGTTGCGGCCGCCATCCTCGCCCTTCTTTCCGTCGTGTTCTTTATCGGCCTCGTCGTGCCCATCGTCGAGCAATCGATCGGCACAGACCCCGCGCGTCTGAAGACATCGACCTATAGCGCGCTGTCCCTTCTTGCGACGGCGTCCGCGCTCTCGGGGAGCGGTGAGACGGCTGCGATCAGGGCTTCCGCAAGGAGTGCCTACGGCCTCACGGTCGCGCTCCTTATCTTCCTGCTCGTCGGGCTCGTCTATGCGATCTTCAGCCTCGTCTGCAAGCGGAAGGGGTACTTTAGCGGGAAGAACGTCATCTTCACCTCCATCCGCAATGCCATCTATCTCGTCCTCTTCATCCTCGCCGTCGTGCTTTTTGCAAGCACGAAGCATGCCTTCCTCGAGACCGTCGCCGCAAACAGTGCGGGAAAGGGCGATTCTGTCTATTCCGCAAACTACGGCGTGGCCCCCGTCCTCCTTCTCGGCATGGCGGTCGCATCGGTCGCCGTGGCGTTCGGGGCGGACCTTGTCAGACTTTGGCTGCTCAAATCGGAGACTTATAAGGCGGGGGAAAAACAGGGCAAGCTCCTAAGGCGTGCCTCCGACGTCAACGTCATCTCCTCCAAGGCGCTCGAGACGGTCCACAGCGTGCTC
Source organism: uncultured Clostridia bacterium (assembly GCA_947630605.1). GTDB lineage: Bacteria > Bacillota > Clostridia > Christensenellales > Borkfalkiaceae > Gallimonas. Next base: position 12,568 of record CANRIO010000026.1, read on the forward strand.
GATGTGCTCCCCTTCATCCTCGTCACAGCCTTCTGCTTCATCGTGGTCATCCTCTGCTTTGCGCCCGGGAACAGTTTCCTCTCCTCCTATTCGGGGGCGTCGACATTCGTGAGCAAGATGAAGGCGCTCATAGGTGGAGACAGCGGCGAGAGCTATAAGGGTTACAACGCCCTCGTGGGGCAGATGTCGAAGGTGCGCGATACCGCACTTGCAAACATCATCCTCTCCTTCCTCTTCCTCGGGGTCGCAGTCTACGGCCTTGTGGAAAAGCTGAGAAAACGCGAGAATGTGCGCCGCTATATCCGCGCTCTGCCCTATCTTCTCTATGGCGTAATGCTCTTTATCGGGCTTATCACCATGCTTCCCATTATCGGGAACGGGACCTATCCCATCCCCGCGGAATTCGATTATGATGGCGGACTTCCCTTCGTGGTCAATGCGGCAAGCGTCATCGCACACACGCGGCAACTCTACCTTCTCGCGGGGCTCCTTCCCATTCTCCTTCTCTTTGCCCTCTCCGTCCTCATCCCCCTCGTCAAGAGCTTCCTCTTCCACACCTTTGACTACCGTCTCGGGAGCGGCGTGCCGCATGCCTATGAGAAGGATGAGAAGCTCTATCACTTCAACCTGATGCAGGGCGTCACCTCCGTCGGGGAGTATGCCTTCTCCTCCTGCAAGCGGCTCACGTCCGTCGTCCTCACGGACGATGTGGAGAGCATCGGGATGAGCGCCTTCGAGACCTGTTCCCTCCTCGGGCGGGCGATCGTCGGAAACAATCTCATGGAGATCGGCGACTACGCCTTCCTCGACTGCGAGAACCTCTCCGAGATCTTGCTCCCCCTCTCCTGCAAGCACATCGGCATCTATGCCTTTGCACACTGCATCCTCCTCAAGACCATCCGCTACATGGGCACCTGCGCGGAGTGGGAGGCCGTCGAAAAGGGCGAACATTGGGACGAAGGCATCGGTACATACTGCGTTCGCTGCAGTGACGGGACGATCGTCGTCGAAGCCTGAGAAAAAGATATTCCGCTCCCGGCGCAAACGTCGGGAGCTCTCTTTTGTCCGAAACATGCGCGTCGGGTGTGAAATTCAACCAAAATTCTAATTTTTCAACCTACTGTTGAACGCAAAGGATATCGGCGCGGCTTTTTTCATGCTATAATAGAGGTATCAAATCACAAAGGGGCATTGAAATTATGGAAAGAGGTCAACTGATCGCATTTCACAGAAAAAGGCTGAAGCTCACGCAGGCCGAGCTCGGCGAAAAGGTGAACGTCACCGCACAGGCTGTCTCCAAGTGGGAGAAGGGGCTCTCCGAGCCCGACCTCTCCACCATCCAGAAGCTGTGCAAGATCTTCGATATCGACGTGACGGAATTTTTCACGGAGGAGCCCGAAGAGGAGACGGCGGGAAGCAGTTCCCATGAGGGAGCTTTGGAAGAAGTCGCGCCAGCGGTTGCTTCAGAGGAGGTCGCTTCAGAAGCGGTCGCGCCCGCGCCCGTGGCGGGAACTTCCACTTCGGAGCCCAGGATCATCGTCGGCTACTGCGACCGCTGCAAGCGTCCCATCGACCAGCGGGAAAACTACACAGTGGAGCATCACGGACGGGGAACGGGGACGCAGTATCTCTACTGCCCGCAATGCAAGCATGAGATGGATCTCAGGGATGCAAAATACGAGTATTCCCACTGCAAGAAGATGTTCAAGTGGAGCATGCTCTGGGGCGGGATCGCAGGGGGTGCGGTCGTCTTGCTCTCTGTCATCCTCGCGATCGTCTTTAAGGAATCGCTCGCCCTTCTCCTTCTCGCCCCCGCGGCGATGGCCTTCGCCTTTACGGCGCAGTGCTTCTGGGACGGCTTCCTCGTCGAGTTCCTCCAGTTCTTCCTCCACACCTTCCGCATGCCGCTGATCATCTTCCACCTCGACCTCGACGGGATCATCTGGTTCATCACGGTGAAGCTCTTCCTCATGGTCCTCTCCGGGTTCCTCTCCGCACTTCTCTTTGTTCTCGGGCTTCTCCTCACCTTCATCATCAGCATCTTCGTGTTCCCTTTCACACTTCTCGCAAAGCTGCATCAGATGAAGAAGCTCAAACAAACTTTGGAAAGGGTCCAGGCAGAAAAAGTTTAGCAGCAAAAAATTATGCCGCCGACAAGCTCGGCGGCTTTTTTATTTGCCCTTGCGGCCGCGGCGGTGCTTTGCAATGGAGAAGGCGCCGAGGGAGAGGGCGACGCCCAAAAGAAGCATGAGCGCGGTGACGACCCAGCCCCATGCCCCCATGGAGAGCGCGCTTCTTGCAAAGGGAGCATAGACGGCGACGATGGAGCCCGTCACAAAGCCGAGAATGGCGAAGTAGGTGGAGCGGGGGTACTTCTTAAGAAACAGGCGCATGAGGACGGAGAGGGCGAAGAACCCGACGAGCATGCCCAGCCCCGCGACGAGCAGGATGGAGAGACTTTTGAGGGACTGTGTGCCGCGAAGGAGATTCGTGATGGCCTCGATGAGGGGGGCATAATAGCCGAAGATGAGAAGGAGCATCGAGCCGGAAATGCCCGGGATGACGAGAGCGCAGGCGGCGACGGCTCCGACGAGGAACAAAAGAAGGTATCCGCCGGGATCGAGCGAATACAGAAATCCCTTCGCATGGCGGGAAGCGGGAAGAAAGGCGAGTGCGGCCGCAAAAAGGCAGGGAAGCAAAAAGGCGACGGCGTTGCTCTTCGAGGGCTTCCCCGGGGCCTTCCCCTTGATGGCGGGAAGTCCACCGATGGACAGGCCGACAAAGAGGGTGACGGTGGGTACGGGAAAGTTTTTCACCCCCCATTGAATGGGATAGAGGAGCGCGGCCGCGCCGAGGAGCATCCCGAGCCCGACGGGAAGGAGGGTGCGCATGCTGCGGAAGAAGTGCTTGAAAACGTCCGCGACAGAGCCAACAAGCCGTTCATAGATGCCGAGGATGGCCGCGACCGACCCGCCCGAAAATCCGGGCACAATGAATGCGATGCCGATCGCCGCGCCGCGCATCATATCGGCAAGAAAGGTGACGGCACGCCGCCCCGCCCCCTCTTTGACAGGTTTTTTCATCATTACTATCATATAGAAGAGGGCGAGAAAATAATACTCCGATTTCAGAAATTTTATTTAGATAAAAATCGAAATAAATGAAAAAGTGCGGTTTTTTATGAAAAAACAGGCACATTTTAATAAAAAATATCGGACTTCGTATTAGGGGATGCTTCGACATGCTCAGCATGACGCGGTGTCCCACCCCTTCCGTCACGGCGGAGCCGTGCCACCCACCCCTCAAGGGGTGGGCAAGTCCTCATTCCGAGCCCGCGGAGCGGGCGAGGGAATCCCCTCTCGATGTGCCCCGTTGGGCCTGTAGGGGTCTCCTCCGCGCCTTCGGCGCGTCGAGATGAGGAAAGAGACATGGCGCGGGTTACCCTTGGACTTCGTATGGGGGGATGCTTCGGAGAGTTGCTTGGTCGAACAGTCGTATTTTTCGGCTCAGCATGACGCGGGACACCATACGGCTACTTCGGGGCGGTGCCCCTCGTGCCGCGCTTAGTCGACAATAGTGCGCGCGGGGCAACATGACGCGGATGGCCATTGGAAGCTCAACCCTCATCCGTCACGCGGAGCGTGACAGCTTCCCCCCCCTTCCAAAGGGGGAAGCCTTGAGTACGAAAAACGGAGCCGAGAGGCTCCGTTTTGTAGTTCTGTTGAGTGTTCCTTACAGGAATATCTCTGTTGAGTTTTCCTTAGAGGAATCTTGGTTGAGTGCGCCTTACACGAGGCGGATATCCATATCGGCCTGGATGATGGCGAGCTTGTCGATGGCAGGCAGGAGACGGATGTTGCCTTCGAGCGATTGGACGTCGTCGCCCAGTTTGACATACACCGTCTTGGTCCCCACGGAGCACTTCGCAAAGCGTTCTGCGCCGTAGTCGAGGATGCCTTCGACCTTCGCCGAAATGCCCTCGTCGCCGATCGTGAGGTCGTAAGGGGTGCACTCGAAGCGGTACTTCTTATCGAAGGCACGCTTGATCGTGAGGGCCGCGATGAGTTTCTGCGCGATGTCCTCGGGGGCGTTGAATTCCGCGTCCTCGATGTCGAGCGTGAACTTGATGACCTTCTTCGGCTTCATGACGACGGGCTCTTCCACGGGCTCTGCGGGAACGACTTCCCCTTCGCCCTCTTCGCCCTCTGCCTTGACCTCGGGTGCGGGTGCATGCTTCTTCTCTTTCTTGAGCCTCTTTGCGCGCTCTGCCTCCGTTTCGGGCACTTCCTCGACGACCTTCTTCTTGGTGAATCTGCCGTCGAAGCTGACCTTTTCGGGCATCGGGCTGACGACTTCCGCGCCGTCACGAAGGATGGAGATCTTCTTCATGTCGAGGGAGATGTAGACGTAGGGAGAGGTGACATCCACGTCGACGAGGGCAAAGATGCGGCGGCCGCCGAGTTCCATCGACAGAAGTTTGCGGCCCTGGATCTCCTCCACGCCGATGACGCGCGCCATGATGTCGCCGCCGATCTTGATGGCATCCGTCGGGATGAGAAGCTCGCCCACGCCGCTCTCGCATTCGATGGCGGGAGGAAGCTGTGCGCTGACGCCGAGGAAGGAGACGCTGCCATTTTGCACTTCGCAGTCGAGATAGTTGAATTCGGGAATGCGGGGAAGAATGGAGATTTCGCTCTCCGCATCGAAGAGGTGCACGTGGTCGAGATCGAGCGCAGCCGTGACAACGTCGCCCGCATTGTATTCGATCTCCGCAAGGCTCTTGATGATGATACGGGTCGAGCTCTCGGTGTAGCCGTCGCCCTCCATGTTGATGTCGCCGTAGATGAGCGTTTCGTTGCCAAGCTCTTCCTTGTGCGAGATCTTGACCTTGATCGTTGCGTTGGACTTTGCCACCACTTCGGGGTCGAGGGAGACGTTCTCCGCACGAAGACCGATGATGACGTTGGTGTCGCCGTTGAGATAGGAGGGACGGGTCTTATAGAAATAGGAATAGGGAACGATGACCTTTGCGTCGGTGTACTTGAATGCCACCTCGACGAAGTCCCCTTCCTTCTTCAGGGTGCCCTCGAAGAAGTTCATCTGCGGCGTC
>CANRIO010000027.1 GCA_947630605.1 uncultured Clostridia bacterium
GCGCCTCCGCTACGGCATCGACGACGGCAAGCCCCGCACCCTCGAGGAAGTGGGCAGGGAGTTCAACGTGACCCGTGAGCGCATCCGCCAGATCGAGGCGAAGGCGCTCCGCAAACTCCGCCATCCCTCGCGGAGCAAGAAACTGCGCGACTGTCTGAACTGATGAAAGAGCGCATTTCCGAGATCTGCGCACAGCTCGAAAGAGCGAAGGTCTTCGCCGACGTCGGCTGCGACCACGGCTATATGGCGGAATATATGCTGAAAAACGGCCTCTGCGAGAGGGCGTATATCACCGACATCAGCGCAAAGTCCCTCAAAAAAGCGGAGACCCTCCTTTTCCCCTATATCGAAGAGAAGAAGTGCATTCCCGTTGTGACGGACGGCCTCGACGGCCTTCCCGAAAAATGTGACTTCGTCCTCATCGCGGGCCTCGGCGGCGAGGAGATCATCAAGATCCTCTCCCGCGCATACATCCCTTCCCGCTTTCTCTTCCAGCCCATGAAGAACAGCGAAAAGCTCCGCCGCTTTCTCATTGCAAGGGGCGCGGGCATCGACCGCGATTACACCTTTTCCGAGGGAAGCGCCCGCCGCAAATATTACGACCTCATTTTGGGAAGCGCGGACGGGGGAGGAAGCTACACGGAGCGGGAATACCGCTTCGGGCGGGACAACCTCAAAGGCTATTCCGAGCCCTTCCTTTGGCAGATGCAAGAGGAGCTCGAAAAGACGGAGGAAAGATTGCGCCATGCAGATACCGAAGAGGGGAAAACTTCCCTTCTCACAAGAAAGCAAGAATTAAAGGAGATCATCCATGAAGTGCAAACAGATCTATGAGATCGCAAATAAACTCGCACCCTTCTCGCTCTCCGAGGAATATATCAAAAAGCTCGGCTATCACGACAACAGCGGGATCATCCTCGACTGCGGGGAGGAGATCCGCGGCATCGTCTTTTCGCTCGACCTCTCCAAGGCGGCCGTCTCCGCCGCAAAGAATGCGGGGGCGAACTGCATCTTCACCCACCATCCCGCCATCTGGAATGGCGTCATGAAGCTCGAAGAGGGGGGAAATGCGGACAACGTCCTCCTCTGCATCCGCGAAAAGATCTCCGTCCTCTCCGCGCACCTCAACCTCGACGCGGCCCCGGGCGGCATCGACGAGTGCCTCATGAAGGGGCTGGGCGGAGAGAAACCGCTCGCCGTTTACGAAGAGCTTACGGGCGGCGGCTACGGAAGAGTTTACACCGTGGAAAGAAGCACCCTCGAGGAATTCGTGGAGAGGGCAAAGAGCACCTTCTCGACGGAGCGCGTCATCTCTTATGGTAGCAAGAAGGTGCGCAAGGTGGCAAGTTTTTGCGGCGGGGGCTTTGAGGAAGGCTCCCTCGCCTTTGCCATCGAAGAGGGCGCGGACACCATCCTCTCCTCGGATGCGAAGCACCACCTCATCGCCGAGGCGGTGGAAAGGGGGCTCAACGTCGTCCTCCTCACCCACTATGCCGCCGAAAACTATGGATTTTTGCGCTTTGCGGCGCGCATGAAGACAGAACTTCGCGGGAGCGTCCCCGTCTATTCGTTCACGGACGCCCGTTTGATTTGAGAAAAATACTTAAGGAGCATCACATATCATGCCTGTATCGAAGGAACTTTTGGAATATCAGAAGGTGGACGGCTCGCTTCGCAAAATAGAGCTGGAGATCGCCTCGAGCGAGGAGCGCAAAAAATACTTGCAGGCGCGCAAGGTTATGAAGAGCGCCCTCGACAAGCTCGACGCCCTCGACCGCCACGCCGCGGAACTTCTGCATCTGCGCGAGGAGCTCTCCGCCAAGGCGCAGGGGCTCGGCAAGAGCCTCGAGGAATACGACGAGATCGACGAACTTCTGGATGAGGGCGGAGACGTCGCCTTCTACAAGAAGAACGCGCAGGGGCTTTTGGATCATCTTCGCTCCGTCAAGACGGAACTTACCAAACTTCTCTCCGAGATCGACGCCGTCACTGCCGAATACAAGAAGCTCATGGAGCAGGGCAAACAGGCGAACAAGGTCTACAAGGAGAACAAGGAGAAGGCGGAAAAGATCGAGGGCTCGCACGCGGGCGACGTGAAGGAGATCAGGGCAAAGCTCGCCGAGATCGGGAAGAGCATCGACCCCAAGATCCTCGAATATTACAACAGCAAGCGAAAGGAGGGAATTTTCCCCGTCGTCGTACCGCTCAGCGACTGGATGTGCGTGTGCGGCGTCGAACTTCCCCTTCTGCACAGGAGCGAACTTGCAGGCGGCAACATGATCGAGTGCGAACATTGCCGCAGGCTCATCTATAAGCCATAACAACGGGGATGGACTTTTGCATACCATGGAGGTATGCAAAATGTTCTTGCAGTCGTCGACCTTCGAAGAGTAAGAAAGAACGCCGCGCTTATCAAAAATTATGCCCAAAGGCCGCTCATCGCCGTCGTAAAGGACGACGCCTACGGCCACGGCGCCGTGCAAATTGCACACGCGATCTCGGACATGGTATGGGCGTTTGCCGTCGCGACCGTGGAAGAGGGGATAGAGCTCCGCACCGCGGGCATCCAAAACGACATCCTCGTCCTCACCCCGCCGACAACGCACGACGAGGCCCTTCGGATGCTATTTCACGACCTCACGGCGACGCTCTCTTCCATCCGATTTTTTCACCTTTTGAAGGGGCTCGAAGGCGTGCGGGCGCACATCGCCGTCAATACGGGGATGAACCGCTACGGCGTCAATCCCCTTCAGCTCACAAGGCTTCTCAATGCGGCAAGCGCGCACAAGGTGCGCATCGAGGGCGTCTATTCCCACCTCTTCGCCCCTGCAGATGAGGACGCACTTGACGGGCAAAGGGCACTTTTTCTTTCCGCATGCGAGAAGGTCAAATCCCGTTTCCCGCATGCTATCTGCCACCTTTCGGCAACGGGCGGCATCTTGAAAGGGGAACGCTTCGACGCCGTCCGCGCGGGCATCTCCCTCTACGGCTACCTTCCCGAAGGCTTTCGGGATGCGCTTCCCGTGCGGCCCGTCATGAAGCTGTATGCCACGGTCGTCGAGACGAGAAGACGGGTGGGAGAGGGCGCGGGCTACAACTTTGCCCCCGAAAACGCCGCCCATTTTCATACCCTCCGCGTCGGCTACGGCGACGGGTTTTTCCGCGAAGGGGGGCTCGGCGCCGTCGGAGCTCTCTGTATGGACGCCTGCGTCCGCGAGGGGAAGGAAAAGGCGGGCCGCCGCGTTCTCATTTTGAAGGACGCCGCCGCGTATGCAAAGGAACACCGCACCACCGCCTACGAGGTGCTTGTCCGCATCGGAGCGCGGGCGGAGAAGAAGTATCTTATCTGAAGTTTACAGGAGAAAATTTTGCGCATCATTGCAGGAAAACACCGCGGCAGGGTGCTTGCCACATTCAAGGGCGAGAGCGTCCGTCCGACCTCCGACCGCGTGAAGGAATCGCTCTTCCAGATCCTCTCCCAAAGGCTGGTCGGCGCGCGCGTTCTGGACCTCTTTGCGGGGAGCGGCGCCCTCGGCCTCGAGGCCCTCTCCCGCGGGGCAAAGTACGCCGTCTTCAACGACATCTCCCGCGAGAGCCTCGCCCTCTGCAAGAAGAACCTTACTGCCCTTCACGAGGAGGGGGAACTGCACGCGCAGAGCTTTTCCGATTGTCTTAAGACGGTCTCGGGGAAGTTCGACCTCATCTTCGCCGATCCGCCCTACAGAGAGCATTTCACGGAGGAGATCCTGCGCCTTACTGCGGAGCGCAACCTCCTTTATGAAAATGGTCTCGTCGTCTTGGAGAGCGAGCGGGAGGAAGCGGCCCCCGAAGGGTGGGAAGTCGTTGATAAACGCTTCTACGGCAGGACGAAGATCTACATGTTCCAAAGGAGCAGCTTATGAAAAAGTGTGTATTCGCGGGCACCTTCGACCCGTTCACCGTCGGCCATGAGGACACGGTCAAAAAGTCCCTTTCCCTCTTCGATGAGGTGGTCGTCGCCGTCGCGGAGAACAGGAAGAAGCAATGCCTCTTTTCCATAGAAGAGCGGGCCGGGATGATCCGCTCCGTCTTCGAAGGGGAGCCCCGCGTGAAGGTCGTCATCTGGGAGGGGGTCATCGTCGACCTCCTCAAGAAAGAGCATACGCCCTTCTATGTCCGCGGCATCAGGAATACCGTCGACCTCGAATACGAGACGGCCGACTTCTATGCGAGCCGCGACCTCGATAAGCAATTCGTCGAACTCTTCATCCCCGCCGAACAGCAATACCGCCACATCAGTTCCACCCTCGTCAAAACCGCCATCTCCTTCGGCACGGACTTTTCCTCCTATGTGCCCGAGGCGGTCTACACCTATATCAAAAAGAGAAACGCATAAGATGTTCACAAGGCAGATACGCATCCCTTCGGCAGAAGAGATCAGAGAAGAACTTCCGATGACGCCCGCCCTTCTTGCCATAAAGAGGGAGCGGGAAAGGCTCATCGGGGAGGTTTTAACGGGGAGATCGAAGAAATTCCTCCTCATCGTCGGCCCGTGCTCCGCGCACGAGCCGTCTGCCGTCTTGGAGTATGTACGCCGCCTTTCTGCCCTTCAGGAAAGGACGGCGGAAGAGCTCGTCCTCATTCCCCGCATCTATACGGACAAGCCCCGCTCCAAGGGGGTGGGCTATAAGGGGATGTTCTTCCAGCCCGACCCCGAAGAGGGGGAGGACATCCTCCGCGGCATCAGGGCGAGCAGAACGCTCCATCTTCGCGCCGTGGAGGAAAGCGGCCTTACCGCGGCGGACGAGATGCTCTTCCCCGAGAACATCTCCTATCTCGACGACGTCTTGGGCTATGTTGCAGTGGGGGCGCGCTCGAGCGAGAACCCCCTCCACCGCCTCGTCGCGAGCGGGCTGGACCTTCCCGTCGGCTTCAAAAACCCCATGAACGGCTCCATAGACGCGATGCTCAACGCCGTCTATGCGGCAACGAGGAGACAGACCTTCCTTCTCGGCGGATGGCAGGTGGAAACTTCGGGCAATGTTTTGTCCCACGCCATCCTTCGCGGAAGAGTGGACGAGGAGGGGAGAGATATCCCCAATTACACGCAAGATATCATCGAAAAAGCGGCCGCCCGCTTTGAAGAGCTCTCCATTCCCGCCCCCGCCCTCATCGTGGACACCAATCACTCCAATTCGGGCAAACAGTTCCAAAGGGAGATCCCCATCGCAAGGGAGATCATGGCGATGAGAAAGACCTCCGAAGTCTCCGAAAGACTTATCAAGGGCCTCATGATCGAGAGCTTCCTCGAGGAGGGGAGGCAGGACCGCGCCCGCGTGTTCGGCAAGTCCATCACCGATCCCTGCCTCGGCTGGGCGGACACCGAGCGGCTCATCCTCGAGATCGCAGAAAGAATCTAAAAGAGGGCGAGCGACAGGCAAAAACATATCCCCGCCGAGCATATCCCCTGCAAAAATTTGACCGCGAAAAGGGGGAGCATCTTCACCCCCACCCGCGTGAGAAAGGCGGCCTGCTGCACGAGGACGCACACCCCGCCGAAGGTCACGAAAAAACAGCTCAAAGAGAGCGTCAGCGGCGAGGAAATTTCGGAGAGGGCGGCGCACCCCGTCGTCATCTCAAGTAGCCCGCAAAGGAGCGTCGTGACCGCGGGCGGGACGGAAAACGCGGCACCCATGTCTGAGATCATCGCCCCAAAAGCGTAAAAAATGGCGATCGCCGCTCCCACGCAGAGGACGGAGAGAACGGCGTTTAAGAGCGTATCCGAAAGGTCAATATTCTTTGCGGGAAGTTTTATATTCCTTTGCGGCACATATTTTTTCCCGATGCGAAGAAGGAGGCAGACAAGATAGATCCCCGCAAGGTGCGAGGCGTATAAAATATAGCCTATGGCGGCGTTTTTCCACATCCCGCACCCGACGGCACCGACAAGGAACGCCGGTCCCGACGTCGTCGCAAGGGCCGCCACGCGGAACTTCTCTTTCTCCTCCAGCCTTCCGTTTTCCGCAAGGTCCATCACCGTCCGTGCGCCCACGGGATAGCCCGAGAGCGCGGAAAGCAGGGCGGCGCATCCGCCCTCGCCCGAGACCGCAAACAGCTTTCCCATGACGGGAGAGAGATAACGTGTGACCTTTCTGTAGACGGGAAGATGGGTGAGGATTGCTGTCAGAAACAAAAAGGGCAGCGTAGCGGGGAGAACGCTCACGGCCCACAGCTTGATCCCGTCGAACACCTTTCCCGCATAGCGTGCGGGGAAGCAGAGAAACAGAGCAAGGCTCAAAAGCACCGTGAGGGTAAGGAGGGCGCGGCCCGCCCCTTTTGCGATCTTCATATTCAAACGGTATGCAAGGAAGTGGTGGAATATGAGAAAGAAACTCGGCTTCGCGCTGGGCGCGGGAGGCTCCCGCGGCGTGGCGCACATCGGCTTTTTACAGGCCATGGAGGAGCATGGCATCCGTCCCGATTTCATCGCGGGCAGTTCCATGGGCGCGGTCGTCGGCGGCGTGTATGCGGCGGGCGTCTCGCCCAAGAAGATGCACGATCTCGTCAAGGATATAAAGCTTCGCAGTATCGCCTCCGTGAACTCCGTTCCCATCCGCAAAAACGGCCTCATGAAGATGAAGCGGGCGAGAAAGCTGCTTGTCTCCGTGATGGGGGAGAGGAAGTTCGAAGAGCTGCAAATCCCCTTTTCCTGCGTTGCGACCGATCTTCTGCAGGGGGAGAGCGTCCGCCTTGCAGAGGGGAACGTCATCGACGCCATCATCGCCTCGAGCTCCATCCCGGGCATCTTCACCCCCGCGAAGATCGGCGAGTACGAGATGCTCTCCGACGGCGGCATTTTGGACCGCGTCCCCGCACGGGCCGTCAGGGAGATGGGCGCGGACGTCGTCGTCGCGGTGGACGTCCTCGGCAGCCTCATGGAGAAGAAGTCCACGGGGAAACTCGTCAACACCTTCCTCCGCTACATCGACGTGATGGACTCCCGCCTCACCCTTTTGGAGAGGGAAAAGCGCGAATATATCTCCCTCTGGCTGGAGCCCGACCTCGGCGCAATGGACCAATACAAACTCAAACAGACGGAGTTTGCCTACAAGCGGGGCTATGAGCTCGGCAACGAACATGCGGAGGAGATCCGAAGGCTCATGGAGCACTGATGCCCGATAACTACAAAACCTCATTTTTCGGCATTTCCCGACAGGAAATGCCCTTTTTCTTGCTCCGAAAGCATTTATAATGCCCCTTACGGAGCGGGAAATGGTCGTCTACATCGAGTATGCGTTTCTCGAAAACTTCATGATCGACGGGGCGCTTCTTTTTATCGCCTTAAAGTGTGCAAGGGAGAGGGCGAAGTGGTACCGCCTGCTTTTTGCCGCCCTTCTCGGAGCGGCGGAGGCCATCGTATTTCCCCTCCTTCCGCTTCCCGTCTGGGCGGGCTATCTCGTCAAATTTTTCTTCGGCCTCCTCCTTCCCATCGTTGCCGTGAGCGGGAAAAAATTCACGCCCTATCTTGTCACGGCGGCCGCCTTTCTCTTTTTCACCTTCGCCCTCGGCGGCCTACTCACGGCGGTCTATTCCTTCTTCAAAGTCAGCTATCGCGAGGGAGAGGGGTACCTCATCGGCCGCGCTCCCGCCGGCCTCGTGCTCGGCGGAACGCTCGTCTTTTGCATCGCCGCCGTCCTCCTTTTCAAACGCTTCTACCGCTTCGGAAGGCTCAGAAGAAACCTTCTTCCCTGCACCCTCACGGCGGGCGGCCGCGACGTCCACTGGCAGGGATTTGTGGACAGCGGGAATCTGCTCACCTTCCGCGGAAAGCCCGTCTGCGTCGTCTCGCCCGCGGCCATCTTCGCCCTCTTCGGGAGGGGGGCAAAGGAGGAGGGCAGGATGACGGTCACCACCGTCAACGGCACAAAGAATTCCCCCGTGTTCGCCTGCGAGAAGATGTGCATCACGGCGGGGAAGAAGAGCCTTTTGCGGGAGGACGTCTACCTCACTGTCGGCGATGTCGGAAGCAAATATCAGCTCATCTTGAGCAGCGCGCTCATGGAGGCGTAAATGAAGATCTTTTCCAAATTGCTCGCATATCTTCTCTCCAAAAAGGGGAGCGAAAACGTCGTCCACTACCTCTGCGGCAACGAGGCATTGCCCCTCCCTCTCTCACAGGAGGAGGAGACGGAGATGCTCGCAAAACTCGAGCGCGGGGAGGAGGCCGAACAAATCAAGGCGATGCTCATCGAGCACAACCTCCGCCTCGTCGTCTACATCTCCCGCAAGTTCGAGAACACGGGCGTGGACGGGGACGACCTCATCTCCATCGGCACGATCGGCCTCATCAAGGCGATCGGCTCCTTCCGCTCGGACAAGAACATCAAGCTCGCCACCTACGCCTCCCGCTGTATCGAGAATGAAATTTTGATGTACCTCCGCCGCACGGCGAGGCTGAAGAGCGAGATCTCCTTCGACGAGCCCATCAACTCCGACTTTGAGGGGAACGAATTGCTCCTCTCCGACATCCTCGGCACCGACTGCGAGACGGTGTACGGCGGTGTGGAATCGGGGGTGGAGAAGGAGCTTCTCCGCGACGCCCTCTCCAAACTTCCCGATAGGGAGCGCAAGATCATGTATATGCGCTTCGGCCTCGGGGGCGGGGAGGAGATGACGCAAAAGGACGTCGCCGACGCCCTCGGCATCTCCCAGAGCTACATATCCCGCCTCGAAAAGAAGATCATCGAACGGCTCAAAAAGGAGATCTCCAAACTCGTTTGACATATAAAACCGCATAACTTTTCGCGATCTGCAGACACTTACCTGAAAGATACATAGGAAGCGTGGCTTCCTCGGGAGGGAATGATGCAGAGCAGAGTGAGTATTTGCGGCGTGGACACGGCGGGGCTTCCAAAGCTCACGCAAAAAGAAAACGAGGAGCTCATGGTGCGCCTCAAGGCGGGGGACAGGGCCGCCCGCGAGAAGTTCATCGTGGGGAACATGCGCCTTGTCCTATCCCTCGTAAAGAGGTTCTGGGCAAAGAACGCCCATGCGGACGACGTCTTTCAGGCGGGCTGTGTGGGTCTCATCAAGGCCATCGAGAACTTCGACCTTTCCTTCAACGTGAAGTTCTCCACCTATGCCGTCCCCATGATCATGGGGGAGATGAAACGGTATCTTCGCGACGGGAACTCCCTCCGCGTCTCCCGCTCCATCCGCGACACCGCCTACCGTATCCTCAAAGTGCGGGAGAGCATCGAGGAGCGCGACGAGGAGGCGACCATCGAAAAGATCGCAAAGGAGATGGAGGTGCAGGAGCGGGAGGTCGTCTACTGCCTCGACGCCATCTCCGACCCCGTCTCCATCTACGAGCCCGTCTACAATAAGTCGGGGGACACGTTGCAGCTTTTGGACCAGCTCTGCGACGAGACGCAGAGCGACGAGGTATGGACGGAGCGCGTCGCCCTCCGCGACGCCATCCTTCGCCTCACGGACAGGGAGCAGAAAATTTTGCGCCTTCGCTACTTCGAGGGCAAGACGCAGACGGAGATCTCGGCGGAGGTGGGCATCTCGCAGGCGCAGGTCTCCCGCCTCGAAAAGAACGCCCTTCAAAGCCTCAAGCGGGAAATTTCTTAAAAATCGTCAAAAACGCAAAAGTTTCGGCATATAGTACGATGTGGAAACGAGCTTCTGCGAACTCAAAAAGAAGGAGACGGTCAACCTTGTCGACGGCAAACGCCTCGGAAAAATTTCCGACGTCGTCTTTACCTGGCCGGAGGGGAGGGTGCTCGGCATCGTCGTCCCCGGCACGAAGGGCTTTCACTTCGGAAGGTCGGACCTCTTTGTAGACCTTGCCTGCGTCAAGAAGATCGGCATCGACGTCATCTTCGTCGAAGTGAGGACGGCGCCAAAGCCCGAGAAAAAGAGGGGGAAGTGGGAGGAAGCCCCGCCTCCTCCGCCCCCGCCCCGCCATGGGGACAGAAGGGACTACGGGGAATATGAATGACAAAAAACGGCGTGAAATCGCCGTTTTTTACGCTTTTATAGAGTACTATGCGTGACATAATCGCTTGATTTTCGCGCTGTTTCCTCATTTACTCATTATTTTTGATAACAGTCACACGCCCTTCCGTCGGGCAAGAATCCCGTGTCCGAACACTTCGTGCAGACGAACTTCGGCGTGAAATCCCGCTCGGAAAGATGCAGCCTTGCAAGCGCCTCCGCCCGCGCCCTTCTCGCCTCTTCGACGCGTGCCTCAATCTCGGGAAGGGTCTCGGGGGAGAAGATCTCCGCCTTGGCAAGTTCGATCTCGCCCTTCTTGATGGCGCTCTCCGCCCGCACAAACTCTTCGTCCCGCGCGGCGATGGCCTGTGCCCGCTCCACATGGCGCATGGCGTTTTGCCGCCTTGCGGCATAGAAGCGTTCGCGCTCGCTCCTTGCATCCGCTGCGAGGGCGGCCTCCGATTTTAAGGCGGGGAGAACTTTTTGCGCTGCCGCCGTCTCCCTTTCGGGAATTTCGGAGGGGGCAAACGCGCCTTGCCGCTTCCACTCCGAGAGAAGTTTGTTCATGTAGGGAAGGGGGGAGGAGGCCGTCGCGCTCCGCTTTGCCGCCTCTAAGATCATCTCGTCAGAGAAGTTCCAGCTCCGCCACACGGCCACCATGTCGAGCGCGGCCTTGGTCTTCTTGATGACCCCGCACACCGATTGGATGGAACCGATGAGCTTGAGTTGCCGGTCCCGCGCATTGCAGTACTCGCGCACCCCCGCCTCGTCCACGATGCCGCCATGATACATCTCGTCGAGCAGGGAATCCATCTCGGAAAATCCGTAGGAAAGGTGCATACAGAGCGTCGCAACGAGGGTAAGGCTGCCCTCGTCATACCCGCGCTCCGTCCATTTCTCCGCATATTCCTCCGCATAGGGGCGGGGGTTCTGAACTTTTACGCCGAGCTTTCTCGCCACTTTGAAGACGATGGAAGTGAGCTCCTCCCTTCTTGCAAGATACTCTCTCGCGTCCGTCTCGGAAGTTGCGTCCTTTTCGATGAGTTCCGAGATGAGGGAATCGAGGGTCGCAAGCGAGCCCTTTTTGAGCGTCTCGCAGCAGGCATAGACGACGGCGTAGGAAACGCCCGCCTTCTCCCACTTCTCGAGGAGATCGTAGTCCCCGTCCTGCGGCTTTCTGAAGATGCCGAGGAGGGTAAAGATGCGGGAGAGCTCCTTCTCGTGGACGTTGAAGTCGGCGAGTTCCGCCTCCACCTGTTCGTATGTAAATTTATAGCTCTTTGCGAGTTTTTCCGCCTTGTTGAGAATGTGCGAAGAGGAGAGGCGCGTCCCGTCCTTTTTCGCACAGTAGTCGACGACGAGGAGGAAGGCCTCCTGTTCCATCGGGGTATTTTCCAAGAATTCGAGGACGCGCTGATGCTCGTAGGGACGGAGATCCTTCCCCGCCCGCTGCAAAATTTTGTAGAGCTCTCTGTTGAATTCGAGATACTTCTCCGCGCGGATGGGTTTTGGCTTTCCCACGGCCGCCGAAACGGGCAGATATTCGATGTAAAGGGGATCGCGGGAGAGCACTTGCACGAGGCCGCATTCCTCCCAGAATCCGAAGATATCCACGAGCTTTTTTGCGGGGATGCGCAGAAGTTTTGCCGCGCTCTCCCCATCGAATTCCTGTGCGCAGTTGCAAAGGTACAGCCCATAGAGATAGGCGCGGACGGCGTCCCCGCCCGCCTCGGGCAGATACTTTGTGATGAACTCATTTTCCACGCTCGTGAAGCTCCGCTTGGAATAGTCCTTGGAAAAGGCGCAAAACGACATCCGATCTCCTCCGAAAAACCTATGGTTTTTCTGCTCTCAACATAGGTCACAACGCTTGCTTTTTTCAAACAGCCGTTGTATAATAGTATAGCATGGCCGCCCGGAAAAAGCAATGCTTTTCCCGCGGCAGAAAAATTTTTGTAAATTTTACGGGCATGAAAGTTTTACACACATCCGATTGGCATCTCGGGAAGCGGCTCATGGAGCGCGAACGCCTTCCCGAACAGGCAGAGGTCATGGAGGAGATCGTCTCCGTCTGCGAGGAAAAGGGCGTCGAGCTCGTCCTCATCGCAGGGGACATCTTCGATACCTATCTGCCCTCCGCAGAGGCGGAGGAGCTGTTTTTTGCCACCGTCAAAAAGCTCGCAAAGGGCCGTGCGGTCGTCATCATCGCGGGCAACCACGACGACGGGGTGCGCCTTTCGGCCTCCTCGCCCCTCGCGGCGGAGGAGGGGGTCTACCTCTTCGGCGGACACAACACGCCGCCCGCCGGGGGGAACGGCCCCGTCCGCGCCGTCGAAACGGGGAAAAACTACGCCATCATCCAGAACGAAAGGGGGGAGCGCGTCTACATCAACGCCTTTCCCTATCCCAACGAGGCGCGCCTTCGGGAGATGAAGAGCGAGGAGAGCTACACCGAAAAGACCGCTCGCCGCATCGCGGAGGGGGAAGAACGCTACGACGGCAGCATGCCCTACATCCTCGCCGCCCACCTCTTCGTATCGGGTGCGGAGACCTCTTCGAGCGAACGGGACATCTCCCTCGGCGGTGCCCGCGTCGTCCCCGCCGACATCCTTCCGAAAGAGGGCTATACCGCCCTCGGCCACATCCACAAGCTCCAGAAGGTCGCCGGGAACGCCTATTACAGCGGCGCCATTTTGCAATATGCCTTCGACGAGGCGAACACGGATAAGTGTCTCCTCCTTCTCGAAACGAAGGGGACGAAGGTGGAACTTACAGAGAAGATCCCCCTGTTATCGGGCAAAAAGCTCGTCCGCTTGGAGGAAAACGGGGCGGGTGCCGCCGTCGAACTTCTCAAAAAATATCCGAACGTATATATCGAACTCACCCTGCACCTCACCTCCCCGCTGACCGCGGCGGAGACGGAGGCCCTCCGGGAGGCAAACGACGGGCTCATCTCTTTGAGGACGGAGGTCGCGGGCGGAGAGCAGGAGGACATCATCTCCCGCGCAGACCTCAATGCCGGGGAGCTCTTCACGCAATACTACCGCACCATGTACGGGCAGGAACCCGACCCCGACATCAGGGCGCTCTTTCTGCAACTGCTCGGGGAAGGAGGGGAGAAATGAGGCCCATCTATTTGGAATTTTGCGGCATCAACTCCTTCTCGGAGCCCGCGAAGATCAACTTCAACGACCTTCTCGAATACGGCATCTTCGGCATCTTCGGGGATACGGGCTCGGGGAAGAGCACCATCCTCGACTGCATCGGCTTCGCCCTCTATGGCGACATCGCCCGTTCCCGCACGGGAAAGATCGCGGACATCATCAACTACAGGCAGGACGCCGCCTACGTCAAATTCGAATTTTCCATCGTCTTCGAGGGAAAGCGCAGGACCTTCCGCGTCGAGCGCGAACTCAAGCGCAAGAACGCCTCGCAGACCGTCCATGTGTATGAAGCGAAGGAAGAGGGCTATGCCGCCGTCGCCGACGGCTGCCGCGAGAGCAACAACTTCCTCCTCGGCGTCATCGGGCTGGAACAGCGCGACTTCGAGAAGTGCATCGCCCTGCCGCAGGGGGAATTCGCACAGTTCGTCAAGGCCCAGCGGGGGGAGCGGCTCAAGCTCGTCTCCCGCCTCTTCGACCTCGAGGCATACGGCGAACAGCTCACAAAAAAGGTGAACAAGTATTGCAACGAGGCGGATAAGGAGCGCGCTGTCTTAGCGGGCAAGCTCGAGCCCTTTGCGGACGTCTCAGAGGAGAAAAACAAGGCCCTTTCCGAGGAGATCGCCCTTCTTCGCAAGGAGGAAGAGGGGGCACGCGCCGCCTTCTTCGCCGCACAGGAGGAGGAAAAGAAGCTCACCGTTCTCCTCGGCAAACGGGAGGAGGCGGAGCGCAACGGGGAAGTTCTTCGCAAATTGGAAGCAAGGCGGGAAGAGATGGAGGAGCTCGGCCGCGAGATCGACCGCCTCGAAAAGGCCGCCTTCGTCCTCACCATCGAACGGGAGGGGACGCAGCTTCGCGCCCGCCACGACAGCGCAACGCAGGACCTCGCGCAGGCAAAAGAGAAACTTCTCGAGGCAGAGCGCATGCTTTCCGCTTCGGACGGCTACGACGACGAGGCCGCAGAGAGGGAAATAGAAAATCTTACGGAGCTCCTCACAAGGGCCGTCTCCGCCGAGGAGATCCGCCTCTCTTGCTCCCGTGCGGAGAAGCGTCTCGCGGACGTCGCGGGGGACCTTTTCAAGGAACAAGAAAACTTCAAGGGATTCGATTACGACGGGGAGAGGGCGTCGCTCGAGGAAGAGCTCGGCGCCCTCGGCGCGGGGGATCCCATCGAATATGTGGAAAAACACGGCAAGGGCGCGCTCTTCTTCGAAGAATATGCCAAATTTTCGGGAGAGCTCCAATCGCTCGCCTCCCGCCATAGCGAAATTCAAGAGGAGGCCTCACCCCTCATCGACCGCTACCGGAAGGAGGCGGAGAGGGGACGCGAAGCAAGGGGCACGCTCGGGGAGGACCTCGAGAAGGCCCGCCGCGCGGCCGAGGATGTCCGCCGCCGCCTTCAGCTTCTCGAACAGCAGAAGCTGCGTTGCGATCTGCATGTACGGGAGGTACAGAAGCTCGGCGAAGAATTCACCCGCCTCAAGGAGGAGATCGCGGGATACAGGGCCCGCCTTCAGGACGTCCCCGAAAGAAAAACGGTAGAGGAAAAGCTTTCCGAGTGCAAACGCATCCGAAAGGATAAGACGGAAAAGATCTCCCGCGCAAAGGACGCGCACGCCGCGGCAAAGACCTATCTTGCCGCCGCCGAGGAGCGGGTGCGGGGAACTTCGGCCGCCCTGGAGGACGGGCGCAGACGCTTCCGCGCCGCCCTCGAAGGGGGGAATTTCCAAAGCGTCGAGGAGGCGAGAGCGCTCGCCGCAAAGCACGGCGATCCCCTGCATGCAAAGAGGGAGCTCGAGGACTTCAGGGCGCAGCTCTCCGCCGCACTTGCAAGAAAGAAGGAGCTCGAGGGCGTCGACTTTTCCGCCGCCACGAAGGAGGCGCTCCGGGCCGCCTCCGACGCGTGTGCTGAGCTCGAGGCCCGTCTTGCCGACGTCACCCGCCGCGCCGCCCTTGCGGAGGGGGAATACGAGCGCGGCATCCGCTCCCTCGAGACAAAGCGTGAGCTCGAAGAAGAGCTTGCCGTCCTCAGGAAAAAGAGCGAGCTCTCCGAGAAGTTAAAGTCCCTTCTCGAGGGCAATAAATTCATGGAATACGTCGCGGAGGAATATCTGCAGACGGTCGCAAAGAATGCGAGCGGGCGCCTTCTGTCCCTCACGGACGGCAGATATTTTCTGCGCTACGAAGGGGGCTTTTTGGTCGGAGATAACTTCAACGGCGGAAAGCTTCGCGGGGTACATACGCTCTCGGGCGGAGAGACCTTCCTCGTCTCCCTCTCCCTCGCGCTCGCGCTGGGGGCGGAGATCTGTTCGCGGTCGCTCCGGCCCATCGAGTTTTTCTTCCTCGACGAGGGATTCGGAACCCTCGATTCCCACCTCGTGGACACGGTGATGGACAGCCTCGAAAAACTTCGGGGGGAGCATTTCTCCATCGGCATCATCTCCCACGTCGAGGAGCTCAAACACAGGATCGATAAAAAACTTTGTGTCGTCAAGGCGACGGAAAAACAAGGTTCGAAAATAACGATGGAATAGAGGTAAAAGTTTGGCAAATGTGATCTTGACACCTATCACGCTCTGGAGGGATTTCGACGATACCCTCCCCCTCGAAGAAGAGGTGCTCTCCGAGAGGAGACAGCGGGGCATCATCTATCGCGATGTCACCTTCCTCGGAAGGGAGACGGGGCAGGGCCGCGTAAAAGTTTACGCGCGCTATATCTTCCCCGCGGAGGCATTGAAGTTCCCTGTCGTCATGATCCTCTTCGAGGCGGGACTTCCCTTCGACGAGAGCTTTATCACGCGGTTCGTAAAGGACGGCTACGGCGTCCTCGCGCTGGACTATTGCGGGGAACGGCCCGAGAGCCTTTATACCCAATACCCCGCATGCGTCGACTATGCCAACTTCGTCCGCGCCGGGCGGCGGATGGACTACTGCGACGATACCGCGAAAGAGACTTCGTGGTACGAATGGGCGGCAGTCGCCCGCTACGCGGTAAAATATCTTCGCGCAAGGGAGGAAGTGACCTCCGTCGGCGCGGTGGGGCTTCGGACGGGGGGCGAAGTGCTCTTCAAGATCGCGCCCTATGCCGAACTCGACTGCATGGTCTCCGTCTGCGCGGCGGGATGGCTCGCCTACCGCGGCATCGAGAAGTTCGGCGGCGAACGTCAGCCCGATTTCGACGAGGAGAGGCACCGTTTCATCGCGGGCATCGACTCGCAGAGCTACGCGCCCCACATCGCCTGTCCCGTGCTCCTTCTCTCTGCCATCAACGACAAGACCTACAACTACGACCGCGCATGGGATACCTTCTCCCAGATCTCGCCCTCCGTCGAAAAGGCGCTCCTCTATTCCGCCCACGGGAACGGGCTCCTCGGCTCCCACTCCCTCATGGACATCGACCTCTTCCTCGCAAAGCATCTTCGGAGGAGGAACGTCTTTGTCTCCTGTCCCATCGACTTTTCCATCGAGGAGAACGGGAAGGGGGAACTTCTCGTCCGCGGCAAGTTCGATCCCAAGGGGGAGATCAAAGAATTCGGTATCTTCTACACCGAGAACGTTGCCGCCTTCAAGACGAGGGATTGGACGAGGGTGCTCGGCTCGCACGACGATCTTCACCGCGGCGAGGGCACCGTCCCGCTCCCGCTCTATTCGGGCAGCAGCGAAGCGCTTGTCTACGCCTTCGTCAACTATGCAAACGACTTCTCCGTCACATCCAAGATCTCCGAGATCCATGTGACAAAGACCTATGCAAACGCCAAACGGCTGAGCAGGATCGTCTATTCGGAGGAGGACGGCAGGAACGGGTTCACCTCCTTCCGCCGCCGTACCCGCGCCGTCGCCGACTGCTTTGCGGCCGACCCCATGGCCATCAAAGTTCTCCCCGGATTCGGCGGGATCAAGGGCATTTCCGTGGGCTCGGGCATCATCAGCTACCGCGTGGGGGAGCCCCGTTTCCGTCCGTCCGAAGGGGTGTCCTTCCGCTTTGACGCATGGTCGAAGGCGAACGC
>CANRIO010000028.1 GCA_947630605.1 uncultured Clostridia bacterium
CGCCGAAGTCGGAGATGTGTTCCATGAGGGCGAAGTGATAGTCGCCGTTCGCGAGCTCCTCCACGCGGCCCTCGCCGATGATGCGGTACATGCCGCTCTCAAGCATGAAGGCGAGGAACACCCTCTTATCGTCGTCCGTGAAGATGAGACGGGAATAGTAGAGGTCCTCCTCCCCCGGGAGCACATAGAGGTCGTAGACATCCTCGTCCGCGACGGGATGGAAATTTTCCGTCTGCCCGTTCTCCACCCAGAAGTTGAGCTCTTCGGTATTGCTGATTTCAAAGGTGTAGAAGTCGACGTGTCCGATGGTGTACCAATAGTCGACGTCCCGCCCATTGTAGGTCGCCTTGCGTGCGGTGTAGTCGAGTTCAAGCCCTTCGGCGACGTGCGCGGTGACGTGCTCCTCGGGCAGAACGACGGACATGGTGTGTTTTTCGGTGTCCAGCGTGAAGCTGAATTCGTTCTCATAGTCGACGCCCGTGTCCGTCTGCGTCCGCTGGAAGGTGTAGGTATCGCCCTTCTTTTCAACGTGGCTCACGAGGTCCACATAGAGCACATACACAATGTTGCCCTGCGTGGTGACGCCGTACTGCGTCCACACTTCGGCGTCGCCGTTCTCGAAAATCATGATGAAACCGTCGAAGGTGACGTTGAGGAGGAAGAGGTCGGTGAATTCGTAACGGCCGAAGTCGTAATCCGCATATGCCGCCGTCTCCTCGGGGGTGAAGATGCGGTCGAACTCGTAGTCGCCGTACACCGTATCGAGGCGGAAATAGACGATCTCGCTCTCGTCCTCGGGGGTGAAGCGGACGAGGTAGTAATCGTCTGTCACCTCGCCGTTCTCCTCCTCGTAGCTATAGAGCCATGTGAAGAGTTCGTAGGTGCCCTCTTTTTCGCCGAATCTCCCCCTTCCGTAGCCGTCGAGATAGAGCTCGTCGTCCGAATCCTCGCGCTTGGCGATGTAGCTGCCGCGGAGGCCGTCGTCTAAATCGACCGTCCCCTTGAGCGCGGCGGAGGGCGGCAAGTCGGGGTAGTCCTCCTTGGCCGTAACGCCCGTCTTTGCCGTCCGCGAGAAGGTGAACTGCTTTAAGGTGACGGAAATATCCCGCGTGTAGGCGAGGAAGAGCTGTGCCCCCTCCATCCACTCGTAGTAGCCGTAGGCGACGTAGATGGGATCGCCGAAATAGTCCTGATATTCAAAGTTATTGTCGTTGTAGTAGTAGCGGAGGCCGCCGAGGCCGTCGAGATAGAGCACGACGCCCGCTTCTTCGTCGTAGTAGTAGCCGAGCTCCTCTGTGCTCTGGCGGCGGAACACGACCCCGTCCCCTTCGATCAAGGTGAAAAGATTGTAGAAAAAGTCCCCCGTCTCCCCCGCGTTGTCGTCGAAGAAGAAGTAGCCCGTATCGGGGTCGATGGAATACTTGCCCTTGTGCACGACGTCCTCTTCATCGGTGTAGACGACGTCGCCGCCCGCATTCATCACAAGCGTTGCGCTCGTGCCGTCGAGGTCATCGTATTCTCCCTCCAGCGTATCGCGGAAGTAGAAGAATTCCTCCGTATCCGCAAGTAGCCTGCCGTCGAGCATAGCGGTCTCGCCCTCCTTGAAGGAGAACAGACCCGTTGCGGCGTCGTAGGTGCCCATCTTATCCTCCATGCCCTCGCGGACAAGGTGGATGACGGTGGGATCCGCATAGTCGGGATAGAGCACGTCCTGCCCGCCGAACACGTCGGTATAGCCCTTTTCCCAGACGGCGAAGAGGAACATGTTTTCGGTGACCTCCAGCTCCTCCCCCACCCTGTGGAAGGAGGTGCCATCCGGTTCTTCCGCCCAGCCGCCATGGTGCCAGTGGGAAGTTCCGCTCAGCGTGAAGCCGCACGGAGAGAGCTTCACCCGTGCCCCATAGAAGGTCGACTGCACGGGGGTAGTTCCCCCCACCTGCATCCCCTGAGGCTCATTGGCTGAATAGGTGATATAGAGGCGTTCACGGAGGAAATAGGCCGTAAATGTATCCGAGACGCCGAGGGAATCCGTCTCGATGACGCCGTCCTCTCCCGCCGAAAGCGTGAAGTGCTCGGGCGCGGTGAGAACATCGGCGCATGCGAAAGGTTCGCCGTAAAGAGCCGACCCCGTTACGGGCGTTGCGTCCTTCACGGACACGCCGTCGACCCCCTCGCGGTATACCTCGATGGTGTACTTGGCCGTGTATTTTGCGGTGAGCGTCAGCCCGGAGGCAGGCATGGTGTCCTCCTCGCCAAGAGGGGTATTTCCCCTGTACCAGCCCGCGAAGGTAAGCCCCTCGTAGGGCGTGGGCTCTTCGCAGTCCGCAAGAAATTCAAGAAGATTTGCGCCGATGTCCACATCGACCTTCGTCGGCTCCAGCTCGCCGCCCTTGCCCGGGTCCAGTGTGAGAGAAGAGGTGCCGGACGTCTTGTTCTTCCCGCCGCTCCCGCACGCCGCGATTGCAACCGCAAGGGTGAGCGCAAGCAAAGAGCAGAGCAGAATGATCGTCTTTTTGAAAAGTTTCATAATTATCCGTAAAAGGCGTCCGTGGAATTTGCCGAACCTTCGGCTGCGGCCGCCGCAAAATCAGTTGTCTGAAAATACTCAAATGAGAGAAGAGGACAATTCCCCTTCTCTCTTTTAAGTTGTCTCTCTTTCAGGCGGTTATTCCGCCTTGGTGTAGGTGTAGCTATTGCCGTCGAGGTCGGTAAGGGTCAAAGTGTTGCCGCTAAACACCGCTTCATACCACATGCCGCCTACTACGAAATAAAATCCCTTAAATGTCGGGGAGCCGAATCCTTCAGCAGGATTCATTGTTTCACCCAGGACGAAGATTTTTTCTCCGTTCAATGTGATGTTCTCTCCGTTAGCATCAATCACAAGGTCTCCCTTGCCATCCGAACTCGTCCACGTGGTGTCCAAGACGGAAGCAGCCTTAGCCCTAACAGAAAGAGTTGTATTATCCGCCAAAGCACTCACATAAATAGCATAGGTATTTTCGCCTTCCGCTTGCAGATAGAGAGCATATTCCGTTTCATCGAGCTTGGCTGTGTACTTCTTGCCGTCACTTGCTGTAAATGTTACAACATCGCCTTCAACAGTTACCCCGGTGACTGCCTCGCCATCAAATGTGATGGATTTTTGTTCCATCTCTATAACATGACTATCATCGAGCGCGCCGTTTGTATATAAAGTCCATGTATCCTGCATCATGTTGGGAACCTTATATGTTTCTTCCACCGTTTTTTGGGTGAAGGTGTAGATATCGGGGTTGTCAAAGTCGAAGTACAACTTGACGGTGAGCGTCGTTCCCGACAGAGACATCTCCGCATAGACGTAGTGGCTGGGGCCTACGGGCTTGCAGTAGCCTGTGCAAAGGGTCGCCGTGGCGCCCGTGAACAGCCAGATCGGATCGCCGGAGAGATTTTTGTCTTTCACTGTGATGAACGCCTCGTGCCCCGTGTCGCTATCGGACGGCGTTGAGATTTGCAATTTTTCGCCGTTCGCGCCCGTCCAATCTCCCGTCGCGATCTCGGAAGGGACGGCTACCGAACTTTCGAGGTTATCCTCCCAAGTGCTTATAAAGAGGACATAGGTGTTCGCTCCATCATCGAGGAGCAGAATGTCCCCCTGGAGCCAGAAGGTATAGGTCGCTTCTTCGTCGCCCACGATGGGAGAAGTCGTCGTGAAGGAATATTTGCCTTCGCCCTCCTCCGTAACGGCGACGATCGTCTCCTCCCATGTCAAGGTGTGTGCCGCGATCTTGAGGGTGAAATCCTTGTCGAGCTGAGAAGTGCCGCCTATGCTCTCGGGCGCCAAGAAGGTCCTTAAGATCCATGTGCCGATCATCTCTTGGGGTGCGGTAAACGTAGGCTGCGCGCCCTGTTTGATGAATGCGATCGAGGCGGTCGCATTCGTGATGGTGATCGTGTTGCCCGAAATACGGAAATCATACCACGCTCCGGAATAGATGAGCGTGCCGATGGTGTCGGCATTGTCCGCTTCCTGCGTGAGGATCTGCACCTTTTCCGTATCGATCGCAGCCGCGCCCGTCTCGTCGAACGTGAGCGTTATACCCTGATCCGCATTGGTCCAGCTCGTGTTCGCAAGCTCGGTGAGCTTGATATCGGGAAGATCCGTAAGCGCCCCTTTGATAAAGTAGGTCACGTTGTAGTCTCCCTCGTCGATCCAGAGCACATAGCCGTCCGAGGAGAGCTCGAGGGTCATCGTGCTGTTTTCCAATGTGAAGTGATAGCTGCCATCGTGATCGTCGATCGTGGTCGGGTAGACTTTTCCGTTATAAGTGAATTTTCCGTCGTCATCCACCGAGACGGTGTCGTCACCCGAAAGCGCGGTCCATTCGCCATGATACCCTTCGGGTAGCAAATCGGGCTTCACGGCTCTAAAGGTGGCACGTGTTATAGAGCCGTCGCTCATGAGAACGGCGTCTTCGCCCATCGTGAAGATGAAATACTCGCCGTTGTTGGAGATGACGTGAATGGCCTTTTCGCCCTCTTCGCCCGTCACGGCAAACGGCGTATAGGCCTTGCCGTCGACGGTAATCGTGGAGGCGTCGATCTCGAGCCCAAAGTAGTTATCGCTGGTCCATTTGCCACGGAATACCTCGGGGATGCTCGTCACAGTGGGCATCTCGCCGTCTTTTGTGAAGAACCAATATGTGGAACTCATTTTCAAATACAGGATGGTCCCTTCCTCGTCGAGGAGACCGAACGGCGTACGGTAATTCCCATTCTTATAATAGAGCGTGCCGTCGAGGCTCCTAAAGCATTGCTTCGCCTCTCCGTTATACTTAAATTCGGTCGCGGTGATGGTGACGGTGACCGTTGTATAGGGATGGACCTGCTTCCATTCGCCGACATACTCGCTGAGATCGCTCAGGCTCTCGCCGTCGAATTTATACGTCTTGTTGTTAATGTCCGTGAGAGTGATCGTGTCCTCAACTACTGCGCGATACCACATTCCGTCACAGAGGAAGGTGAAGGCTGTCACCGCATTGGCGTCGTAATCAATTTCCAAGGAAAGGACCTGCGTCGCCTTGCTGCCCAGCGTGAGCGTGCCGTCAGCAGCGACCGCGAGGTTGCCGAGCGTGTTTGCAACAGAAGCGGGCGTAAACGTCTTGTCCTTCAACGCGTCCGCCGCGGCAAGTTTGAGTGAGGGCGCCATATCGTTGAGGAAGAGCGTCTTCGCCGTCCCCGTGCCCTTCGTCAAGTATAGCACATACTCGTCCGAAGTGATGTTGAGCTCATACTCCTCGCCGTCCTCCATCGCAAAGTAGACCGTCATATATTCCACGACGGCCGTGGCCGTCACGTCCTCCTCGCCGATGGTAATGGTATCCTTATCAATGGAGATGGTCCGATTGCCGCCGATTTCCACCCAATCCCCCCTAAGTTCATTGGGGAATTCAAGCGGCTCCTCGGTTATCGGCGCAAAGGTAAAGGATCCTATACCCGCGATATTCACGGAGATCTCGTTCTCATCGAAGTAAATTTCCGCCCAGCAAGTCATGCTCTCGACCTCGACAAAGGCCGTGGCGTGCACGCCCTCGGCGTCCAGCACGAGAATGGTCATGGGCTCGTCTCCGAAGTACACATCGCCGTCCTCCGAGACTGTGAGAGCAAAGTCATCGTCCGAAGCCCAATCGCCTACATAGCCCGTGGGCGCGGAGATAAAGTCATCAGGCCCCTCGTAGTTCTCCTCGATCAGAGTAAAGGTCTCCGTATGTGTCTCGCCGTCCTCTTCGAAGGAATGCGACAGAAGAATGGCGTACCCGTCCTCTGTGAGTGTGAAGGAAAGGTCACAGGGCTTCCCATCGATCGACCCCGTGAAGGAATAGACCTGGCCGGCGCCATCTGCGCTCTTCGTCACCGTGACGGCAGTGCCGTTGAATTTTGCGGCATTCGCCGTGATCTCAAGCGAGAGAGAAATGCCCTCGCTCCCGTATGATGACCTTGCCTCCCACTTGCCGATGTAGGCCTTGGAGAATAGGTCGCCCCCCTGCGCAGGGGAAAGTTCACGTTTGCAGGTATCGCACTCGCCGTCTCCGTCGGCGTCGACGTGCGGCCCGCGGCTGCCATCTTTCTCGGTCGAATCCTCCTCGCAGATCTGCCAGTGTTCATTGGCATCCGACTGCCACTTCCACTGATGGGTGTGACCCGAAGGCGTCATGGCACGTTCGCACACGTCGCACTTGCCGTTTGAATCCTCGTCGACATGCGCACCGCGGCTGCCCTCTTTTTCTGTCGAATCCTCCTCACAGATCTGCCAGTGTTCATCGGCATCCGACTGCCACTTCCATGAATGTTTGTGGCCCCCGCACGCTGCGAGAAGGCCCGCACCCATCGCCATGGTCGACGCACAAAGGAGCGCCACGATCAGTTTCCCATGTTTCATGTTTGTACCTCCATGTGAATTTCTCACAAATTTTGCTAAATTGCATAAATCCATTAAAACGGTCTATTTATGCATGATTTATACTTTATATTATATCATATACCCCCCCCCATGTCAACAAAATGAGGGGCTATTTTGAAAAAAAATTTCAAGAAATTGATTTTTTCTTGGAATAGAAAAATGTATATATTCATCTCGGATTTTTTCCATATAAGAAAAGACGAGGAATTTCTCCTCGCCGATTGAATTTATATTGATTACAGAAGGTCGTTTGCGGAAGAATTTTCTCCCGTGATCTCGATGACATTCCCGTCGGGGTCGCAGAGGCTAAAATACCAATAGGGCATGCCCGCATTGAAGCGACTTCTCACAGTCACGCACCAAGATAGACCAAACCGCTATCTAATATTTCTCTCCCCTTTTCTTCAGCCTTTCAGCTCCTGAAGCTTTGCCTTGATGGCGCGGTAGGCCTCCCGCGGGTCAGAGATGTTTTCGACGGCGGACTCCATGGGACAGAGGCCATCTCCCGCACGATTGATGATGCGCTCTGTGCGTGTTTGACCTTCTACGGCCATACCATGTCCGAGAAGGATCCCTTCGGCAAGCGTTGAAAGGACATCCGCGTATACCGCTTTTACGCCGAGCAAAACATAGAGGAAGGCCGCGGCCTTGCCCACGACGCGGTCGGCGGCAGTAAAGCCGCGCACATCCCTTTCCCCATCCAACAGCCCGAGGAGGGGTTTTACGCCGCGTTCAAAACTTGTGATGACCTCCTCCCCCTTCACGAGGACGAGGGTATACTTCCCCTCTTCGAGGAGCTTTTTTGCACGTTCCAAGTCACTCATTTTCAAATTGTTTTGCGACCGCGCGGAGAAGTTCGCGGATCTTCAGATTCTGCGGACAAACCTTTTCGCACTTTCCGCAGGCGATGCAGTCGGACGCCCTTCCTCTTCCATCCGAGGTGTAGGAGGAATAGTAGACGTCGCTGTTCCAATCCCGATAGCGTTTCTTTTGATTCATGCAGGAGAAGAGATCGGGGATGGAGATCTTCTTGGGGCATCCGGCGGTACAATAGCGGCAGGCGGTGCAGGGGATGAACTCCTCCTGGGAAAGGACTTGCTGCACGCGGGCGACGGCGCATTTTTCCTCAACGGTGAGGGGCTTGAAGTCCTTCATGAAGGACACGTTATCGCGCATCTGCGCCATGTTGCTCATACCGGAGAGCACCATGAAGACGTTCTCGAATCCCGCACTGTAGCGGATAGCATAGCTTGCCGGGCTCGCTGTTCCAAGGGCGGAAAAGTGCTTCGCCGCCTCCTCGGGAAGGTTGGCGAGCGTGCCGCCCTTTACGGGCTCCATAACGATCACGGGCATACCATGTCTGAGACAGACATCGTAGCAACGCCGCGATTGGATGCCGGGGTCGTCGTAATCGGCATAGTTGAACTGAAGTTGTACGACCTCCACCTCGGGATACTTTGTGAGGATCTTGTCGAGCATCTCGGCGGTGTCGTGGAAGGAGAGACCGACGTGGCGGATCTTCCCCTCTTTTTTGAGTTCAAACGCCGTCTCATAGGCGCGGCAACGGACATATTTCTCGAAATTCTTGCCGCTCTGCGCGTGCATGAGATAGAAGTCGAAGTAGTTAACGCCGCAACATTTCAGTTGCTCTTCGAAGAAGGGGCGGATGTCCTCTTCCCGTTCAAAGAAATTTTCCGTGAGCTTGTCGGTGAGGACGAAGCTCTCGCGGGGATGGCGCGCTGCAAGGCAATCGCGGATCGCCGTCTCACTCGCACCGCCCAAATAGCCGTGTGCCGTGTCGAAGTAGTTAAACCCGTTTGCGAGGAAGTAATCGACCATCTCGCAAAATTCCCCATATTCGACCTTGCTCCCCGCCATGGGAAGGCGCATACAGCCAAAGCCGAAGTTCTTTTTGACTTTCTCGAAAAACATCGTTGACCTCCCGATCCTTTCATATATTTTTATTGTAACATATTACAAAAAATTAAGCAACAAAAAAGTTGAAAAAGTCGATTCTACCGAGAGTAGAGTTTGATTTTTGTTCGTAGATAAAACAAAATGCAAAGTAGATAAACAAAATTTGCCGCAAACGGGCAAACAAGTTGTAAAAGAGCACATTTTGTGGTATAATCAAATAGAACAAAAAAAGGAAGGTCAGAACATGGCGGACTATGAGATCTTTGCCGATTCCTCGGCCAATCTCCCCGAAGATCTACGAAAGAAATACAGTATCCATATTATATCTTATATCATGAATATCGACGGGAAGGATGTACTTTGCCACGAAGAGGGCATGCCCTTCCATGAGACCGCAAAGAAATTTTACGAAAATATGCGCTCCGGTCTCGAGGCAAAGACTTCGCTCATCGGCGAGGGGCGCTTCATCGAGGCCCTCTCCCCCGTTCTCGAGGCGGGAAAAGACGCCATCATCATCACCATTGCATCGGGCATCAGCGGGACTTGGAATCAGGCGCAGAATGCCGCAAGAGAGCTCGAGGAAATGTATCCCGGAAGAAGGGTCTTCGTCTGCGACAGCGCGAACGCCTCCATGGGGCAGGGCCTGCTTGTTTTATACGCCGCAAAACTTCGCGAGGAGGGAAAAACTGCTGAGCAAACCGCGACATGGTTATGGGATAACGCATATCGGCTGAACAGTTATGTCACCGTGGAGGACCTCAAATACCTTCGCCGCAGCGGACGGATCTCTGCCGCAACGGCCATCGCGGGGACCCTTCTCAACATCAAACCCCTCATTAAGGCGGACGGGAAAGAGCATCCCCAGCTCATGGTCTATGGCAAGGCGCACGGGAGAAAACGGTCGATCGCTGCACTCATCGAGGCCTTCGACGCCAATGTGGAGGACCCGGGCGGCCAGACCATTGCCATCGCGCATGCGGATTGCGAAGAGGATGCAAAGTCGCTTGCCGAAACATTGCGAGCTTCCCACGGGGCGAAGGAGGTCATCATCGAATACTATGACCTCTGCACGGGTTCGCACATCGGTCCCGGGACGATCGCCCTCTTCTTTCTCGGCAAGGATCGCCGCACCGAGGCGGAGAAGAAATCCTTCCTGCAGCGTGCGAAGGCGGTGTTTACAAGGGACAGGGCAAAGGATAAAGAGTAAACTTTGGGGGTGCAAGCAAATTGTGCCCCCTTTTCTTTTATGTAAAAACTCCCCTCTCTTTTTACCGCATGCAAGGAATTTGCATGGAAAAAGCGCGAAAATTGATTTTTTGTGAAAAAAATTTCAAAACGGTTGCAGAATAGTTGACAACGGAGCCAAAGTTGTGTAAAATAAACATGTTGTCTATGGGGGCGTAGCTCAGTTGGTTAGAGCGCTTGCTTGACATGCAAGAGGTCACAGATTCGAGTTCTGTCGTTCCCACCACCGAACCCTGTATATTGCGTCGAAGCCTTGGGCAGGACCGATATGTGGGGTTTTTGCATATCAAGCGGATATGGCGAATATCGTTCTTCTGGTCGCCCCTCATCCGTCACGGAAAGCCGTGCCACCTTCCCCCCGAGTGGGGAAGGCTTCAAAATCATTTTTTTGCGGATATGGCGAAATTGGCAGACGCGTTGGACTTAGGATCCAATGGGCAACCGTGCAGGTTCAAGTCCTGTTATCCGCACCAAAAGAACGGGAAGGCTTTTGCCTTACCCGTTCTTTTGGTTAATATCGTTGAAATAACAGGACTTGAGGGTGGAGGCGATTGCGGGAGCAATCGGTTTGCGGGCGAACTGTTTGATTGCAAAAAGGTATGCCGCAAACTGAACAGCCCGGCGGGCTGTTCACCGGGGCGCGCCGCTAAAGGCGCAAGTCCTGTTATCCGCACCAAAAGAAAAAGGGGCACTCGCCCCTTTTTCTTTTGGTAATCAACGAATACATAACAGGACTTGAGGGTGGAGGCGATTGCCTTTCCCGCCGCTTTGGAATTTCATCAATTTTCAAAGGTGAAACCGATCTTGATATTACTTTCCGATCCGCAAATTTTGTAATTATCTTTTGTATATTGCCCGACGACTTTTTTCCAGAACCTACTCGCAGGAAGATTGTTTCTCCAATAGCAAACTTCCCAGAGTCCGCGGTGCCTCTCGAAGAGCTCCATGGCGACCTTTGTGCCGACGCCCATTCGCCGATACTTCAGCATCACAAAAAATTCCCCGATCGCGTGCGCCCCTTTCTCCTTCCGATAGTCACAATGCGGACAGATCAGAGCAAATCCCGCGATCTTCCCGTTGGTGCGAATAAGATACGGGAAACGCCCTTCCTCCTCCCAATAATCGTCAAGGTGGTCGTAGCCATAGTACCCGCGTTCATCGATGTCATCATTGCTATACACCGAGAACTCATAACTATACAATTCCAAAAGGCGGGTGAGCAAAGGCTTCTCCTCCGCCTGCATGAGATGCAATGTGATTTCCACTTGTTTTCTCCAAATTATAATCTATCGGACGGTGCCAAGCAAGCGGACGAAGCATGTGCTTCGTCCGCTTGCTTGGATTTCGGACTTCGTATCGGGGGATCCTTCGACTTCGGCTTCGCCTCCGCTACTTCGGGGCGAAGCCCCTCGTGCCGCGCTTAGTGGGCAATAGTGCGCGCGGGGCACGATGACACGATTTGCAGTCAAACCCTCATCAGTCACGCGCAGCGTGACAGCTTCTCCCTTCCAAAGGGAGAAGCCTTTTCTCCTTTATTCCTCCCATTCGGAGACGGTGGGACGGGAGAAGAGGGTGGCGATGGCATTGCGGCAACGCGTCTCCCCGTCCCCTTCGCCGAAGCAGACGGAGCAGACCGCGTCGGTGATGGGCAGTTCAACGCCGTATTTTTCGCCCAAATACTTCATTGCCTTCGAGGTCATCACGCCTTCGGCAAGCTTTGTGAACGTCTCCCCCTTTGCGATGCTCTCCCCGTAGGCGCGGTTGTGCGAATAGGGCGAGAAAAGGGTGGTCTCATAGTCGCCGAGGTGGGCGAGGCCATAGGCGGAGAGCGGGTCCCCTCCCATCGCTTTTATAAGGCGGGAAACCTCCCTTGCTCCCCTTGCCATGAGCGGGCCCTTGAGGGGCGGGCAGAGAACGTCCAACGCGCCCGCGGCGATGCCCATCACGTTCTTTGCGGCCGCACCGATCTCGGTGCCGATGAGGTCCTCCCCATAATAAAAGCGGATGAGGTCGGAACCGAAGCTATCCGCAAGCCTGCGCTTCAAACTCTCGCTCTCGGAATCGATCACCATGCAGTTGGGGATGCCCTTCACAAAGCTCTGAATGTGCCCGGGCCCCACCCAGACTGCGATCTTCTGCGGGTCGACGCCGCTCTCCACCATGATCTCGGAGAGGCGCTTGCCCGTGTGGTCCTCGATGCCCTTCATGCAGAGGACGAAAACCTTGTCCTTCACGTGATAGTGCATGACCTTCTTCATGAAGCCGCGCAGGCCCTGCGAGGAGATGGAGATGACGATGACCTCGGCGGACTTCACCGCCTTTGCAAGGTCGCAGGTGAGGCGGATGTTCTCGTCGAGGACGACATATTCGTTGCGGCCCGTCTGCTTTAAGATCTGATAGGAAAAGTCCTCTTCGGGACCCCAGCTCGTGACCTCAAAGCCGCGGCGGGCAAGATACCATGCGATAAACGATCCCCAACGGCCGCAGCCGAGAACGGATATTTTCATAAAGTCTCCTCGTGGTGTTTTATAGTTCTTTGCGTTCGATGAGGGCGCGGGCGAGGGTGACTTCGTCCGCATATTCGAGTTCGCTTCCGATGGGCACGCCGTGTGCGATGCGCGTGACGGTGACACCCATGGGTTTTAGAAGTTTGGCGATATACATCGCCGTCGCCTCCCCCTCGACGTCGGGGTTGGTCGCCATGATGACTTCCTTCACATCCCCCTTTCCAACGCGCTGCAAAAGATCTTTTATGCGGATATCGTTGGGACCGACGCCGTTCATGGGGTCGATGACGCCGTGGAGGACGTGATACACCCCCTTATATTCATGCAGTTTCTCAAGGGCGATGACGTCCTTCGGCTCCTTGACGACGCAGATCTGCGAACTGTCCCTTGTCTTGCAGATATCGCAGACCTCCTCCTCGGTGAAGTTCCCGCAGATCTTACAGAAGCGTACGCGGCGCTTCACGTCGATGATGGCTTCCGCGAAGGTGCGTGCCTCCCCTTCGGACATCGAGATGACGCGGTAGGCGTAGCGTTGCGCCGTCTTCTTGCCGACGCCGGGGAGTTTGGAGAACTCGTTCATGAGCCTGCCGATAGGTTCGATAAAGACTTCCACTTCAGAATAGTCCTCCCATGCCGCCCATGCCGCCGAGGCCGGCGAATTTGCTCATTTTCTCCTCGTAGACGGCGTCCGCCTTCTTATAGCCGTCACGGATGGCCGCAAGGATGAGGTCCTCGAGCATCTCCACATCTTCGGGGTCCACGACGCTCTCGTCGATCTCGATCCCGTCGATGATCTTCTTTGCATTCATATAGACGACGACCGCCTCGCCGCCCGCAGTGCCGACGATCTCCCACTCGTCGAGGAGCTTTTCGGTCGCCTGCATTTCCTCCTGCATCTTCTGTGCCTGCTTCATGAGATTCTGCATGTTGCCCCCTCCCATGTTGCCGCCTCTGCCATAAGACATATCTATCTCCTTTTCCCCTCCCGCGGCGGGAGGGAATGCTCACATTTATTTGATCTCGATGGGGTAATCCCCGAAGTCGTTTTTGAGTTCCTCGACGGCATTCTTCAGGGCGGGCTTTGCACCCTGTTTGCGCACTTCGAAGGAGGAAATGCCGATCTGGGCAAAGATGTCCTCCATCGCCTTTCTGTGGTCCTCGCGGCGGAGGGCGGTTGCGATCGTATCCGACTCCGTGGTGAGGACGAGCGTCTCCCCCTCGAAGGTTGCCAAAAGGTCGGCACACATCGTGAAGAGCACCCCGCTTCTCGGCGTCTTACGCAGGGCGCGCATGAATTTCCCGAAGGCGACTTCCGCAGTCATCTCGCCGGGAGAAATCGGCTGAACGGTTTGGGGAGCAGGTTCCGAAGTGGGCGCGGGGACGGGAACCTCCGCATGCCGCTTTGTCTGAGGCTGGGGGATGTTCTGCATCGCAGGCGCTTCCCTCTCCCCCCTCTCTTTGCTGCGCGGGGCGGGCTCATCGGAGAAATACGCCTCCTCGAAGATGGGCTCCTCCTCGGGAAAGGAGAAGTCGTCCTCGGGCGGCGTCTCCTTTGTCGGAGCAGGCGTTTCTGCATGCCAAACCTCGGACATGGGTATGGCGGACACTGCCGGGACGCCCTTTTTGAGCGCCTCTTCCAAATGGTTGATCCGCACGATGAGGGCCTCGCTGTCTGCGTCGCTCTCGGGGTGAGAGGCGCGCAGAATGGCGGTCTCCAAAGAGATGCGCGGCGAGGAGACAAAGCGCAGTTCGCTCTCCGTCTTGATAAGGATCTCCGTCGCGCGGAGCACCGCCCTGCCATCTGCTCTTTCCGCGATGCTCTTCACTTCCGCAAAGAGTTCCTTGGGGAGAGAGAGGAGCTTTTCCGCATTTTTACAGGTCTTGGCGACGGTGATACGGCTCAAAAGCTGCAGGATGTCCTTCAAAAGGACCCCCACCGACTTGCCCTCCGCAAGCACGCGTTCGACGCATCCGATCGCGGTCTCGAGATCGAAGGTGAGCATGGCGGAGACGAGCTTTGCCGTCTCATGGAAGTCGGCCGCGCCCAAGACGGCGCAGACGGCGTCGTAGGTCAGTTTGTCCGAATATACGATGCATGCCTCGGCGATGGAGAGCATGTCGCGGTCGCTCCCCGCCCCCGCCCGTGCGATGGCGGCGACAGCCTCCTCCTCGTACGGCTTTCCGATCTCGTCCAAAATGGACCTTAAATGCTTTTCGAGATCCTCCTCGGGGATGAGTTTGAAGTCCAGCCGCATACAGCGGGAGAGGATGGTCGCGGGGATCTTTTGCGGCTCGGTGGTCGCAAGGATGAAGATGGCGTGTGCGGGCGGCTCCTCGAGCGTCTTCAGAAGGGCGTTGAAGGCGGCGTCGGTGAGCATGTGGACTTCGTCCACGATGTAGACTTTATATCTGCCCGTAACGGGGGGATATTGCACTTTTTCGCGGAGATCCCGCATCTCGGCAACGCCGTTGTTGGAGGCGGCGTCGATCTCCGAAATATCCAAAGAACCCTCCTGAAGGGCACGGCAGGTCGGACACTGTCCGCAGGGCGAGCCATCCTTCGGATGTTCACAGTTGACGGCGCGCGCAAAGATACGGGCGATCGTCGTCTTGCCCGTTCCGCGAGGGCCTGTAAAGAGATAGGCGTGGCCGATGGAATTCCCCTCGATCTGATTCTTGAGAATGCGGACGATGTGTTCCTGCCGCACCATCTTGTCGAAGGAGTCGGGGCGGAATCTTCTGTAGAGGGAGAGATGCATAGCACTCCTTGAGGGCGATAACGCCCGTTCTGAGATTTTGAAAAAAGTCTTAAGGAAAATTCAGCGGAGACTGTCGGTAAGTTTCCGCTTTGCGCGCATGAGGGCGTTGTCCACGCTCTTGATCTCCTTGCCCGTGGCGGCCGAGATCTGCGCATAGCTCATGCCCTCGAGATACATCGAGACGACGCGGAATTCAAAGTCCGAGAGCGACTTCATGAGCCGCATGCGGAACTCATTCTCCGATTCGCCGTCCAAAAGCAGTTCTTCGGGCGTCGCTCCCTCGGGGATGCTCTCGGGGTCCACTTCGCTCCTCTCCCCCTCCTCCTTGAAGCGGAAGACGGTGCGAAGGTAGCTGTAGATCTTTCTGACGACGCAGACGTATACGAAATTCTTGAAGCTCTTGCCCGCAGAGACGTTGAAACCGCCGATCGCGAGATAGAGCCCGATCATCCCCTCCTGCACGAGGTCATCCGTCTCGGCGAGGATGTTGAAGGCGAACTTGCGCGCAATGCGCCGGACGGTGTCCTTGTAGCGGTCCATGAGCTCCTCCGCGGCCGCGGAGTCCCCCTTTTGTGCGCGGGAGACGAGCACTTCGTCCCTCTCATTTTTGCATTCTTGCACGGACCACCTCATAAACCGCAATGCCGAGCGCGACCGAAGCATTGAGGGAATTCACCTTACCGAAGAGCGGAATGGAGAGAACGCCGTCGCACTTTTGCTGTGTGAGACGGTGCACGCCGCAATCCTCTCCCCCCACGACAAGGGCAATTTTGCCCGAAAGGTTTGCGTCATAGATGGGCGAACCGCCCGCCTCGAGGGCATAGACCCAGAAGCCCTTCTCCTTGAGGGTATCGATCGCCGCATTGATGGAGGAGACTTTGGCGACGGGGATGTGCTCCGCCGCACCCGCCGAGATGCGCACGACCGCCTCCGTTACGCTCGCGCCCTTCGCCTTGGGGATCACCACCCCCTCCGCGCCCGCGCACTCCGCAACGCGGAGGATGGAACCTAAATTGTGCACATCCTCGATGCCGTCGCAGAGAACGATGAGGGCGTTCTCTCCCCCACCCATGTCCGCGATGTCGGCATAGGAAAAGTCTGTCGTGAAGGCGATGACGCCCTGATGACGCCCTTCCGCACTCTCCTTGTCGAGAACGCCTCGGGGGACGAACTGCACGCGGATATCCCTTTTGCGTGCCTCGGCAAAAATTCTTGCGAGTGTGCCCTGCGCGCCCTTTTCGAGCAAGATCTTTTCTATCGTTTTATCCGTCTTGAGAAGTTCCAAAACGGCGTTCCTTCCCTCTGTCTTCATACATCCTCTCCGCCATTTTCAAAGAACAGCTCTTC
The DNA here is from genome assembly GCA_947630605.1 of uncultured Clostridia bacterium. GTDB lineage: Bacteria > Bacillota > Clostridia > Christensenellales > Borkfalkiaceae > Gallimonas. Next base: position 16,212 of record CANRIO010000028.1, read on the forward strand.
GATGCGCCCTTCCTGCCCCGTGAGATAGAGATAGCCGATGACCGCCTCGAAGCCTGTGGAGCGGACGTACTCGGCGACGGTGGCGTTCTTGCTCTTCGTCGGCTTCTTCGCATTTCTCCCGCGGCGATAGATCTCCGCCTCCTCCTCCGAAAGAAGGGGCAGGATCTTTTCGAGCTTCTCGCTCTGGCCGTGTGCGGAGACCTTCTCCGCGGCAGAACGGTTCAGCTCCCCCGTGTGGCTCGTATGCAAGAGGGCGAGCTTGCGGCGGACGTAGAGCGTATAGACCGCGTCGCCCACAAAGGCGAGGACGACGGGATTCATTTGTTTTGCCCGCTCTTTTTCGATGGGCGCGTTCAAATCGGACATTTTCTCTATTATATCAAACTTATATATAAAAAGCAAGTAATTCAAAAAAATATCGCCTGCAAGGGAACAAATCTCAAAATCGAGGTCAAAAAAGTTGCTTTTCAAAAAAAAGGGACTATAATAGGGAAAGGAATTTCACGAACGGCACAAAAAGTGTGGCAATATGGAAGCATTTGAAATTTTACTCCCCCTGGCGTTCATCCTCCTTCTTTCAAAACTCATGGGGCTGGGGGCGCATAAAATAGGCATGCCCGCCGTCATCGGGATGCTCGTCGCGGGTGTCCTCATCGGGTGCCTTAGCTACATC
>CANRIO010000029.1 GCA_947630605.1 uncultured Clostridia bacterium
CCTCGGGACCGAGCGTCCGCGAGAGGATGATGCGGTAGACGAACCCGAGCAGATGCTCGAAGATGGTGAAGGCCGTGACGAGCGCGGTCGTTCGATACAAGTTCATGCGATATCCTATGAGTTGAGGCAACTTTTTATGAGCGCGCGCATAGGATAACTGCATGAAACTTTCGCTTGTAAAGACTAAGCTCTACCGCGTGAAGAGGGGGCAGACCATCGGTTGTGTCGCCTCCGCTTTCGGCCTCACGCCCCGCATCCTTGCCGCCGAAAATTATTTATCGGAAGAGCTCTTCGAGGGGCAGCTCCTCGTCATCCCCGAGGCGGAGGGGAACCTCTACACCGTGCGCGGCGGGGAATCCAAGGCCCTTCTCTGCGGGTCCAAGGAAAATTTCGAGCAAAAGAACAGGACTTCACTCCTCTACATCGGCCAGAAGGTTTTGATATAAATTCAGCAAATTTTCCGCAAATTTCGCCCAAAAATACATTATTTCGACATCTGTCGAAATAGAATGAGATCTCCTCCGTGACTTCGTCACGTAGAGATGAGGGGTTGGGGATTAGTGGTTAGTGGTCAGTGGTTAGGGTACGCGTCATTTTGCCCCGCGCGAAGCTTCTATTTGAAGAATCCCCCTATACGTAAGTCCGACCCAAGTGGGCACAGTTTTCCCCGCTCCCTTCATACAATGCAGTAAACCGACAAGGTTTTATATACGGAGGTAATCAATGTCATTTTTTTCCAATTTCTCATCCGATCATTGCCCCGGCACCATCTCGGGCAATCCGCTAAACGGTCTTTGCGAAAAGGTGTGTATACAGGCGGAGAAGATCTTCGACGCGGGGATCATCCAGACGCGTCTTGAAAATTATACCGCCGTGCCTACAAACTTCACGCCCGCAAATCCTACATATCCGCTCACCTTTGTGAGTGCGCGTTCCACCTCTTCTGTGGGTACGGTCACAAATGTCAATGTCGACAGGCAGGGGGAAGGGTGCCTCTCCCGCGTGCAGGCGACCGTCACCATCCCCATCGAGATCGCCTATGTGGATGCAAACGGCGTCGAGGGGATCGCGACGAGCAGTATCGTCCTCACAGAGGACGTCCTCATGTATGTCCCGCCCGCATCCGTCATGCCGTTCACGGTGACGAGCGTCGCTTCCTGCGTCTCGCCCGAGGGGAGCTTCGATCCCACGACGGGCTCGTTCACCATCTCGGCCTGCATCACCTGCATCCTGAAGATCGCCATGCAGGTCGAACTTCTCGTCCCGAGCTACGGCTATTCGGCCATCCCTCCCGCACAGGAATACACGCAGGAGGTCTGCACGGGCTTCTTCGAGCTCCCGCTCTATCCGCAGGGCAGGGCTTGCAGTAAAAAGTAACGCGGAAAAACCTCTCTACGGAATCGGAAAAACGGCCCTGCGGGGCCGTTTTACTTGCGCCGGACAAATCATTTCCCAATCGTTGAAAAAGTGAAGAATTTTTTCGAAAATAACGATCATTTACTTGACAAAAGTTTGTCCGATTGCTAAAATATTGAAAAAATTTATAGGAGGTCATCTATGCTGTATCATTCGATCACCGAGACGATCGGGCATACGCCCCTCGTCGAACTTGCAAATTACGAAAAGGAGCACAACCTGAACTGTAAACTTTACGCAAAACTCGAATGTTTCAATCCCGCAGGCAGTGTGAAAGATAGGATCGCGCTGGCCATGATCGAAGATGCCGAAGCAAAGGGCCTCCTCAAAAAAGGGGACTGGATCATCGAGCCGACGTCGGGCAACACGGGCATTGGTCTTGCGGCCATCGGCGTCGCCAAGGGGTACCATGTCGCAGTCGTGATGCCAGAAACGATGTCTGTCGAGCGCAGAAAGTTGATTGCGGCATACGGCGCAGAGCTCGTTCTCACCGAGGGCGCGAAGGGGATGAAGGGCGCGATCGCGCGCGCGGAAGAACTTAAAAAGGAGCGCGGCGGCGTCATCTTGGGTCAGTTCACGAACCCCGCCAACCCCGAGATGCACTATAAGACGACGGGCCCCGAGATCTGGGAAGATATGCAGGGGAAGGTGGATATCTTCGTCGCAGGCGTCGGAACGGGCGGCACCGTTACGGGCGTCGGGAAGTACCTTAAAGAGAAGAACCCCGCCGTGAAGATCGTCGCCGTCGAACCCGCTTCGTCCCCCGTCCTCTCGAAGGGCGTCTCGGGCGCACATAAGATACAGGGCATCGGCGCGGGCTTTGTGCCCGATACGCTGGATACGGCGGTATACGACGAGGTGATCGCTGTCGAGAACGAGGACGCTTTTGCGACGGGAAGGGAGATCTCGAAGGAAGGTTTCCTTGGGGGGATTTCCTCGGGCGCGGCGCTCTACGCCGCTACCATGCTCGCGATGCGGCCTGAAAATCAAGGTAAGAACATCGTCGTCCTCTTCCCCGACGGCGGCGAAAAATACCTCTCCACACCCTTATTTGAAGAGTAAAAAGGCTTCCCCCTTTCAAAGGGGGAAGCTGTCACGCAGTGACTGATGAGGGTTGGAGTTTTTCCTGTTTACGGGGTTTTGCCGATAGGCGGTGGTGGGGGTGGAACCCCTCTGTCACTTGCGTGACATCTCCCCTATAAGGGGCGACAAGGAAGTCCTCATCCGTTACGGCAAATGTAGCCGTGACACCTTCCCCCGAACGGGGAAGGTTTTTTAACTTCATGATAGCGTGGCGGAGAGCCATGCGCGGTGTTCGTTAAGAAGATCTTCAAAGGTCTTTTCCGCGATGACTGCATCCGTCCCGTCGAGACAGAACATCATGAGCGTTTCAAAGCCATACGCCGAATAGATGTATTCGGCAAGCGAGATCATTTGCCCCGAGACCGCGATCTTGCCGCCGTAGAGCTCGTCGGCACAGAGGGCGGTGCAACGGAGGAAGTCGCGATAGGAGAAATTTTCCCGTGTCGGTTTGCCGTATTCGCGGCGATAACGGGCGCACGCCGCTTCCATCACGGCCTTGTTGCGCCCCTCCTCCGATCCGCCACGGCGCGCCTGCATGCCGAGGTAATCGGCGCAGTAGCCGAAGAGGGTGGAGTAAGTCGTCGGGAAGAGTTCATATGCAAAGAGGCTGTTCGCCGCCCATTGGAGCGGATAGCCGCGGTAGGACGAGAATTCGTGCACCCAAACCATGAGGAGATAGCAGAACGCGCCCATCGCGTTACAGCCGATGCGGCCTTCCCGCAGGTCGGCTTGCCCGATGGAGGGGATATTCAGTTCTTCATTGCCGAAGAAACAGGAGATGCGCTCGGGGAAGCCCTCGTATCCAAAGACCTCCGTCGCCCTTTTGATGAAGGTCTCGTTTTCTTCAACAAATGTCGTAAGTTCCGTATAGGAGCCGGAATAATATTTCTTCGTGAAATAAAGGTCCTCGAAATTGTGCGCGAAGCAGTAGTAAAGATTGGGCGTCAAAATCTGCGTGGGATAGTAACCGTCGCCCACAAAGAAGCAGTATGTTTCGGACATGGTGGCCCCGTACGTTGTCATCGCATCGAGGAATTCCTCCCCATCCGCAGAGATCGCAACGTCGCCGTTGTGCGCGGTGAGCCAGGACTTGCCGAGGTGATAGGCGTAGTTCCACGCCGTCTCCCGCTCTTCGTCTGTGGCCATTTTGTGCGTAAATAAGGGGTATTGCAGCTCTTTCGCATACGGATATCGGGAAAGCCGAGCCTCGAGCTTTTCTTCTTCATAGAGGGGGAAGGAGAGGCTGTCCTCCAGGAGTGCGGCGGCGATTCCCGCGAAGATCCCGAAGGGCACAGCGGGGAGCTCGGTATCGGCCGCAGAATAGATGAGGACGGCGCAGACGAGTTCGGCGGGGTCGTCGGGCGAGAGCCATAGCCCGTCTTGGTTTACATGCGTCACGGTATCTTTCGTGAGATAGACTGCCTCGGGAAGGGCACAACAGCCGAGCGCGGCGATGCGTTTCAAACCGTCGACGGCGCGGTCGATCTTTCTGCCGTCCATGCCCGATTCATAGTAGATGGAAGTACCCGCCTCCCCGATTTTTCGGTCGAAGTCGAAGGGACGTTCTGAAGGCAGGTAATAATATTTTTCCGCATCTTCTGCGTAGGTGAGCGGAGAAGTGCACTTCTCCGCTTGATATTTCGAGGCACAGGCTGCCGCAGACAGGGTGAGGAGTCCCGCAAGCGCGCAGGAAAGAAGACGAAAATTTCCTTTCAAAAAACGCTTCATCAATGAAACCTCCTGCAAACATTATACCACATGGGGGGGGGTGTCAAGTTTTTTCGGAAAAGATCTCAATCAAACTTTCGAGGGGTCGCCGAGGAGGGTGGAGAAATTGGAATAGACGACGAAGCCTGCCCGCGCCTTGGGCGGCTTTTTCACAAACTTGACAAGGCAGTAGTCGACGGGGATCTTGTCGCCGTTCGCGTCGGAGTACTTTGCACACAAATTGGCGGCAAAGGAGAGTACCATGTCCGAGGGAGAGCGTCCGTTTGTGCGGATGACGACGTGGCAGGAATGGTATCTTTGGGCGTGCAGCCAGACATCGCCGGGCGCAGCGGCGCGAAGAAGCGCGTCGTTTTGCAAATTGTTTCTGCCCGCAAAGATCTGAAAACCTTCGCACGCAAAGGTGCGGAAGGGGATGGCGGCCTTCACCCGTTTGCGCTTTTCCTCGCGCGCTTTCCAAAGCCCGGCCGCCTCCAGCTCCTCGGTGCAGGAGAGAAGGTCCTCCTCCGTCTCCGCCGAGAGAACGGCCGCCTTGAGGCTTTGGAAATATTCGAGCTCGGAGCGCGTCTCCGCCTCCTGCGGGGCGAGCATCTCGAGGGCGCGTTTTTGCTTCCTGTAACGCTTAAAGTAGCTCTGCGCGTTCTGCGAGGGGGTGAGCAGGGGGTCGAGGGCGATCTTCAGTGTGCCGCCGTTTTCGTCGTAAAAGTTCGCAAGTTCGCACCCCTTCATGCCGCGGGAGAGGGCAAAGAGGTTGGCGGTGAGCAGTTCCCCCTTGATGCGGAGAAGTTCGCACCCCTCGCACTCCTTCTTCTTTTCGAGCGTCTGTGCGAGCCGTTTTTCATGTTTTTTCAGGGCCGCCTGCACGGCGGAGAGCAGTTTTCTCCGCCCCTCCTCCATGTGTTTCAACGCATGCCGCCGCGTGTAGAAGTAGCACTGCGCCTCCAAAAGGGTGGAAAAAGGCTTTCCTCCCGCGACGCTCCGCGCATAAAAATCGACGGGTTTTCCCTCCCGCTCGACGACGCACGGGCATACCATGTCCGAGAAGATATAGCTTCGAACGTGGTCACAGAGGTCTCCGCCCGCATAACTTTTTGCGATCGCCTCGGCCGTCGAGGGGGCGAGCCCCGCAATGCGCGTGAAGAGGAAGTGCCCCAAGTCCCCGTCCGCCTTCGAGAGGACCTCGCGCAGAGCGGCCTCGTCGAGGGGATCGACTTTTTCCTGCGGGGCGGGAAGGACGTACTTCACCCCGGGGAAGATGGCGCGGCGCACGTTTTCGTCCAGCGTCGTCGTCTTGAGCGCGCCGAGGATGACATCGCCCTCCGTGAGGATGAGGTTGGAATATTTGCCCATCACTTCGAGATAGAGCATGCGCTCCGTCCTTTCAAAGTCGGAGTAGGAGTTCAAGGTGAAGCGCAAAATGCGTTCGAAGCCCAAAAGTTCCACCTTTCTGATCTCCGCCCCCTGCACACGTTTGCGGAGCAGCATACAGAAGTTGGGCGCGACGAGGGGGGACTCCTCCTCGCCCTCCTCAAAATAGGCTCCGCAATCCTGCGCATTTGTGTTTAAGACAAGTTTTACGGTGCGTTTTCCCGTGTATATAATAAGAAACACCTCGTCCCGCGAGGGCTGGACGATCTTGTTGATATGCCCGCCTTTGAGCGCGCCGTCGAGTTCTTTTGCGACGAAGCGCAGCGTGAATGCGTCCTGCGGCATTTCGGTCTCCTTTCTGTTCGATAACATTATTATAATGGAAAAAAACAAAATTGTAAATAAAAACGCTTTCCTTTTCGGGCGCGATATGCTAAAATATACCGTGCTAAAAAGTAAAGCATTGCAGGAGTTATGGTATGAAATACGAAGTTGCAGCGAATGAAAAGAGCACGGTCAGGATCACGATGACCTTCACCCCCGAGGAATGGACGGAGGCCAACACCAAGGCCTACCTTCAGAACCGCCACAAGTACTCCGTCAACGGGTTCCGCAAGGGGAAAGCTCCCAAGCATATCCTCGAAACGTTCTACGGCAAGGGCCTCTTCTATGAGGACGCGCTCAACCTCCTCTTCGGGGAAAATTATGACAAGATCCTCGAGGCCGAGAAGGAGAACTTCACGGCGGTGGGCGAGCCCGACCTCTCCCTCATCGACGATTTCTCCGAGACGAATGTGGGCATCGTCGCCGTCACCCCCGTAAAGCCCGACGTCACGCTCGGCGCCTACAAGGGTATAAAAATCCCCAAGTATGAGTATACTGTTACGGACGCCGACGTCCAAAAGGAGATCGACAGCGTGCGCGAACGCATTGCGGAGAGCGTACCGGTCACCGACCGCCCCGCAAAGCTCGGCGACACGGCGAAGATCGACTTTGTCGGCACCGTCGACGGCAAGCCCTTCGACGGCGGCAGTGCGGACGGGTTTGACCTCGAGCTCGGCTCCGGGCAGTTCATCCCCGGATTCGAAGAGGGCGTCGTCGGCATGCAGATCGGGGAGAAGAAGGACGTTCCCGTCACCTTCCCCGAAGATTATCAGGCGGAGAACCTCCGCGGCAAGCCCGCCGTCTTTACTGTGACGCTTCACGCCCTCACGGGCAAGAAGCTGCCCGAACTTGACGAGGCATTCGCGAAGAAGATGGGTTCCGACAGCGTGGAGGCATACAGGGAAAAGGTGCGTGAACGCCTCGAGAAGAACGCGGCCTCCCGTGGCACCAACGAGACGGAGAACGCCATCCTTTCCGAGATCGCAAAGACCTCTTCCGCCGACATCCCCGATGCGATGATCGACGCCGAGGAGGAACGCTCCCTCCAGCGCGTGGAGTACAACCTCATGTATCAGGGCATCAAGCTCGAGGACTATCTCTCCTACATCGGCACGACGCGTGAGGAATATAAGAAACAGTTCGAGACGGATGCGCGGGCGGCAGTCCTCCATCAGCTCGTCCTCGAGAAGATCATCGAAGTGGAAGGCATTTCGGCGACCGAGGAGGAGATCGAGGAAAAGATCGCCGAGCAGGCGAGAAGCGTCGGCAAGGAACCCGAAGAATATAAGAAGACGATGGATCCCCGCCAGAGGAGCTACATCGAGAGCGATCTCAAGGTGACGAAGGCCTTCGACTTTTTGATGGCAAACAACGAAATGGTGAAAACGGAGGCATAAGCATGGACGAAAAGAACGTTCTCATTCCCTACGTCGTCGAACGTACATCGGGCGGCGAGCGCAGTTACGACCTCTATTCGAGACTGCTCGAAGACCGCATCATCTTTCTCTCGGGGGAGATCGACGACGCCACGGCAAATACCGTCGTCGCCCAGCTCATCTATCTCGAGGGGAAGGACCCGACCAAGGACATCATGCTCTACATCAACAGCCCCGGCGGCTCCGTCACCGCGGGCATGGCGATCTATGATACGATGAACTACATCAAGTGCGATGTCTCGACCATCTGCATCGGCCTTGCCGCATCCATGGGCGCATTCTTGCTCGCGGCGGGCACGAAGGGCAAACGCTATGCCCTCAAGAACAGCGAGATCATGATCCACCAGCCCCTCGGCGGCGCACAGGGACAGGCGAGCGACATCAAGATCCAGGCGGAGCACATCCTTCGCATCAAGGACAAGATGACGCGCATCCTCTCCGAAAACACGGGAAAATCGTACGAGACGATCGCACAGGACACCGACCGCGACAACTATCTCTCCGCCGACGAGGCCCTCGCCTACGGCCTCATCGACAAGGTCTACACCAAGCGGTAAATTTTGATTTGACATAAAACGCGGCATCCATGTCCGAAAGTTCGGCTTCAAAAGTGCGGTTGGAAGCGTCATCCTGAGCCGACCAAGCGCAATGAAAACTTTGAACCTGTCCTCGAAGGATCCCCCAAATGGAAACACGGACTGCGTACCACGGGATTCTTCGGAGAGGGGTCGCCGTGGACTGCGTAATTGCAATTCGGCTCAGAATGACGCGGTTTGTTTGCGGCAAATGTTGTGAAGGGAGTTTTGATATGGCGAAATACGAACAGCGTTGCTCCTTCTGCGGGAAGGAGAAGAACAAGACAAAGAAGCTCATCGCGGGGCCGGACGGCATCTTCATCTGCGATGAGTGCATCGAGCTGTGCAACGACATGATGGCCAAGACGCCGTCGAACAGTCCCGCAGAGCAGATCGAGCTCAAAAAGCCCGCCGAGATCAAGAAGGAGCTCGACGAGTATATCGTCGGGCAGGACAAGGCGAAGCGGGTGCTGTCCGTCGCCGTCTACAACCACTATAAGCGCATCAACGCGATGATCGCAGGGGAGAAGGGGGACGACGTCGAGATCGAGAAGAGCAACATTCTCCTCCTCGGTCCCACGGGGAGCGGGAAGACCCTCCTCGCGCGCACTCTTGCAAAGATCTTGAATGTGCCCTTCGCCACTTCGGACGCGACCACGCTCACCGAGGCGGGCTATGTGGGCGAGGACGTCGAGAACATTCTATTAAAGCTCATCCAGAATGCCGATTACGACATCGAGCGGGCACAGCGTGGCATCATCTACATCGACGAGATCGACAAGATCGCACGCAAGGGGGAGAACGTCTCCATCACCCGCGACGTCTCGGGCGAGGGCGTCCAGCAGGCCCTCCTCAAGATCATCGAGAGCACGGTCGCAAACGTGCCCCCGCAGGGCGGCAGAAAGCACCCCCAGCAGGACTGCATGCGCATCGATACGACCAACATCCTCTTCATCTGCGGCGGGGCATTCGTGGGGCTCGATAAGATCGTCTCCGCCCGTAAGGATGACTCGGGGCTCGGCTTCGGCGGAAAGGTGAAGCTCGGCGCAAACGAGGTGGATTACACCCTCCTCGACGACGTGAAGCCGCAGGACCTCACCAAGTTCGGCCTCATTCCCGAATTCGTCGGCCGTATCCCCATCGTCGTCAGTTTGCAGGCACTCGACGAGGAGGCCCTCGTGAGCATCCTCACCCAGCCGAAGAACGCCATCATCAAGCAGTATCAGAAGCTCGTCGGCATGGACGGGGTGAAACTCACGGTGGAGGACGAGGCCGTCCGCGAGATCGCCAACACCGCCATCCGCTTGAAGACGGGAGCGAGAGGACTTCGCACCATCATCGAGGGGCTCATGACGGACGTCATGTACGACATCCCCAGCGAGAAGAATGTGGAGGAGGTCATCATCACCCGCGACTGCGTCTCGAGCGGCGCAAAGCCCAAGCTCGTCTACAAAAAGACGGCATAGAAAAAAAGCATCTTTCAGGCAACGGTTTCCCCGTTGCTTTTTTTGTGGGGTTTGTGGGGTCTCCTCCGCCGCGCCGCCCGCGATGCGGGCGGCGCGGCATCGAGATGAGGAAGAGATAATGCGGCATCGAGATGAGGAAGAGATAATGCGGCGTCGAGATGAGGAAGAGATAATACGGCGTTGAGATGAGAAAAACCCCTTTTCACCGCACAGGAAATATTTCATAAAAATTGTGCGGTTTTGATTGAAATTTTCGCCGTCTTCGTGTAAAATAGAGGGGACAGAATGCTTCGGAGAAGATTATGGCAGAGGTTGCTCTTAAAAACGTAAGCAAGGTTTACCCCGGCGGCGCGCAGGCGGTCTACGATCTGAGCCTCACGGTGAAAGACGGCGAGTTTCTCGTCCTGCTCGGGCCCGAGAAGTGCGGCAAATCCACCGTGCTACGCCTCGTCGCGGGGCTGGAGGATGTATCCCTCGGAGAAGTTTTCATCGGCGAAAACATGGTGAACGGCGTCGCGCCCAAGGACCGCGACATCGCCATGGTCTTCCAGAATGCGGCCGTATATCAGCAATATACCGTGGCGGAGAACATGGGGTTCGGCCTCAAACTTCGCAAGATCCCCCAGCCCGTCATCGACGTGCGCGTGAGGGAGGCGGCGGCCCTTTTGGGGCTTTCCGATCAGCTCTACAAGAAGCCCAAACAGCTCACCGCCCTCCAGCGCCAGCGCATTTCCCTCGGCGCGACCATCGTGCGTGAGCCCAAGGCCGTCCTCCTCGACGACCCGCTCTCGGGGCTGGACAAAAAGCTCCGTCTTCAGATGCGCGGCGAATACGGGAAGTTGCAGGCGCGGGTGAAGAACACCTTCATCTATGCGACGGCGGACAGCACCGAGGCCATGGCGCTCGCAACGCGGATCGCGGTCATGAAGGACGGATTTTTGCAGCAGGTCGATACCCCCGAGAACCTCTATGACTATCCCGTCAACCTCTTCGTCGCCGACTTCCTCGGCGCGGATCTCGAGATCGCGCGGGGCGCAGAGCTCATAGAGGAAGAGGACGGCATCCACCTGAAATCAGGGGAGGATGCGGACATGGTACTGCCCGACGCCGTCAAGGCGCGTTTGAAGGAGGGCTACGTCGGCACGGGAAAGAAGGTCATCTTCGCCCTTCGCCCCGAGGACAAGAAGGAGGATGACCTCACAAAACTTCTTCTCTTCGACGACGAAACGGAGTTTACCATTTTAGAGCGCGACGAGGGGTACGAAGAGGACGAGGGGAATGCGGAGCGCGACTTCATGCCGCTCACCCCGCAGGAGATGAAGACGCTCTCCGAGAAATTCATCAAGAAGAACAAAAAGAAGAAGTGATACAAAAGAGCGTTCCCGCGGGGACGCTCTTTGAGGCTGGAAGGCAAAAATCAACAAAGGGAGGAAAAGGCATATGTGGCATGTTGCACTCGACGCACTCATCGATACGTTGAAGCTCTTTCCCTTCCTCTTTCTCTTGTATATCCTCATCGAACTCATGGAGCACAAGACGAAGGTGGGAAAACCTTCGCGCGCGCTCACGAGCAGGTGGGCCCCCGCCCTCGGCGCGGCGACGGGCATCCTTCCCATGTGCGGATTTTCCGTCATGGCGGCAAAACTCTATGAGCACCGCCATGTGACGATCGGGACGCTCATCGCCGTCTTTATCGCAACGAGCGACGAGGGCCTCCTCGTCCTGCTCCTCTCGGACGGAGGCATCGGCTGGGGGCCGCGCCTCTATGCCCTCCTTGCGATGATCGGCTGCAAACTCGTCCTTGCCATTTTGGCGGGGTACCTTTTGGACCTCTTCTTCAAGCGCCGTCTATCCCCCATGCCCGACAGGACACACGCCCATGCACATGGGGAGCATGACGAAAAATGGCATACCCATGTCCGCGAAGAGGAGCATGAAATGCACGAAGGGCATACCCATGTCCATGGGGAGAAAGAGGAGGACCATGACCACGGCGACTGCGCCTGTGACGAACTTTCCGCGTGCGAGCATAAGAAGGAGAGCAAGGTGCGGCTCTATCTTCTATCTCCTCTTCTGCACGCGCTTAAGGTCGCGGCCTTCGTCCTCGCCGTCAATCTTATCTTCGGCTATCTCTTCTATGCGATCGGGGAGGCGCGGGTCATCGCCTTTTTGCAGGGCACGGGGTATTGGTTGCAGCCCCTCCTCTGTCCGCTCATCGGCGCCATTCCCAACTGCGCTTCCTCCGTCGTCCTCGCCGAAGTCTACACCCTCGGCGGCATCGGATTCGGCGGACTGCTCGCGGGGCTCACGGTGAATGCGGGCCTCGGCTACCTCGTCCTCTTCAAGCGGGGGAGCTGGAAGAAGGGCCTTGTCATCCTCCTTGCGATGCTCCTCTTTTCCATTGCGATCGGCTATGCGGCGAGTGCGATTGAGCTCGCCATCTGAACCTTTGTGAGGTGGTTATGCGCAAAAGTACGCATTTCCTACCGATGACAAAACCTGAGGCGGAAAGCTTGGAACAACTTCGCTTTTGCACGGCCTCAGAGGCGATCGGGGCATACCATGCCCGCGTCGCAGGCAAGATTTTACTCATTTCGGACGGCGAAGCGGTCCACACGCTCGCCCCCTTTTCCACGGCGGTGCGCACCCTCTTTGTCGTTCTCGAGAGGGGAGACGCCCTCCCGCTCTTCACGATGCCCGACGGCGTGGGCGGAGTGATCGCCGCCGGGGGAGCGGATGTCATGCGTGCGGCGCGCTTCTATGCCGCCATGCAGAAGGTGACGCCCCTCCTCCTTCCCGCGGAGGCCGCCATGGACGGCGCCGTAGAGCCCTTTGGGGAAGTCAACATCGGCGGGGAGGAAGTTTCTCTTCCGCTTGCGGAGGGGGAGATCGTCTGCGACCTTACATGGATGCGCCCCTCCCTTGCAAGGGGGTATGCGCGGCTGTTGCTCTCCGATCTTGCCCTCTTTGAGGCGAAGGCGCTCTCCCGCTTCGGCATGGGGGAATACCCCGCCGCGGCCGAGGAGGCCGCCTCTCTCATCGCCAAGGTGCAGACCGCGGAGGATATCGTCCGTGCAAATGCCCGCCTTCGCATGCTCGAGAGCGAGGGGCTCTATGGCGGAGAGGGAAGGGTGCTCGCCGCCCGCCTGCCCGTCTTTGGGGAACTTGCCGCCTACCGCGCCCTCCTTGCACTCTATCGCACCTTCTTCGCTTATGGGAGGCCGAGGAGCTGCTTTTGCCCCGACTATCATGCGCGGGCGAGGGCTGTCGGCGCTGCATATTGCGCCCTTCACATCCCCTCGTGGGAGGAGTATCTCTCCCGCGTGGACGCCCTCGGGCGCATGCGTGCGACCTGCCAAAGCGAACTTCTCTTTCTGAAGAAGCAGGAGGGGGAACGGCTTCGCACCGTGCGTGCGTTTGCGGGGCTCATGCCGCCCCCCGTCTCCCTCGGGCAACTCAAAATTCTTCCCGAACTCTGCCCGGGCGGACTTTGTGCCGTCGTGCGCGACTTCGGTCTCATGGAGCTATAGCATGACAAAGGAAGAACTCGTCGAAAGGACGCAACTTTTTCTTCTCGATCTCGACGGGACGGTCTACATCGGAGACCGTCCGATCCGCGGCGTCTGCGAGACGCTTTCCGCCCTTCGCGGAATGGGGAAAAGGCTCGTCTTTCTCACCAACAATTCCTCCAAAACGGAGGAGGAGTACCGCACAAAACTTGCCCGCATCGGGCTTTTGGAAGAGCAAGATGGCGTCTATACCTCGGGCATGGTGGCCACGGAATACCTCAAGGAGCACTTTGCGGGGAAGAGAGTCTACCTTCTTGCAACGCGTTCTGTGCGTTCGGAATTCGAGAAAAGCGGCATCAACTGCGTCGACGAAGATCCCGATGTGTGCCTCCTCGCCTACGACACCGAGCTCACCTTCGAAAAGATCAGGAAGTTCGACTTCTTTCTCCGGAAAGGGCTTCCCTATCTTGCGACCCATCCCGACGACGTCTGTCCGACTGCGGACGGCTCTATGCCCGACGTCGGATCCTTCCTTGCGATGTTTGCCCGCTCCGCCCGGCGCACCCCAGACTGCATCCTCGGCAAGCCCTACACGGCGATGGGGGACGCCCTTCTCGCCCGCTTTCATCTCCAGCGCGGGCAGGTGTGCATGGTGGGGGACAGGCTGTATACCGACATCCGCTTTGCAAAGAACAACGATTTTTTGAGCCTTCTCGTCCTCTCGGGGGAGACGACGCGGGAGAGCTTGCAAAAGTCTTCGGAGCGGCCCGACGTCGTTCTCGGCTCGCTCGGGGAACTTTTCCCGTAGCGGACGGAAAACAAACTGTTTATGCGTGCGCCGCGCGCGGTATATTATATATAAGGTAATAACGAGAGGTTAAGTCTATGCAGGAAATCACCCTTCTTTCCCGTTCGCCCGAACTTGTGTATGGGCTCTCGGGGGAAATCGATTCGCAGAACGCCGACGAATTTTACGGCGAGGTCATGACGGAGTACAAAAAACAGCCGCAGGACCTCGTGTTCGATTGCGCCAAACTTGCATTCATCGATTCGACGACGCTCGGGACCTTCGTCAGGATCCTCAAAAAGGTGCAGGAGGACGGAAGACATATGAAGCTCAAAAACCTTCAGCCCCGTCTCAAAAAGCTCTTCGTCATCTGTGCACTCGACACCATCATGGAGATAGAGGGATGAAGGAGCTGCTTTGGATACGCATTCCCCTCGGGAATGAGATGATGACGACGGTGCGCCTTGCAACGGGCGGCGTCTGCGCCCTCAAGGGCTTGGACATCGACGCGAGCGAGGACTGCAAAGTGTGCGTGACGGAGAGTCTTCTGCTCCTCTCGCATGCGGGGTATGCGGAGGCGTTCATAAGTTTCAAAGATGAGAGCGGTCTTCAAGTGCTCGTCGGGAGCATCGGCGAGCGGGGGAAGGCAACGGAGGCGCCCGAAGACGAGATCTCGGCGGCCCTTCTCTCTGCCCTCGCAGAGGACGTCTGCATGGAGAAAAAGGATGGGGCGGTCGCTTCCGTCTCCTTCCGCTTTGCCTGAAGCGATGGAAGAGCGGGAACTCTTTGAACGGTATAAGGAAACGGGCGACGTTGCCCTTCGCAACCAAATCGTCGAGAAGTACCTGTATATTGCCGCGGTGATCGCGAAGAAATTCGTGGGCCGCGGCGTGGAATACGACGACCTGTATCAGGTCGCCGCGCTTGCGCTTATCAAGGGGGTGGACCGCTTCGATCCCGCAAAGGGCATCAAGTTCTCCACCTTCATCACCCCCACGGTGACGGGGGAGATCAAGAACTACTTCCGCGACAGATCCCGCCTCGTGCATTTGCCCAGAAGGGTGGCGGAGCTTCGGACGGAGATCAAGAGGGCGGCGGAGGAGCTCACACAGGAAAACGGCCGCACTCCCACCGCGAAGGAGATCGCCGCCCGCCTCCATGTCACCGAGGAAGAGGTCGTCAGCAGCGAGGAGGCGGGTGTGACCGTCTCTCTCGACCGGCCTGCGTGCGACGGGGAGGGGGACTTCTACAATGTCCTTCCGGGCTATACGGAGCGCGAGTTCGAGAGTTTCGAGGAGCGTGACGCCATGCGCGGGGCCCTTTCCACCCTCACGGAGGCAGAGCGCACGCTCGTCCGTCTGCGTTTTTCGGAGGAGCTCTCGCAGGTGGAGACGGCAAAGCGCATGAATGTCTCCCAGATGTATATCTCCCGCCTCGAGCGGAAGGTCCTGCAAAAACTCAGAGCGGCGATGCAGGGAGGTACGGTATGACGGTGCGCAGTTTTCCCGCCCTCAAGGCGGAGATCGCCCGCATGTGCGGCGCGCTCGAGGAGATGGGCGTCCCCGAGAATGCCGTCTTTTCGAGCAGGGTGGTGGCGCATGAACTTCTCACCAATGCCCTCGAATACGGCGGCGGGGAGGCGGTGTTCTCCTTCCTGAAAGAGGGGGATGAGATCACGATCTGCGTGCGGGCCAAGCGGGCATTCCGTCCGCCCGAGAAGGCGGCGAGGGCCGAGCTGTATGCCGAGCGCGGCAGGGGGCTCTTCCTCGTGGACGCACTCTCCGTGCGGCGGGATTACAGCGAGGAAGCGGGCATCATCGCCGTCATTGCGATCGAATAAGGGGCGTCCGAAGATTGTCGGGCGTCTTTTTTTTGCACAAAAAAACGGGGACCGCGCGGGTCCCCGTCTTTTACTTCATTTAGCCTTTGATGTACTTGAACACTTTGCCGAGCACACCGGAGGAGATGTAGGGACGGAACCTTCCGAGATAGGCGAAGAAGCTCTTGAAGAACTCGGAGTTGTCGCCGCCGATCTGATAGGTGGGAAGGCCGAAGTCGCCCTTCGTCTTGCCGATGAACAGGTCGCCGAACTCATCCTTCTCGCTCGTCGTGAGGCTGTTGAAGAAGGGATCGTAGACGTAGCTTGCCGACGACTCCTGCGCTGCAGGTGCGGGTGCGGGCTCGGCTGCGGGTGCTTCCTCGGGTGCGGGAAGTGCGGGCGCCTCTTCGGCTGCGGGCTCCTGTGCAACGACGGGAGCGGCATCCTCCGCTGCAACTTCTTCCGTTTCAGCGGGCTTATTGCTGCCGCGGACGAGGTCGAGCATCATGCGCTCGAAATCGGTCAATCCCTCTTCATCGACGGGGATCTCGACGGGAGCTGCGACGGGCTTTGCAACGGCCTTGTTCTGCTGGGATGCATTCTGCACCACGGGCTGAACGACCGTCTGAGGCACGGGCACTGCGACGGGCTTGGGAACTCCCACGGGCTGCACGACGGGCACGGGCTGAGGCACAGGCTGAGGCACGGGCTGGGGCACGGGCACTGCGACGG
>CANRIO010000030.1 GCA_947630605.1 uncultured Clostridia bacterium
GATCGCGGCGATCCTTCCCGTCGAACTTTCCGCGGGCAAGACGGACGGCCTCGTCGCGGCGGGCATTATAAAGGGTGCTGCCGAGGAGGAGATCGCCCTCCGCGTTCTCACGGCGCAGGGGATCTTGTATCGCCACAGCTTCTTTGAAGTGCCGCAAGCGCTCCTCTTCGATGCTCCCACGGTGAGAGAAGACCTCACTTCTCTGCACGCCCTCGAGCTTCTGCGCATGCAGTCCCTCCTCTGGGAGGGAAAGAGGGAGGCGGCATACGAAATTTTGCAATATGCCACGGGAAGCGATGAACTGTTCGAGGAGGAGAAGGCGGAATTCGAACGTTACCGCGCGGCCTTCACAGGTGGATTTATCAGGGAAAAATGTCCGCTTTACGGCATCGAGCTCCTCGAGGAAAAGCTCGAAGGGGAGGGGGAAAAATAAAAAATTCCGCTCATCGAGCAGAATCATCAAAATGCCTTTCCGTAGATACGGTCAAACTTCGCCTTATAGAGGCGAATGCAAAGTATGAAGTTGTAGTTTCCGCTCTTTCAATCGGAAAGCCCGAGGAGATAATCCGAGGTTACATTGAAATAACGTGCAATCTTTGCAATGTTGGATGCCGTCGGGTCGCTCTTGTTCGTCTCCCAATAGCACACAATCCCCAAACTGACGCTCAGATCCTTCGCAACAGTCGCTTGTGAGAGGCCTCGTTCTTTTCTCAGTTCCATGAGCCGTTCTGCAAAAACTTTCATATGACAGTATTATACTAAATTCCATTTGTAAATGCAATTGTTTTTGAGAATATTTTCCCGAAAAAATACAAAATTTCAGCAAAAACCGCGGGGGCATGTCTGCGAAGGGAGCAAAAAATACATTTTCCGCAAAAAAAATTCATAATGTTGAAGAGTGCCCCGAAGAAGTATGAAAATATGTGCTCACATTAAGGTGAGCTTTCTTATGATTTCATGGAAGCCCTCGAACGTCTTGTCCGCGCACTCCGCTCCACGGATGACGATGCCGCCCTTTTTGAGCCCTGCGACCGCAAACGCCATGGCGATGCGGTGATCCCCGAAGGAGGAGACCGTTCCCTCTATAAAGGGCGCGGGATGGATGCAAAGGGCGTCTCCCTCCAACGAGCAATCCGCCCCGAGCGCTCTCAGATTTTCAAGCACCGCATGCGGCCGATCGCTCTCTTTGAATACACTTCTTTGAAGTCCCGAAAGGCGGGAGGGCGAATTTGCAAAGAGGGCGAGTGCGGCGAGGGTGGGCATCTGGTCGGCAAAGTCGGAGACGTCCTCGGAAAATCCCTCGAAAGATATGACCTCTCTCCCGTCCAAAGTCAGCCCTTCCTCCCTTTCGAAGACGCGCACGCCGCGCCCTTCAAGAAGGGAAAGAAGGCGCATATCCCCCTGAATGCTCTCCCGCTTCACGCCGCAGACGGTCACTTTTGCACGGCAGAGCAGGGCAGCGGCATAAAAATAGCAGGCCGCGGAGATGTCCGGCTCGACGGTGAAGACATGGGGTTTTTGCGAGATCGGAAGGATGCGGAAGCGATCTCCCGTCCGCTCGCATGCGCCGCCGAACGCGCGGATGAGGCTTGCGGTCATATCGAGATAGGGGGAATTTTTCCCCTCGCCCGTGACTTCAACTTCAAGAGGCCCTTCACCCACCGCCCCCGCGAGCATGGCTCCGCTCGCAAACTGTGTGCTTTGCGAGCAGTCGCAGGTGATTTGCCTCTCGCTCGTCCCCTCCGATTTGATGCGAAGGGGAAGATGCCCCTCATTTTCAAGAAAGCAAATATCGGCGCCACCTCTTCGGAGGGCCGCAACGTCCATGGGCCGCGCGCGCAGCTGCATGTCTCCGTCCAAGAGATAATTGCCGCCGAGTATGGCGAGGACGGCCGTCAAGAACCGCGCCGTCGCCCCTGAAGAGCGCACATTTATCGCGGCCTCTTTGGCAAAATTTTTGCTTCCGTGCACCAGAAGTCCCTCGGGGACAAGCTCGATCTTCACCCCGAGAGACGAGAGTGCGTCCACCATCGCCCGCGTATCTCCCGCCAATTTTCCCGAGACAAGATAAGTTTCTCCCTCGCGGAGGGCGGAGAGAATGAGGGCGCGGCAGAGGATGCTCTTGGAGGCTGGCACCTCGACGCAGAATTCTTTGGTTTTGAGCGGCTGAATGCAGACGTCCATGACATAGAGATTATATAGGAAAAAATGGAAATAGTCAAGTTTCAAGTGATAAGATCTAATAGAAAGACGATGAGCCTCTCCATTTCACGAAAGGGGGAGGTCGTCGTGCGCGCCCCCTTCCGTGTGCCGGACGGCGAAATCGAGAAGTTCGTCCTGCGCCACGAAAGATGGCTGAAGAGACACCTCGCAAAAAAGTGGGCTACCCCCGATTTTTCGGACGGTGCGCCTCTTCCGATCGCGGGAAGGGTGTATCAGATCCGCGAGGGCGCACGCGCCCGCCTTACGGAAGGGGAAGTGTTTCTCCCGAAGGAGGATCGCGAGGAGGCGTTAAAGAATCTCCTCCGCCGCATCGCCCGCACGCGCATGAAGGGGTTCCTCGACGGCATGTGTGCAAAGCATCTTTTGCACTACACAAAACTTGCCATCACCTCCGCCCGCGGACGGTGGGGCTCCTGCAGCGGGAAAAGCCACATCTCCTTCTCCTTCCGCACGGCCTTCCTTCCCGACGACCTCTGCTTCTACCTCGCGGTGCACGAACTCTGCCACACACTTCACATGGACCACAGCGCGGCATTCTGGCGGGAAGTCGAAAGCATCCTCCCCGATTATAAAGAGAGGAGAAGGGCGCTCAAGGGCTACCTTTGGGCAATGAATTGCCTTTAAGTGCCAAATATAAGGCGTCTGCGTAGTACTATGTCACACATAATTGACGAAAATCCGCAAGTAATTTTGATTTTCTCAATTTATTGTATTCGCGCAATGTCAACAAATTTTGCAAAAAATTTTCTTAATATTTATTTACAAATATGAATAAGTAGGTTATAATGAAAGACGGTAATTTATATTTTATTCGCATCATCACTTCGAACGAGGGCAAGAAAAGCGTTTTCTCCGCTCCCGTTACATACGTCCGGGAGGCGGACGGTTTCAAATTTTTCTACCAAAGTTACGGCATCCCCACACAATTATCCTTATCCGGCGGCAGACTTTCGATGGAGCGGCAGGGGGAAAATTGCTTTTCCTGCACATTTGAGGAGGGGAAAGAGGGGGAAATGCACATCTCTTCGGGGAAATTTTCCGCTTCTCTTCCCGTCAGAACGCACGTGCTCACACTTCTTCCCACACCGGACATCCTGCAGCTCAGACTTTTGTACGATCTCATCTTTGATGAAGATTTTTCATCCTTTTCGCTCGACATTCACATCTTTTCAGGAGGCCACATGAAGCTCGTCTATTACGGACATTCCTGCTTTGCACTCAAAAGCGGAGCCGGCACGACCGTCGTGACTGACCCCTACGGCGACGTCGGCTTGGGGAAGCTCTCTCTTTCCGCCGACATTCTGACCGTCAGCCACGGTCACTATGATCACAGTAACGTTTCCGCTGTTTCCCACGACATTCTCTATGATAGGGCGGGGGAATACGAATATGGCGGCATTTCCGTCTCCGCCCATCCCACCTTTCATGACCAAAGGGGCGGCGCCCTCCGCGGAAGAGATCTCATCTTCTGCTTTGCGATCGACGATCTTATTGTCGTTCATCTCGGAGATTGCGGGGTGAAGGCCGAAGATCTTCCAAAAAATCTCTCCCCCGATATCTTGCTCATCCCCGTCGGCGGAAATTACACCATCGACGCGGAGGAGGCAATGCGTTATATCGAACGGCTCTCACCGAAGATCGTCATCCCCATGCACTATCATGTGGAGGGGCTCACCGTGGACATCGAGGGCGTAGGGCATTTTCTCTCCCTTGCAAAGGAAAAATACCCCGTCGAATATGCGGGCTGCGAATGGAGGGCGGAAGACCTCCCCGAACATACAAAAATCATCGTTATGGAGCGTAAAAAAATATGAACGAATCACCCAGGGAATCAGAACTTTACGACTATCTCAACGCCCTTCCCATCCCCATGCTGCGCATGGTGGGCAGAGAAAAGGGGGTCCCGCAACCCTCCTCCTGCAACAAGGAGAAGCTTATCACCGGGATCGTGGACATCGTCACGGGAAAGGCACAGCCCGCGCCCCGTTCCAAGCGCGGCGCCCCCGTTAAAAAGGCCTTCCTCGACCCCGAAGTCCGTGAGATGCTCGATAAGATCTCCAAGCGCTATGCCCTCGAGGCAAGAGCGGGGCAGGGGGACATCAAGCTGAATGTGGAGTGCGACGAAAAGGATGAGGGTGGCTACAACCAGCCCGTCAACACGGGCATTCTCGAGATCACGCAGGCGGGCTACGGCTTCCTCCGTGCAAAGAATTGCCAGCCTTCGGTGGACGGCGACGTCTTCATCCCCGCACCCATCATCAAAAATCTTCATCTTCGGCCGGGAGATTTTATCGCCTGCACGGCAAAGCCCAAGCTCAAGAGCGACTCCGCGGCTGTAGAGGAGATTCTGTCCGTCAACGATATCCCCGCCACCAAGCTCGACCGCCGTCCGCTCTTCGACTATTTGACGGCCAAATATTCCAAGGAGAAGATCGCCCTCTCCGAAAATTGCAACGAGACCTCGCTACGCCTTTTGGATCTGTTTGCGCCCATCGGCAAGGGGCAGCGCGCCCTCATCATCGCACCCCCGAAGGCGGGCAAGACGACGCTTTTGAAGTCTGTCGCACACGCCATTTCCGAAAATCACAGTGAGATCCACCTCATCATCCTTCTCATCGACGAGCGGCCCGAGGAAGTCACGGATATGCGGGAGAGTGTCCCCGGGGCGGAGATCATCTACTCCACCTTCGACGAGGGGGCGGAACATCACATCCGCGCGGCCTCGCTCACCCTCGAGCATGCAAAACGCCTTGCCGAGCTCGGGAAGGACGTTGTCATCCTCCTCGATTCGCTCACCAAGCTCACGCGGGCATACAACTATGTCGTCGAAAGTTCCGGAAAGACGCTCACGGGCGGCCTCGATGCGGCGGCATTTGCGGAGCCCAAACGCTTCTTCGGGGCGGCAAGGAACACCGTGGAGGCGGGGAGCCTCACCATTCTTGCGACCGCACTCGTCGAGACGGGCAGTCGCATGGACGACATTATCTATGAAGAGTTCAAGGGAACGGGCAATTCGGACATCTTCCTCTCCCGCGATCTCGCCGAGAGAAGAATTTTCCCCGCGATCGACATCCGCCGTTCGGGCACGAGAAAGGAGGAGATGCTCTTATCCCCCGAAGAACTCTCCGCCGTCTACAAGATGCGGGAGAGGGGACTTTGCGAAAATGTCACCGGGCTCATCGAGATGATCAAGCGCACGGAGAGCAATGCCGACTTTGTCGCACGCCTCCCCGAATGGCTCAAAGTTTATAAGATGTCTTAAGAAAGGGAGGAAAAGTTATGATCGTCGGCATCGATTTGGGCGGCATGTCCGCCAAGGCAGCAGTCCTCGCAAAGGACGGGACGCTCAAGGGCAAGACCCGCGTGCAGACCTCCGCGACCAATTCCCCCGAGGAGACCGCCCTCGCCCTCGCCCGCCTTGCAGAGCGCGCCGCAGAGGCCGCAGGGGTGGATTTTTCCGAGGTGAAGGCCATCGGCATCGGCTCCCCCGGGGTCATCGACAGTCAAAACGGCGTCGTCGTGCAGTGGTCGAATTTCGGCTGGAAGGATGTTCCGCTCGCCGCCCTCGTTGAAAAGTATTCGGGCAAGAGGACATTTGTCTTAAATGACGCCAATTCCGCCGCACTCGGCGAGGCCAAGTTCGGCGCGGGCAAGCGGTTCGAAGACTGCGCCCTCGTCACCATCGGCACGGGCGTCGGGCTGGGCGTCATCATCGGCGGGAAACTCTTCGAGGGCTTCCGCGGCGCGGGAACGGAATTCGGCCACATGGTCATAAGGCAGGGGGGAGAGCTGTGCACCTGCGGAAGGCGGGGCTGCTTTGAGTGCTATGCCTCGGCGACCGCCCTCATCCGTCTCACCCGCGAAGAGATGCAGCGCCGTCCCGCCTCCCTTCTTTGGAAACATGCGATAAGTTTGGAGGGCGTGAACGGAAGAACGGTCTTTGATGCCGCAAGAGAGGGGGACGACGGTGCAAAGCGCGTCCTCGACGAATACTTCTCCGTCCTCGGGGAGGGCATCGCCAATCTCGTGAATTTGTTCCGCCCGCAGGCCGTCCTCATCGGCGGCGGCGTCTCGGCAGAGGGGGAGAACCTCCTGGCGCCTCTTCGCGAATACATCTTCCCGCGCCTGTATGTCTTGGACTATGCCCCCGTCGAACTGCTCTGCGCCACCCTCGGCAACGACGCCGGCCTCTACGGCGCCATCATCAACGCCCAAGAGAAATTGTAATATAGTCGCCCCCGCGTCATGCTGCCCCGCGCGCACGTTCTGATCGTCGTCGAAGCGCGGCACGAGGGGCAAAGCCCCGAAGTAGCGGAGGCGAAGCCGAAGTCGAAGCATTCCCCTATACGAAGTCCGTGGTCTCACGCGTCATGCTGAGCTTGTCGAAGCATCCCCCCATACGCAGTCCGTGGTCTCACGCGTCATGCTGAGCTTGTCGAAGCATCCCCCCATACGCAGTCCGTGGTCTCCCGCGTCATGCTGAGTTTGTCGAAGCATCCCCTTATACGAAGTCCGTGGTCTCCCGCGTCATGCTGAGCTTGTCGAAGCATCCCCTCATACGCAGTCCGTGGTCTCCCGCGTCATGCTGAGCCGAATTGCAATTACGCAGTCCACGCGAGAAATTCCCCGAAGCATCCCCCCATACGAAGTCCGTTACGAAAAAGTTCGATAAATCTTTCAAAAACCTTGCTATTTTTCCCGCCCCGTGTTATACTGATTTTGCGCCACAATTGAATATAATACTGACATTCGGCTACAATAGGCATTGTTGTATCCTTTTTTCCGTTTGTCAGTGTTATAAGGAAAAACTATTGTGGCGCAACACATCGGGATACTCTCTGCGGGCGTTCCCAATGTGGAGCGTCCTTATTTTTTTATGTCGAAATAACTTTGATTTGTCATGTTGAGCGGAGCGGCTTTGCCGCGCAGTCGAAACATCTCAAAAAATATAGAAATATAGAAAGGAGAAAGGAACATGAAACATAAATTTTTGCTCATCATGCTTGCAATCGTGAGCGCACTTTGCCTCGCCTTCGGTCTTACGGCTTGCGGTAAAGGAGAGAAGTCAAACGAAGGCGACACCTGGACAATGGATCGTCTCTACGCCAAAGCCCAGGAACTTGGTTTCGAGGGCACCTGGGAGGAACTCGTTGCCGAATTCAAGGGCGAAGCGGGCAAAGACGGAAAGAACGGCATCGGCATCAAAGACATTTACATAAATGAGAACGGCGAGCTCATCTTCGAACTCACCGAGGGCGAACCCGTCAACCTCGGCTCCGTCAAGGGCAAAGACGGTGCCCCCGGCAAGGACGGCAAGAGCGCCTACGACATTTGGAAGGAAAACGGGCACGATGGCACGGAAGAGCAGTTCCTCGAATGGCTCAAAGGCGTAGCCGGCAAGGACGGCGTCGGCATCAAGTCGGTTGAAATAGACGGACGCGGTCATCTCATGGTGACACTCACGAACGGAACAGTCCTCGACGCGGGCTGGGTGCCCACAAGCGGGTCGACCGATCCCGAGGTCGTCGATGGCACCGAGGGTCTTGCCTACCAAAAACTCAAAGACGAGGATGGCAAAGCCTATGCGGCAGTGACGGGTCTCGGCATGGCTTGGGAAACGGACATCGTCATCCCTTCTACATACCGCGGTCTCCCCGTAAAGAAAATTCTTGCACAAGCATTTGATTGCTATCAAGGCTCAATTTGCAACGATAATATTACGAGTATTTCTATCCCGTCGAGCGTGACAGAGATCGGCGACGAAGCGTTCAAGTATTGCACAAATCTTAAAAAAGTATATATCACAGACATCAAAGCGTGGTGCGCTATTGATTTCGGTAGCTATGATGCCAACCCACTTTGCAATGGCGCAACGCTCTACTTGAATGGAGAGCCCGTGACAAATTTGAACGATCTTTCGGACATTACGGTAATCAAAGATTATGTTTTCTGTAGTTGCACAAATCTTACAAGCATTACCATTCCCGACAGCGTTACCTCGATCGGAGATTCTGCGTTCTATGGATGCAGCGGGCTAAGGAGCGTGACGATCGGAAGCGGCGTGACCTCGATCGGAAGTTATGCGTTCTATAATTGCAGCGGGCTGACAAGTATTAAAATTCCCGACAGCGTGACCTCGATTGGAGGAGGTGCTTTCTCTGGTACAGCATATTACAATGATGATAGTAATTGGGAGAACGGAACTGTTCTATACATTGGGAATTATCTGATTGAAGCCAAAAGTTCAATTTCGGGTGTCTATTCCATTCGCGACAATACAAAAGTAATTGCAGGTGGTGCGTTCCAATATTGCTACAGGCTGACGAGCATTACGATCCCCGACAGCGTGACCTCGATCGGTTACATGGCGTTCTATGATTGTAGCGGGCTGGAACATATCACTGTTGAAAAAGGGAATCCGATCTATCGTAGCGAGAGGGATTGCTTGATTGATTTCTCAACCCAAACTTTGATTTTGGGCTGTAAGAACAGTGTGATCCCGAATGGCGTGACCTCGATTGGAGGGTATGCGTTCTCAGGTTGCAGCGGGTTTACGAGCATTACAATTCCTGACAGCGTGACCTCGATTGGAAGCAATGCGTTCTATGGTCGCAGCAGCCTGGAAACGGTTTACTATCAAGGGACTGCCGAAGCGTGGGGAAATATTTCTATCGACAGTTTTAATGAATATCTTCTTTACTATGCCACCCGATACTATTTCACCGAGGATGCGCCGACGGAGGAAGAGTGGGCGGAATGGAACTATTGGTGGCACTTCGATGAGACGACGGGGGAAGTCGTCAAATGGGTGAAGCCCGAGGAATGAGTCCTAAAACAACCTCCAAAAACACTGAGAGAGCAAACCAAAACCTTCAATAAAACCACACAAAAACACCGACGGTTGTCGGTGTTTTTTGCGATATATATGATTTATTGCTTCTTCTTGGGACGGGTGAGGATGTAATAGCAGACGCCGAAGATGACCATTCCGAAGAGGAAGATGATGGGGACGATGACGAAGGTCGCAAGGTAGGAAGTGGACGCAAAGTCGATCCTTGCCGAGAGCGCCACGATGAACACGATGACGATAGAGAGGCAATAGCCGACGACTGCGTTGATGATCGCGGGGCCGTTCCTTCGTATCGACCGTGCGCCGTAGCCATTCGCATAGGCAAGTCCCGTGACGAGGAGGACGACGATGCCGATGGCCCAGATGAGATAGGGGAAGAAGACGGGCAGGCCGTATTGCTTTCTCACCGCCATCACGATCGCACCTTCGATGATGCACACGAAGAGAAGGACGATCGCGGAGAGGAAGAGCATCTTGCCCTTATGGACGGTATTGACGACATCCTGTTCCTTCTTGACGGGGAGCTGGCCGCCCGTTGTCGTGAGGCGGATCCCGTCGCGAGTTGCCCGTGTTTCGAGGTCGTGGAAGTCGATCCCGTCGAGCGAACGGGCGCGGGGGGCAGAACGCGCTTCGCGCTCACTCTGTGTGGCCCCTGCATAAATGTGTTGCACGACGGTGCGGTATTCTGTCGAGGGGGGAGTTGTCCCTTCTGCGGAAGGGGCGGCATAGACGGGCGTTGCGTCCGCCTCCTCCTTCGAGGGAGAATTGACGAGCTCGAGATAATTCTTGTGAAGGATCTGCTGTTCGCGGTGGCGGAAGATGGCCTCCTGCTCCTGCTTGATGCGGTGTTCCTGTTCGGCGAGCTCCTGCGCATGTGCCCTACGCTCCGCGTCGATCTGCTCGTCGCGCTGGCGTAAAAGTTCCGAAAAGCGGGTGCGTTCGCGGTTATAGAAGGCCTCCCGTTCGTTGAATTGCTGTTCGCGCTCTTCGATGATGCGCCTTCTCGAGGCCTCTTCCTCGTCGAGGATACGCTTTCTCTCCGCCTCTTCGGCGGCGAGGGTGGACTTCTTCGCGGCCTCTTCCGCCTCGTAGGCGGCACGCTTCACCGATTCCATTTCCTCGTATGCGCGGCGGCGTTCGCTCTCCTCGGCGTCCAGCTTTGCCCTGCGTGCGGTCTCCTCTTCGTCGAGGATGCGGCGGCGTTCGCTCTCCTCCGCGTCGAGGGCGGAGCGGCGGGCGGCAGCTTCCTCTTCGAGGGCGCGTTTGCGCTCATCGAGACGGGCAAACTCCTCCGCAAGGGCAGCTTCCTTTTGCTCCTGCTCGGCGTCCGCGGCCTGAATTTGTTCGGACCGCATCGCCTCGAGGCGTTCCCGTTCATCCGCAAGGGCCTGTTCGCGGGCGGCGATCTCCTGTTCCCGCCAGACCTGTTCGCTCTCGACCGCCTCGCTGCGCGCCTTCATCTCCTCCTCAAACGCCTTGCGCTCTTCTTCAAGGGCCCGTCTCTCCTCTTCCAAAGCGGCGTTCTTCTGGACGTATTCCTCCTCTAAGGCGGTGTTCTTCTGATCGTACTCCGCGGCGAGGTCGGAATTCTTCTTCTCGAATTCCTCGTTCAAACGGATGCGCTCGGCGGGATCCTCGAAGACGGGCTGAAAGTCGAGCTCCTCGCCTTCGCCCTCGCGGGAGGGGACGCGGGAAGTGGAACTGCGCAGAACACGCATGTCCACCTGCGTGGGGGCGGGGTTATTGAAGTCGAAGTCCTTGTCGGAGATGAGAGAGTCGATGACGGTGCGGGAATATTCCCACTCCGATTGGTTCTGCTCGGAGACGGCCTTGCCCTCATCGGTGAGGGAGAAATATTTCCTTCTGCCGCCCGCGACCGAGCCGCCCCAATAGGAGGTGACGTAGCCGCTCTTTTCCAACCTCTTCAAGGCGCTGTAGAGGGAAGGTTCCTTCAAAGAATATTGCCCGTGGCTCTTGCGTTCGATCTCGGCCATGATCTCATAGCCGTATTTGTCGCCGTCGTAGAGCGCGCGCAAAATGATGGTATTGATGTGCCCGCGAATGAGATCGGAACTGATGGATTTTTCGTCCTTGTTTTCGTCCTTTGTCTCGTTCTCACTTTCGGGAGTATATTCATCGTCCATGACATTTCCTCCTTCGTTTTCCTCATTATACTACAAATCGCATTTTTTGTCAATAGTTATAGTACTATGTCAGACATAATTTTTTATAAAAAATTAAATTTTTTTCATAAAATCCCCGCATATGGCATACAACAGCTCGATGGGGATCTTGAGGGGAACGCTATTTCTTGTCGGCGGAGCGATCGGCGCGGGGTTTATCTCGGGTGCCGAACTTGTGCGTTTCTTTCCGTCTGCACAGTACTTTGCACCCGTCATTTTCTCTGCATGTTTTTTTCTTTTATGCTCCGTCTTGCTTCTCTCTCTCGGGAAAAAATACGGGGGATACAAGGGCTTTGGACGTCCTATTCAAGGGGGCCTCGCCTGCCGTCCGAATAGCCATCTCGCTTCTCGCGCTCATTCCCTCCGCGGCCATGCTCGCGGGGCTGGATAGCCTCTTGCCCGCCCTCTCGCCGCTTCTCTCCCTTTGCGGCCTCGCACTGTGTGTCGCCGTCCTGAAAAGGGGGACAAAGGGCATTTCGCTCTTGAATGCCTGTCTCGTGCCGCTCCTTCTCTTTTTCATCTTTTTCTTCGGGGGAGAGGACTTCGCGCCTCCGACCTTTTCCCTTCGCGGCACCTTCGGGGGCGCGGTCTATGCCGGGCTCAACCTCTTCATGATGACGCCCGTTCTCCTCGAAGCGGGGAAGGAGATGAAGTTTGTTCTCCCGTCAACAGCTCTTGCCGCAGCCGTCATCGCCTCGGCCTCCCTCGCCATTCTCGGAAGCGTGCATGCGGCGGGAGAGGGGGCGATACACGCCGAGATGCCCTTTTTGTATGCGATGCGCGGGAAAACCGTCTTTTCGGTCGCGGCGGCGCTTGCCATCCTCACCTCGCTCGCCTCCTCCCTCTACCCGCCCCTCATGCTCTGCGAGGAGCTCTTTCGCAAAAAAAAGACCGCCGCAAAGACGGGCCTGCTCCTTGCGGCGTTTGCACTCTCCCGCATGGGACTTTCGGGGATCGTGACTTATATTTACCCCATCGAGGGGATATTGGGTATCATATTTTCAGTTTTCGGTATTTTTCACGAGCAGTTTCTCGAGAAGGACGACGAGAAAGTACATCCCCGCCGCAAGCACGCAAAGGATAAAGGTCGCGCTCATCACGAGGTCGAGGCGGAACACTTGCCCACCGTAGACGATGAGATACCCGAGCCCCGCCCGCGAGACGATGTATTCGCCCATCACGGAGCCGATCCACGCCATGCCCACGTTCACCTTCAGCATGGAGATAAAGGCGGGGAGCGAGGAGGGGATGACGAGCTTTGTGAGGAGTTGCAGTTTGCTTGCCCCCATCGAGCGCAGAAGGAGAATTTTATTTTTATCCGTCTCGATGAAGGCGGAGAGCATGTGCATGGTCGCGACGATGACGCCCACGATGACGGTCATAAATAGAATGGCCGAGCTCCCCGTCCCGAACCAGATGATGATGAGGGGGCCGAGCGCGATCTTCGGGAGGGCGTTGATGACGACGATATACGGCTCGAGGACCTTTCTCACCGTCTCGCTCCACCAGAGGGCGAGGGCGACGCCGTAGCCGACCGCGACTGCGATGGCAAACCCGACGAGCGTCTCCCAAAGCGTCGTCCCGATGTGGTAGAAGAGGGTGCCTTCCCGGTAGAGAGAGGCGATCGTCTTTGCGATGCGGGAGGGGGAACTCACGAGAAAGGCGTCCACCCAGCCGAGTTGCGTCGATAGCTCCCACAGTCCGAGAAGAAGGGCGAGGAGCCCGATGCGAAGCGACCAGACGAGGGCGATATTTCTCTTTCTCTTTTTCAAAAACTTTCTGTGTTCCGCGGAAAAGACGCGGGTATCTTTTTTCTTCATCCGTTCAACTCCTTCCATAGTATTTCGAACCACCCCGAAAATCCGCTCATCTCCCGTCTCCGCATGGGCTTTTTTTCGCCGCCGAAATCGAGGGTGTGCTCATGCGTCACGCGGGCGGGACGGGGTGAGAGGACGAGGACGCGGTCCGCAAGCGAGATCGCCTCCGAGATGTCGTGTGTGATGAGAAGGGCGGTCTTTCCCTCGCTCCGTATGATCTCGGCGACGTCCTCCGTCACGTTGAGGCGGGTCTGATAGTCGAGCGCGGAGAAGGGCTCGTCGAGAAGGAGAAGGTCGGGGTCGGTCGCAAGCGTCCTTATGAGTGCGGCGCGCTGCCGCATGCCG
The DNA here is from genome assembly GCA_947630605.1 of uncultured Clostridia bacterium. Classification (GTDB taxonomy): domain Bacteria; phylum Bacillota; class Clostridia; order Christensenellales; family Borkfalkiaceae; genus Gallimonas. The sequence goes on from CANRIO010000030.1 coordinate 13,419, forward strand.
CCCGAGAGCTGCGAAGGATAGCTCTGCAAGAAATCTCCCAGCCCGTACTTTACCGCGAGGGCGCGGGCGCGAAGGCGGTTTTCCTCCGTCTTCTGATGTTTGATCTCGAGCGGAAGATAAATGTTTTTCTCGATCGTGCGCCAGCGGAAGAGTTCATCCTTTTGCAGCATATATCCGCAGCTTCCGTGGCGTTCGATGCTTCCCGAGGAGGGCTTGAGAAGTCCCGCCGCGAGGGAGAGGAGGGTGGTCTTTCCGCACCCCGACGGGCCGATGACGGCGACGAACTCTCCCTCGGAGACGGAAAAGCTGAGCCCTTCCGCCGCCTTGGTCTCCCCGCGGGCGGTGTGGTAGATGAGGGATACATCGGAAAAGAGCAGCATTTCCTTTTTCATATGCAAACCTTCCGTAAGTAATTCAGAGAACTATTTTTTGAGGGCTGCGTACACTTCTTTCACATAGCTGTTGTCGACGAAGAGGGAATAGTCCGCCCGCTGGGGAAGTTCTCCCGCCGAGGCGATGATATCCTGAAGCCGTTCGAAACTCTCCTTCGTCATCACCATGTCCGTTGCCCACGAATCGATGCGTTGATAGTTGCCGACGCCCGTTGCGAGCGATTCGAGGGAAGTGTCCGCAAAGTGCTTCTGAAGATAGGGCGCGATCGTCTCGGGCGTGCTCGTCTGCGCAAACTCTACGGCACGGAGCATTGCGCGCAAAAATCCCTTCGCGGTCTTCTCGTTTTTATTGAGCCATGAGCGTTTTGCGATGAAGCTCGTATAGGGGACGACGCCGCTTCTGTCTCCCACGGCCGCGACGATGTAGCCCTTGTTCTGCGCCTGCACATCCGAGGCGGTCGGCTCGAACATCGTGCAATAATCCGCCGTTCCCTCGATGAAGGCCGCGGTCATGTTGTTGAAGGAGACGTCGAAGTTGAGCTTGATATCCTCGTCGGTAAAGCCCTGTTCGCGCAAAATGTATTCGAATGTCATCGCGGGGACGCCGCCCTGACGGCCGGCTAAAATTTCCTTGCCCTTGAGGCTCTCCCAGGTGAAGGTGTCCGCCTCATCTTTTCTCGAGACGAGGAAGGAGCCGTCCCGTTGCGTCAGCTGTCCGAAGACGGTGGGGATATCTTTCGTGCCGCCGAGGGCGACATAGAGGGCGGCTTCGGGGCCGCAGAACCCGATGTCCGCACCGCCGGAAAGAACTGCCGCCATCGTGCTGTCCGCACCGCCGCCGTTGGTGAATTGGATCTTGATGCCTTCCTCCTCGAAGTATCCGAGGGAATCCGCGAGATACATCGGGGTATAGAAGATGGAATGGGTAACTTCGTTCAGACGGATGGTCTTGAGTCCGTCGCTTTCTCCGCCGCAGGCGGAGAGGGGAAGGAGGGCGAAGAGCGCCGCTCCCAAAATTGCAAATGTTTTTTTCATAGAACGCTCCGTAAAATTGGAATAATATATCTTATGAAGGCGAGCGTTTAATTGACAACGAAAAAAAATTGCGGTATAATCAAAAGGTAGTACATTCTTAAGAGATGGTTTATGAAGGAAATGCAGACAACATATACCCCCGGGCAATTCGAGGATGCAATCTATGAAAAATGGCTGAAAAGCGGCGCATTTTCCGCAAAGATCGACCCCGATAAAGTTCCTTTCACCGTGATGATGCCGCCCCCCAACGTGACGGGGCAACTGCACATCGGGCACGCCCTCGACGAGACGATGCAGGATATCGTCGTCCGTTTCAAGCGCATGCAGGGATATGCCGTATTATGGCAGCCCGGCGTCGACCACGCCTCCCTTGCCACCGAGCACAAGATCGTCGAAAAACTCCGCGAAGAGGGGACGACGAAGGAAGAACTCGGAAGAGAGGAATTTTTGAGAAGGGCGTGGGCGTGGAAGGAGCAATACGGCGGCAGGATCGTCGAACAGCTCAAAAAGCTCGGCTCCTCCTGCGACTGGTCACGGCTCGCCTTCACGATGGACGAGAAGTGTTCCCGCGCCGTCCGCGAGGCCTTCTTCCGCCTCTATGAAGCGGGGCTCATCTATCGCGGCAGCCGTATCATCAATTGGTGTCCCGACTGCAAGACCGCCCTTTCCGACGAGGAAGTCTCCTGGTCGGAGGATGCGGGGCATTTCTGGTACTTCAAATATCCCGTCGAGGGTTCGGACGAATTTTTGACGATCGCCACCACCCGTCCCGAGACGATGCTCGGCGACACGGCCGTCGCCGTAAACCCCACGGACAAGCGGTATGCCTCCCTCGTCGGGAAGACGCTCATCCTTCCCCTTGTGGGAAGAAGGATCCCCGTCGTCGCGGACAGCTATGTCGACCCCGCATTCGGAACGGGTGCGGTGAAGATCACGCCCGCACACGACCCCAACGACTTCGAAGTGGGCCTTCGTCACGATCTTCCCATGATCCGCATCCTGAATGACGACGGAACGATCAACAAAGAGGGGGGCGTCTACGAGGGCCTCGACCGCTATGAGGCAAGGCGCCGCATCGTCGAAGACATGGAAAAGCAGGGCCTCCTCCTCAAAGTCGAGGCGCACACACACAACGTGGGGCACTGCCACAGGTGCAACGCGACGCTCGAGCCGATCGTCTCCAAGCAGTGGTTCGTCTCCATGCA
>CANRIO010000031.1 GCA_947630605.1 uncultured Clostridia bacterium
GTTTCATATCTTTCACCTCCCCTTCCGGAAATTCAAAAGATATTACTCCGTACTTGCTATGCAGTTGTCAATCTGCGCATCCACGGCTACAGCCGTGGGGGTTTGCCTTTCGCAGGTATGCAAAAAAGCAAGCCGTCTTTTCAGACAGCTTACTTATGATATCACGACGAAAAACTTTCGTCAAGCGATTTTCAAAGGGAATTTTACTTTTTTTGAGGAAATTCGAGGAAATCTTTTTGACGCGGCGGAAAAATTTTCGAAAAACCCGTCTTCCCGCCCGCAAAGGGCCGTCCCTTTATTTATAATGTAATGCGCGAGAAAGCGCGGGCAAGGGGCTATTTGCAGCCCGGACATTCCGAGCATTTCCCGTTGCATTTTTTGGGCGGCTTGCCCGTTGCGGAATACATACAGCCATACCATGTCCGCACTGCGGGGGTGCCGCACCTCGGACATGGTACCCTCTCATCATATTTTTTGACGAGCTCTTCGAAGCAGTTTCCGCACTTTTCGCACTTGTAAGATAAAATGGGCATGAAGGAGGCCTCCCCTGTTCATGCCCATTATAATGCTTTCCCCCAAAAAATGCAAGCAGGTTTTCGCTCAGATCACGCAGCGGCCTTCTATGAAGGAGGCGAAGAGGTCGTCGATGCCGCCGCTGTAGCGTTCGAAACAGGCGGTGAGGTCCTGCCAATTTGCCATTTTTCCGCGATATTCCTTCGCATACGCCTTGAGTGCGCCGAAGAATTTCCGCTCCCCCATCACCTCGCGGACGCGGTCGAAGAGGATGACCCCCTTGTCGTAGGCGATGCTGCGATACTCATAGTCGCCCGAATAGGCGGGAAGCGGCCTGTTCATCGTGGTGTCCGCCTCTTTGTTCACCTGCGAAAAGACGGAGAAGAATGCCCGATAGGCCTGTTCCGAGGCGGTGATAAAGTCGCGATAACTCGTACCATAGTCGGGGTTTTCCCCAAGGAAGAGGGCGGAGGAGAACTCCGCGAGCCCCTCATCCTGCCAGGCGCAATTGTAGCTGTCGCTGCCGATCATCGCATACCACCACTGGTGGGCGGTCTCGTGGGCGACGACGGCGGGGATCTCGTTCTGGCGAAGGTCGGAGGAGATCATCGAGAGGGCGGGGAACTCCATTCCGCCGTAGACGAAGCCCGTCATGACGACACAGTAGCGGGGATATTCGTACGCGCCGAACTTTTCCCCATAAAATGCAAGGCACTCCGTGGCGAGCTTTAAGGTTCGGGTGGGGTCGGTATCCGCGGCGGGATGGTAGTAGACGACCTCCGTATCCCCCACATTGTCCTTCGAGCATTCGAGCTCCTCTCCGAGCACAAAGGCGACGTCTCTGACCCCCTCTTCTCGGACATGGTATGCCTTGAAGCCCTCTTCTGGCGTCTTCATCTCCACATCCTCCGCTGCAAAACCCGAGACGAGCGTGTAGCTTTCGGGGATGGCGATGGTGACATCGAAGTCGGCGATCTCGCTCACAAAGGGGTCGCCGTTCGGGCAGTAGAGGTGTTCGGCAAACTCGCCGCCTTCGACGGCGCAGAGGACGGGATAGAAATTTGCAAGGTTGACGCCGCACTCCGAGACGCCGAGGCGGTGGTTGATCTCGGCGAGCTGTACCTCGAATTCGAAGGACAGATGCGCTCTTTTCCCCGCGCCGAGCTCCTTTTTGAGACTCACGGAGAGAATGTTTTCATCCTCGCCGCACACCGAAAAGCTCTCCGCTCCCCCGACGGCCGAGACGGTGATGCCCCCGTAGCTCTTCCCGTTGTAATAGGCGGCATTCGCAAAGAGATCGGAGACGGGCGCATACTTCGCCCCCTCGCGGAAGGCGTTCGGCCAAAGCTGAAATTTGAGCTCCTTCGTGGACATGGGTAGGGGATTTGCGATCTCCGCCTCCATATTTGCGGTCAAAGTCCTCGTCTCGGCGTGATAGGCGGCGTCGATGGAAAAGCTGTCCCTCTTCGCCCCCTTCTTCCCGCAGGCGGCAAGGCCCGCGGCCGCTACCGCCATCATCGCCCCCGCCGCGACGCAAAAAAACATCCTCTTCATACTTCCCTCCTGTCATCGGAGTATTGTATGACTTCCTCCTCCCGTTTAGAACTTCGGGATCGGCATGGGACTTTTTGCATAAAAAAAGACTATGCCGCATCGCACAGTCTTCTTCATGGAGTGCGAGTTTTGTAGTACTTCGCGTTATTTGCTTTTCCTTCTTCGTTTTGCCTCTTCGGAACGCTCGTGCTCCCCGTCTCGCCGCTCCTCCATATATGAAAGGCAGGACGTCCAAAAACGTCCTGCCTTTCATGGAGCGCGAGACGGGAATCGAACCCGCCAGAACCAGCTTGGGAAGCTGGCGCCATACCGATAGGCGACTCGCGCACTTTGTAAGAGCATTATAATCCTAAATAACCCTCTTGTCAAGACAAAATGGCACCTTCATGCAAAAAATGTTTTGTGCTTATTACGGTCTGCCATTTTTGCTGCAGTTATATTTGCCGAACATGATGGTGAAGGTTATCTTGCCGTAAAAGTCGCAAAGCTCTTTTAAGAGCGCCCCCTCGTCGATCGCCAAACCGGGATATATCTGTTTGAAAAATGCTTCGGCAAGAACGCTTTTTTCTTTCGGATTCGGGAAAGTTTTGCGGAACCTGACGACGCTGTCGCTCAACTTCTTCAAAGTCGGATAGTTTTCGAGCTCTTTGGGGAGCTGTTTGCGGAGCGCGTCGTCGTGGTCAAGGGTCAAGTCGCTCACCTTGGTCGCTCGCATTTTGTCGTATCCCATGGGGATCCCCTTCACATAAACTTCCGTGTAGAGCAGTGTCACCTCGCCGTTTTTCAATTTCACCCACACCAAGCCCTTGCCCTTGCAAAAGCAGACCTCGTCGATCTCTTTCAGGGTGACTTTTCGGTTGTTTGCAAGCAAGAACACCGCCCGGTCGAACATCGCCTTTAAGAGATTCTCGTAAATCGGCTTTCGGGTGAAAATCTTATTCAGGACCCTGCAGGGAAGATAGGCCTTCTCGTAGCTTCTATCCTGCGTTATAAGCCTCGAGCGGAATTTGGACAAGAATTCTTTGTATGTATATGTATCGTCGACGTCGTCCTCGCAAAAGGTGGGTTCTTCTTCGGAGGATGTGAAAGGGGCGGGGACTTCCCCCGCTTCCTCTTGTTCTTCGATGGGCGGTTCCAGACTTTCGAGAAAGTCGCCGAGCGCGCCAACCGCCGAGGAATAATTCTGTACCGTCTTTTTGCTGTCCCCTCCCACAGAACATTTCGCAGTGGAGAGTCTTGCGTGGAGCTCGCGGACAAGGGCGCATTTTTCTTCATCGCCGAGCTTGGAAAAATCGGACAGGCCCATGCCGAGATACCCTTCGAAGGTCCTCTTCAAGTACTGCTTGATGTAGCATTGGATCGTGCTTTCTTTGAGCCCTGCATCCCTCAAAAATTCCGCAAAATCTTCCCAAAAATCAGTAGCCGAAAGAACTGCGGGCACGGCAGACGAGTTGACGAAGGAGCTCGCGCCTCTTATGAAGTCGATAATGCGCCTCCTCAGTTCCTTCTCCTCGGCGCTTTCCCCCGCGCTCTCCTCCTTAAACTTCTTGAACTGCTTCAATGCGGAAAGGAGCGCATTGTGCCTTCTGGCATTCTCCTCCTTGTAGACGGGCTCTGTCGAATACTTGCCGATGAGGTCGTCGACGGTGTATCTCGCCCTTCCGTCGAAGAGCTCTTCGGGGGTGATGTGGAACTCCTTGCAAATGGCCTGAATGCGTCCGCAATAATCTTTGCACGTGCTCTCTTTCAGGCCGTTTTTCAATAAATATTCATAGAATGCGTTGATGATTTCGTATTCGAACTGCGGTTTCTGCAACATGATCGTACTCCCTTTTTCAATGATTTTATTATACTACAAAAATGTTTTCCGTCAATTGCCTTTTTGAAAGCAATCAATCGTACCTATGCCTCATCGGTGTCGGGACCAAATAACCGTTTGAGGGCTGCGGCCTCGGGATAGGGAATTTTCAGATTTTTTTGAAAAAATGCCGTCGTGATCTTCTCTTCGGGATGATCGCGCACGAGCGCAAACGCTTCGCTCCGAAGATATACGGGGATGCGTCTTCGGGGGGGTTCGACCGACACACGATCGAGCGCATACATGAGTTCTTCTTCGCTCTTGCAGGCGGCGGCGACTTCCGAAAAAGGCGTCTCTTCCGTGAGAAGAACGACATAGCGTTCGATATTCCGTGTGTATCGCGGGTGGCGCAGACGGCGAAGCCCCCACGTGATGTGCTCTTCAAGCTCGGTCGGATAGATCTGAAGCTCTTCACAGATCTCATCGCAGTTTTTTCTCTCGCGGAAGAGCTTCAGAATGCACGTGCGCTCCATGTGCTTAAAGGAATTCAGATTGGTATGCACCCGTTCCTCCGCACCCTCTTTGACGAGCAGAGGCCCGCCCAAGATCTCTTCGTAAAGATTTTGCGGCCATGCCTTTTCGCACATTCTCTTGCAATAGTTTTTGAAGGCGGGGATCTCTTCTTCAAACTTACAAAGCCGCTCTTTCGCGATGTTGTAGAGGGCCTTTTTCTCCTTTTCGTCGCAGGGGAGCTCGTCGTAAGAGAGCGTGTAGAGGCGGGAGAGCTCTTCGCCCATTTCTTGCTCCCGCCGCCCGCAGTAGTACTGCGTGGTCATGCGTTTGAGCTCGTGTTCTCTCAGTTTCGAAGTGGTTTCGTTGTTCATAAATTCCTCCTCAATCTCTTCTCTTGCAGTTGAATTTGATCTTGTAGCCGTCGAGCCAGCCGCCTGTTCTGTCTATCTCGATCTTGTTCCACTCTTCTTCGGTGCCTCCGAAGAGAATGCAATATTCGTTGTCATCTTCATATTCGGCAAGCGGCGGAAACGCGTTGCGGCCGATATATTTGACGGACTTCGGGATATAGCGATTGCGCGGGAAGCAGTATTCGTATGCCCCCTCTTTGATGACGATCACGCCCTCGGGCAAATCGCACACGGACGGGACTTGCGAAAAGACGTCGCTCTCGACGACTTTGAGGCCTTTTGGTAGTTTCGTGATGGAAAGGCCGGTGCAGCCCGCGAACGCCCCTTCGCCGATGGAAACGACGGAGTCGGGGATCTCTAATTCACGAAGAGAGCTGCAGCCCGTGAACGCCACCTCGCCGATGCTCTTCAGCGTTTCGGGCAAAACGAGCGTTTCAAGCGACCTGCACCCGGAAAATGCGGCGTTCCCGATGGAGAGAAGCCCCTGCCCGGAAGTTTCGCAAAAGAGTGCGGCCTTGAGATTCAGACAGTTGATAAATGCACCGTCGAGAATTTGGGCGGCACCGAGGATCAGGACGCCTTCGAGGGTCTCGTTCCCCGCAAAGGCGAAACTGCCGATCGTATCGCAATCGGTGATGCGAAGATGTCTGTATTTTCCTTGGTAGCGCATGAGGACCTCTCTCCACTCTTCGAGTTCGGGATCAAGGCCCGCATAACCGACTTGGACGGATTCGCGGACGGCGCACTCGGCGAGGTCGTCTTGCGAAAGGTCCCACGACGCGACGCACTTCTTGATAGCTTCTTTCATACTCATTTTTTCGATCATATCATTCTCCTTTTGATTTTTTTCGGGGCAAAAGTTGGGGCGCATGAGAAAGTTGGGGCATGAGATAGTTTGAGTACATGAGTAAATCAGGGTACATGAGAAAAGGGTCGCGACGATGCGAACAGACGGGGCTCATCGGCGCAGTTGTCAATCTACGAATAATGCGACATCGGTCGCTTCAGCATGTGACGGCGTTGGCGCTCTGTTCGAAAGCGCAGGGGAGAAAAGGGGGGTTGCGGGCACGCAAATGCGTCAATTTCGAAACGCGAACACATTATAAACTATGGGCATAAAAAAATGAGACGTCAAGTCCCATACGTCTGAAATGCAAAGTCCGAGGCAGAAAAATTTATTTGTTTTCGGGTTGTCGTCCCCCAAACGGACCTTTTCCGTCAGGAACGATTGCCGTAGATGAGGGCCGTCACGCAGTTGCCCCGTGCGATCACCCTGCCCGAAGGGTCGGTCGTGGTGTCGAACGTCGCACGGTAGTACCCCACGATCTTTTGCGTGCGATAGTCGATCGCCGTCTGATCCCCGTTGGACTCCGTACGGATGATCCCGAGAATGTTGCCATTAAATTCTTTGATATACATTTCCTGCACCATTTTGATTCCCTCCTGTTTTTATAAATCCATATTCATAGCGCACTTCCACAATACGGAGTTGGAAATTTCCTTCGCGTTCTTGACGATCAGCACGGTGAAGACGTTGTCGGGGATGAAGATGCCCGAACCCTGCTTCAGCTCGCGGTGAAGAGGATATTCGTCTGGCCGCCGCAAGAGACCCGCGAAGTCGAGCTGCTTGGGGCGGTGCACGAGATAGAGGTCTTCGCACATTGCGTAGTTTCTCTCATTCTCAAAGACGTCGTCCGACTCGAAGGGAACTTGTTCGAGGTTGTTGATGACGAGCACGCGCGTCTTCTTCACGTCTTTGAGCCAATCGGGCTCAAAGAATGTCGGCATGGAGTACGGCGCGCGGGAGGTCCCCATTAAGTCGCGGTAGGCCACGTTCGGGGCGTCGAGTTCTGTGTAATCAATCCCTTCCCTTCCAAACAGCGATTTCCATGCGCCGTCGTCGTTGCAGTAAATGCAGAACGAAGTAAAGATGGATCCGGGGTGCTCATGGCCGAAAGTCCGATATAACTTGCTGTGAAGAGAATCGTTTTGATACAGTTCTCGGTAGTTAATATTGTCCATGTTAAAAGCTCCTTTTTTTTTCGTATTTTCGAAGTTCACTTTCCGCGGGTGAGCTTTCGTGCGGGAAGCAAATCGCAAACACATTATAACATACGACCTCAAAAAAACCGGGGGCAAATTCCATATGCTTGAAATGACAAGGCGGGCAGGCCCCAAAATTTTAACCGTCGATATCCTCGGGATAGACGCCAATATATCTTTTGTCACCGAGTAGTGCGATCGCTTTTGCGCCCCCTCGAAGATAAAAATAGAAATCCTCCACAATCGCAAGATAGCGGAAGAAGGTCGTGCGGCCGATATGAAATTGGGTGCAAAATTCCCTCATATCGACGCCGTCTTCCAATCCGTCGTGCAAGGCGAGGAGGGCGAGATATTTGCGGTTTGTGGGGGTGTCTTGATAGGTGTTGCCGTCCTCGCTGCAAATCCCGTAGTATTCCCGCATGATCGCAAGCAGTCTTCGGAAATTGGAGAAACTTATCTGCCGCATTTTGCAAAAACGCTCGGAATCGACGCAATCAGGGTCGCCGTCCGCTTCGAGGGCGAAAAAGAAGAGATTGCGTATTTTTTCTATCGTGGGGGTCTCTTTGATCTCAGCGCGCTCCCCCGTGCGGATATAATAAATGTTCGATTCGATGCGGGAACTGAAATCCTCGCCCGAAAGCGCATCCGGACGATTGTCGTCATCGTCACAGATTACTCCGTGACCTTTGGACCGCTTTTGCTTGGGGCCTACTTTCAAATACCTTCTCTTTCCCATTTCCGTCTACCTCCCCCTTTGCATTTTTCGATCGGAGACCCGCGGGGAAATTCAAGCGAAGAGGACGAAATCCTTTTCGGAAGAGAAGGTATAGGAGAGGCGTTGGCTCTCTCCGGCTCGGGAAACGGTGAACTCCAGCGTGTCGCCGCGGCGCACTTCGAAGAGGAGGGCGAGGAGTTTGAAGTCCCTTGTGAGTATCACTTCATGCTCCATCTTCTCCCCGTTGCGGGTGAAACTGTGCTTTACCGAGATGAGGGTGTCGCCTGCGAGCATGCCCATTTTGTCGGCAACGCCCCCGCTCGTCACCTCTCTCAAGTTCAGCTTCTCCTCGACGTAGATCTTTCCCGTCTCCTCGTCATAGGCGGAACGGGTATCGACAACCTCTATGGTGATGCCGAGGCTCGCCCTTGCGGCCCCGCGCAAAGTGGAGTTTTCGCGGCAGGTATCGATGATATTCTGTGCGATGGAGAGGGCGATGTTCGAGGGAATGGCGTAGCCGAAGCCGACGACGTCCTCCGCCTCCCTTCCGCCGTTGACGATGCCGAGGAGTTCCCCGGATGCATTGAAGAGCCCCCCGCCCGAGTTGCCGTGGTTGACGGGTGCGTCGAATCTGATCTCGGAGAGGGTGATGTAAGTCTTGTCGTCGGCGCCGAGGAATGTCGCATCCTCCGCCTCCACCGAGACGACGCCCGCGGTCACCGAGACCCCTTCGCCGTCCGCATTCCCGACCGCATAGACGCGCTCGCCCGCGGTGACGCTGTCCGAATTACAGGCCGTGACCTGCTTCGCGATCGTCCCCTTCGAGGCCTTGAGCATGTCGGAGCCCTCCACCTTGAGCACGGCGATGTCGTACTCCATCGTTCCGCCCACATAGGTGGCGGAAATGGCGTGTGTGGAGATCTCGGCCCCATATAAAAAGACGTTGATCTCGTCGCTCACATGTTCGATCTTCTCGCTGCCCGTGCTCTTCTCGCTGTAGACGACGTGGTAGTTTGTGACGATGAGGGCGTCCCCTGCCGCGGTGTCGAGATCGTAGATGACGCCCGAGCCGAGGCTATAGAAGTCGCTTCCGCCCTTCTTCGAAAAGAGGGCGCGCACATACACGACGGAACGGAGCGCCGACTGCGCATAGGCACCGTTGTCCTCTTCCACCCCCACTTCCTTCAAAAATTCAAAGAAGGTCCCGTCGAATCCGCCGTCCTCCTTTGCCTCCTCATAGAGACGGCGAAGCTCCGTGGAGGGCGTCTCGAGAGAGGCGAGCCAGCTCGCGCTTGACCCCTCTTCCCCGCGCTCCGCGGCAACATCGGAGGGAAAACGCCCGTCCGAAGGCTTGACGGAAAGGTCGGCAAGCGAACAGCCCGCAAACAGCATGACGCCGGAAAAGAGTACGGCCGCAGCCGCGATCAGCCATCTTTTTTTCATAAAGAGCCTCTTAAATTTCACTTTACCATATTATACCACATGTCGGTGAAAAATACAAGAAATTTGCGTGAAGGGCATTTTTGTGCGTCGGTTAAGACGACGCGGGACGCCCCCTACCCCCTCCCACGGAGGGGCATGCGTGAAAGCGTTCCACGGAGGGGGGCAAGTCCCACACAACGCGCCCCCTCCTCATTCCGAGCGAAGCGAGGGAATCCCTACAAACCCAACAAGGTGCTTTGAGAGGGGGTCTCCTCCGCCGCGCCGTCCTCGGACGGCGCGGCGTCGAGATGAGGGAAAAAGAAACGCGGCGTCGAGATGAGGACGTAAATACGCGGTTGATCGCGGACATGGGTACCCAATAATGGGTCACCGTTAAATCGCGTAGCTGCAAGCGAGACAAGGAAAAGGAGCTTTTTCCGAAGGGAGCGTAATTATTCGTACGTGACCGAGGAAAAATGCTCCTTCGACGCAGTATCGCGCCGCAGATACGCGATTCGCAACATGAAAACAGAGACAAAAAGGAGCGGGGACAAATATATTGTCTCCGCTCCCCCGCTTATTCGATCAAAGATCGTCGGCATCCTGTACGGGCTGCTCGTACTCATTTTCCGCGCTGACCCCCGTATAGCTGCCGAGCGCATCCTCGTCGGAGCGCATCTTTGCGCCTTTTTTCAGCGTCTTTTCGCGGCGCATCAGCCGCAGTCCTTCGTGCTCTTGCTTCCGCACTTGCCGCCGCACGACTTGCTGTTTTTCACATTCTTCGTGTTGCTGCTGTTCTGGGTGCTCGAAGTTTTGCTTGTGGTCTTTTTCATATATTCTCCTTTTTGAAGGGAAGGTGCAATTCGACTTCGCCCTGTGACGCTCCGCAAAGGGGGCAGATGTTCCATGCTTCCTTGGAAGTGTGCATATAGCCGCACTCGCCGCAGATCCACAGCATCGGGCGTTCCGCCTTATAGAGGGAGCCGTCCTTGAACGCCTCGTAGAGGTACTCGAAGATGATCCGATGATTGGCCTCCACCTTCGCCACCTGTTCGAATTTGACCGCCAGTTGCGCAAACCCCTCTTCTCTTGCGATCTTCGCGAATTCGGGATACAGCCTCTCTGCTTCATCCCGCTCGTCGATCGCCGCGAAACGCAGGCCGTCCTCGATGCTTCCGCCGTGGAAGGGGTAGTTCGCGTCGATGTGAACGTCCTCCCGGCTTCCCGCATTCTCCAGCATTGCCTCGAAGAACACCTTCGCGTGATTGGTCTCGTTCTTTGCGATTACTTTGATGGTGTCCGCCAAGGCCTCGTAGCCCTGTTTCATCGCGGCCTTCACGATAAGTTGGTACCGCATGCCCGCCATGCATTCTCCAGCAAATCCTCTTGCGAGGTTGTGGAATGTCTGCGTCTTGCTAAAGTCCATGTTGCTCCTCCCTTACACCCATATTGTGGGCGGGATACGCAAAAGCTATACAGGAAAATTCTGTCTTGACGGCGACAAAAAGCTATGATAGAATGTTGATATGAAACACGAAAAAAAGAGATATTATCGGAAAACTACCATCTTTCTCTCCGTTCTTCTGGCCCTTTTTTGCGCCATATTCGCCTTCCTCACCTTTTGGTGGTTCGGGAAAAGTTACCCCGCCTTCGACAAGATCGCAAAGAAAGGCGCCTCCATCCCCGGGCTCTCGGAGGGTCTCTCCCCGCAGGGGCTGTGTTCTCTCCCCGAGAGCGAGGAGTACGACTTTTTGATGAGCGGCTACATCGAGGGCAAACCCTCCCGCGTGTACCTCCTGAAGGAGGGGGAAGGAAGCGCCCCCTATGTCACCTTCACGCAAGACGGCAAGGCGATAGAGAGCCACTTCGGCGGCATCGCCTGCACGGAGAAATACGCCTATATTGCAAGCGAAGAGGAGGTCCTCGTCGCCCCGCTCGGGAAAATTTTGCAGGGTGAGGGAAGCGTGGAGATCGAGGGGAGCTTCAAGACGGGCTTCCATGAAAACGCCACCTGCTGCGTCTTTGACGGCATGCTCTATGTCGCCGAATTCTATCATCCCCCGAAGTATCCGACCGACCCTTCGCACGCGGTCGAAACGGCAAACGGAGTGCGCCACACCCTCGCTTATGCCTACGCGCTTGACGGCGCTTCTGCATACCGCATCGCGGACATGGTACCCAGAAAAGTGCTCTCCGTCCCCGATGAGGCACAGGGCGTGCTCATTTTGGAGAAGGATATTTACTTCTCCTGTTCGTACGGCCTCCCCTCCTCGCGCCTCATCCGCTGTGACAATCAATTGGGGGAGAATACAGAGAAGACTTTCAATGTGAACGGAGCGGAAATCCCCCTCTATATCGTCGAGGGCGAGACCGTTCTCACGATGCCCTGCATGAGCGAGGAGATCTGCGAAAGGGACGGAAGGCTGCACATCCTCTTCGAATCGAGCAGCAAGAAGTACTTCTTCTTCGTGCGCACCCGCATCTCCCATTTCATCTCCCTGGAGCTCGCCGCCCTCAACGGCTGAAAAACGGCCCGAACGAAGGCCGCTCTCCTTCCCGCAAAATTATATCAAAACAAACACGCCGAGGCGGACATGGTACCCGCCCCGGCGTTCTTTTGGGTGATTTTTGAAGTTTTTCCCTTACGTTATTGCAACGGCCCACCCTCGGACATGGGTGGCGCGTTTTTGCTCTCTTCGTCCACAATGACCTCGCCGACGGCGTCGCGCAGAAGGGCGATATATTCCTCCACTTCCTCGCTCTGCGGCGTCCCCTCGACGGTGAGGATGTCGCCCGTCTGAAGGATGGACCCGCCGCCCGCGGGGACGGCTTCCCCGCCGCGCAGAATGGCCGTGACGACGGCGGACTGCGGCCAGAGAATGTCGCGGATCGCGCTTCCCGCCGCAACGCCGACGCGCACGCGGCAAGTGTGCTTCTGCTTTGTCTCCCCCTCTTCCTCCATGAAGTCCTCGAGGAGGCGTTCGTAGAGGGGCTCCGTGCGGAAGATCCTGCCGAGGAGGATGCTGACCGTCACCGCCAGCACGACGGGCAGAAGGTAGGTAAAGGAACCCGTGAGTTCCAGCGTCAGGATGATGCTCGTAAAGGGGGCCTTGATGACGGTGGCAAAGAAGGTCGCAAGACAAATGATGATAACGGTGTCCGTAAATTCCGCACCCATCCCCATTTTCACAAAGAGAAGGGAGAGGAGCGCGCCCGTCCCCGCACCGATGGCGAAGATGGGGAAGGAGGTGCAGCAGGGCGTCTCCGCCCCGATGTTGCAGGCGGTGACGACAAGGCGCAGGAGGATGGCAATAAGGAGGGTCACCCAGATCGGGGAGGAGAACACCGTCGCGATGTGGAGCTCCCCTTCGGGGCCCGTCTTGAGGCTCTCGATGAAAAACTTCCCGCTGCCCATCGCATAGATGGAGACGAGGCCGACCGCCCCCGCGAGCAGGAAGGGTATGAGCATGCGGCAGGTCCACATGAACTTTTTGGGACAAATTTTGCGGAAGAGTTTGCGCATCCACATCGCCGCAAAGTAGAAGGCGATGCCGAGAAGTGAGACGATCGCCGCGGCAAGGAGGGCGTACGGCAGAAAGGAGAGCGAAGTCTCGGGGAAATAAAACCCGTAGAAGATGGGCGTAGTGAACAGCCCGACCGCGGGCGCCAATGCCCCGCGGATGACCATGGCGACGACGACGGAGGTGAAGGAGCTCGCGAACACTTCGGGGGTGAAGCGTTTGTGCGTCTCCTCATAGGCGAACACGATGCCCGTCAGGGGAGCGTTGAGCGCGACCGCAAGCCCGGCGCATGCGCCGCCCGTGATCTGATATCTTCGGACGGGAAAACTTCTCCTCGTCACCTGTCCGAGGCCGTCCCCCACCGCGCCGCCGATCATGAGGCTGGGGCCTTCGCTCCCTGCGGAGAGCCCGAAGAAGATGACGACGAGGCTGGCCGCAAACATCCCCGTGAGCACTTTATACCACTTGAAGCGGAGAAGTCCCTGCGCCGCGCCCTCCGTCTGGGGGAAGCCGCTCCCCCGGATGATGGGCAGGAACCGCACGAATCCGCCGATGACGACCGCACCCAAAAAGAGCCCCACAAAGAGGAGGGGGATGAAGGCGGGGTGCTCGGCGAGATAGGTGTATTTGCCGCGCGTGAACTCCTCGCACATCTCCACGAGAAGGTTGAAGAGGGTGACGATGACGCCCACGAAGGCGCCCGTGAATGCGCCGACGAGGACGATCTCCGCACCGCGGGAGAGATTTCGTTTGAGGGAATGGGACTTCGGCTTCATGCGACCATTTTACCATGTGCGCGCGAAAAAGTAAAGTTCTTTTGCGGCGGGCAAAACTTTCCCCCATAAAAGACTTCGCAAAAAAATCTTGAAAAAATTTTCGGAAAACCCCTTGACAGACGGGAATTCTATGCTATAATGTAGGTGAAAAGAGAAAGAAACTCACAAAAAAAGTTACTTTCAAACAAGGTGGACACTCCCATGGGCTAACAAACCTTTCGGGCAACGGAATAAGGGCGGACAGGGGTCCGTACGAAATCTCATATCGGAGGTGCATCGATATGATACTTCAAGGCTTTATCAAAGCATGAAGGAGGGCTGACCAATGTACTACTATATGATAGGGGCGGAAAATTAGACCGGATTTCCGTATGAGCGCACGGATGGGAACATCCCCCGTGCATGGCATGAGCCAAGTTGAGGAAAGATCGGTATAACGGGCCAAGCGGCCGCGGAAAAGCGGCCCATACGCCCACCCCCGATACAACTAAATGATCCTATCCCCCCGTGCGGTCGCGCGGGGGTTGTTTTTTTGTTTGAATGGGAAATGGGTTTCCTCATCTCGACGACACGATAGTGGCGCACGAGCCGAAGGCGAAGTACGCATCTATCGCGGCGGAGGAGACCCCCTCTCAATGTGCTATGTTGGGTTTGTGGGGATTCCCTTGCTTCGCTCGGAATGAGGAGAGGGCATCCCCCCATATGAAGGGGAAGCCTTGCGGAGACGCCTTAGACCACCTTTCCCCATACCATGTCCGAGGGGGAAAGTCAAATTTCATACTCCGCGATGTCGCCGTTGTGCAGGAGGTAGGCGTGGAATTCCTCGTCCGTCATGTTGCAAAAATAGGTGCGGATGACGCGGCTGACGATGCCGTGGGTGACGAGAAGCACCGCCCCCTCTCCCCTCTTCTTTTTGAGCTCTCCCAAAAAGGCATACACCCGCGCGGCGACGTCGAGGTCGGATTCCCCGCCCCTGCAGCGGCAGGCAAATTCGTCGCGGTAGACGAGGGCGTCCTCCCTGTAAAAGTTCGTCCCCTCCAGCTCGCCGAAGTCCCGCTCGATGAGCCTTTCATCCGTATAAACGGGGATAGCCCGCCCGCGGACGATCTCCTCCGCCGTCTCCCTTGCCCGCAAAAGCGGGGATGAGATGACCTTGTCGAAGGGGCAATTTTGGAGCTTTTCGGCGAGCAGCTTTGCCTCCGCCCGTCCCCGCTCGGAAAGCGGAATGTCCCGCCGCCCACAGTAGAGCTTTTTCTCGTTATATTCTGTCGCACAATGCCGAACGACGTAGAGCTTCATGTCCTTCCTCCTTCCGACATTATACCATGCCCTCTTCAAAAACGCAACCGGGCCGCCGCCTTCGCCCCCTTCAAAAATATTTTTGCGAAATTTTTGCGATTTCCGAGAAATACTTTGACAATCCCCGATTTTTATGCTATATTGATAGAGCCTTTGAATGCAACGACCGCGATTCTTTGGCACAAAAATTTTCGTGAACCAAGACGAGCAGAAGTACCCAAGAGGCTCAAGGGGCTCCCCTGCTAAGGGAGTAGTACCTGTGAAAGGTAGCAGGAGTTCGAATCTCCTCTTCTGCGCCA
>CANRIO010000032.1 GCA_947630605.1 uncultured Clostridia bacterium
GGGCTCGACGGCTTCGCGCATTGGTATGAAGTGCAGGCACAGGAGGAGCGCGACCACGCCTTTATGATCAGAAGGTATCTTTTGAACAGCGGCGAGAAGGTCACTTTTGCCGCCATTGCAAAGCCCGACAAGACGTTTGCAAATCACATGTCCCCCCTTGAAGCGGGCCTCGAGCACGAGCGCTATGTCACGTCCCTCATCACCGCCATCTACCACGAGGCATTCGCGCAGAAGGACTACAAGACGATGCAGTTCCTCGATTGGTTCATAAAGGAACAGGGCGAAGAGGAGACGAATGCGGACGATCTCATCAAGAAGATGAAGCTCTTCGGCTGCGATGCAAAGGGCCTTTACGCGCTCAATCAGGAGCTTCTCGCCCGCGTCTATACGCCCTCGACGACCGGCCCCGCGATGTAACAAAATTTCCAATTAGACAAAAAACGAGCATACCATGTCTGAGACATGAGAGTGCGGCAGCGATCTCGCTGCCGTTTTTCTTTGGGGAAAATTGTCTGCGAGGGGTTGCAAAATGCGGGGGAATGTGGTATAGTGCTGTTAGTTTTACAGTGAGGAGAAAGAGATGGAGCGCGTGGAAGTGGTGGCGGCACTCATATGGCGGGGAGAGAAATTCCTCATCTGCCAGCGGCCGAAGGAGAAGGCGAGAGGCCTTTTGTGGGAGTTCGTCGGCGGCAAGGTGGAGGCGGGCGAGACGAAAGAGGAGGCTCTCGCACGCGAGTGCCGCGAGGAACTCGGCATTTGCGTCAAAGCCCAAAAGCCTTTCTTCGAGGTGACGCACACCTATCCAGACCTCACGGTCCACCTCACCCTCTTTGAAGCTGTCATCGAGGAGGGGGAACCGCAGCTTCTGGAACACAACGACATGAAGTGGATCGCACCTTCGGAGATCGACAACTTTGCCTTCTGTCCCGCGGACGAGGTCATCCTCGAAAAGCTCAAGCGGGATGCGGGCGCAGAGGGTTGACGGCAGGGGGGAAATCATTTATAATAAAGTTATGGAACATGCTTTTTCGAGAGAGGAACTTCTCATCGGCAAAGAGGGCGTAGAAAAGCTGAAAAAAAGCCGTGTGCTACTCTTCGGCCTTGGCGGCGTGGGCGGATACTGCGCGGAGGCCCTCGCCCGTGCGGGCGTGGGGGAGATCGGCCTTGTCGACCACGACGTCTTTGCCCTCACCAACCTCAACCGCCAGCTCCACGCGACCTTGAAGACGATCGGCAAATATAAGGTGGATGTCGTCAGAGAACGCATCCTCGAGATCGATCCCGAATGCGTCGTGCGGACATATCGGAAGTTCTATCTTCCCGAGACGGCGGAGGAGTTCGATTTCAAAAATTTCGACTATATCGTGGACGCGATCGATACGGTCGCGGGCAAGCTCGCCATCGCCCAAAATGCGGAGAAAGCGGGGGTGCCCGCCATCAGCTGTATGGGGGCGGGGAACAAATTGGACCCCACCATGTTCGAGGTCGCGGACATTTTTTCGACTTCCGTCTGCCCGCTCGCCCGCACGATGCGCCGTGAACTGAAAAAGCTCGGCGTAAAAAAATTGAAGGTCGTCTATTCCAAGGAGGAGCCCATGTGCCCCCTTCCCTCCGAGGAGGAGAGCGGAAAGCGGCAGACCCCGGGGAGCGTCTCCTTCGTCCCCTCCGTCGCGGGGCTGATTCTTGCAGGCGAGGTCATAAAGGACCTCGTCGGGAGGGGACAATGATGGAAAATGAAGCCTTGCCCTCGGACATGGGTATAAGAGAAGAGGTCGAAGAGGGCATTCGCACTACCTTTTCGCGGAGACTGTTCAAACCCTTTGCAAAGGCGATCGCCACCTATCACTTGGTTGAGCCCAACGATAAGATCGCCGTGTGCATCTCGGGCGGGAAGGACAGCTTCCTCATGGCCAAGCTCTTTCAGGAGCTGAAACGCCATAATAAGTTCCCCTTTGAGCTGAAATTTCTCGTGATGGACCCCGGTTATGCCCCCGAAAACCGCGCCCTCATCGAGCAAAACGCCGCACTTCTCGGCATCCCCGTCACGATTTTCGAGACGGATATCTTTGAAAATGTCGTCCATATCGAAAATTCCCCCTGCTACCTCTGCGCGCGCATGCGGCGGGGGCACCTTTATAACATGGCGAAAAGGCTCGGCTGCAACAAGATCGCCCTCGGCCACCACTTCGACGATGTCATCGAGACCATCCTCATGGGGATGCTCTATGCGGGGCAGGTGCAGACCATGCTGCCCAAGCTCGACAGTGCGAATTTCGAGGGGATGCAGCTCATCCGCCCCATGTATCTCGTGCGGGAGAGGGACATCATCGCCTGGAAAAATCAATATCATCTCAATTTTTTGCGGTGTGCCTGCAAGTTTACCGCGGACGCGGCGGAGGGGGAAAAGGACTCCAAACGCCAACGGGTGAA
The DNA here is from genome assembly GCA_947630605.1 of uncultured Clostridia bacterium. Taxonomy (GTDB): domain Bacteria; phylum Bacillota; class Clostridia; order Christensenellales; family Borkfalkiaceae; genus Gallimonas. The sequence goes on from CANRIO010000032.1 coordinate 2,431, forward strand.
GGAGCTCATCCGCACCTTAAAAAAAGAACTCCCGCAGGTGGAGAAAAACATCTTCAAAAGCGTGGAGAACGTGAACCTTTCCGCCGTCATCGCCTATAAGGACAAATCAGGCATAAAACATTATTTTGACGAAGAAACGGGAGAGGAATAGCGAATCGCATATAGGTTGCGAAAGCATCACCTTATTATAAGTGGACTTCGTATATGGGGATTCTTCGGAGAGGTGCCTTCGCGGACATGGTATGGCTCTTTCGGCTCAGAATGACGCGGTTTCCATAATCGGACTTCGTATCAGGGGATTCTTCGGAGAGGGGCCTTCGCGGACATGGTATGGCTCTTTCGGCTCAGAATGACGCGGTTTCCATAATCGGACTTCGTATCAGGGGATTCTTCGGAGAGGGGGCTGAACCGGTCGAGTTGATTTTGAAATACTATGAAAAATTGAGCGAAAAATTTCGCAAGATCATCCCACTCTGCAAAGTGTATATTCCGATCGCAAAAGAAGAATAAGCAAAACTTGAAAACCACAAAGGAGAAATATGTTTTTTTTCTTTTTTAATTTTTTCGGATTAGAGAATGAGCCCGTTGTAAGGAAGGCGTTCTATAATTTTTGTTTCGAGAAAATTCTGTACGACGGCTATCTTGATATGAGCAGTTTTTTGGACGGGAGCTTCTCCAAGGAGGAGATGAGATACCGCCTTGCCGTTGAACGTTCGATCTACATAAAACTCTATCAAGAAGATTATCCCGATAAAAATAACGCACAACAGACGTGGCAAAGACTATTTCAAGGCAATGAAAGGGTGATGGAAGATCGCATAGAGCCTTCCGTGACGACGGAGCTATCTATGACGGAAATCGAGGCGATCGTTTATTGGGTTTATATGACGATGAAAGAGAGGACGGAGCGCGTGGATTTTACGTTGGAGCTCTTCTCCAACATCAAAGAATTCAGTAATATCAATCACTTGATCGTTGAAAAAGACGGGGTGTTTTACAATTCGGAGACGGTGGAAATCAATATCGTATCGACGATTGCAAAATTCAGTTCTGCTTTGGCGAAGATCAAACCCAAGGATGAAATGCTCTTTTTCCGCGGCCATGGTGATGCCAACTATACCTTAAAGCCTTCCATTTATCGACGGCAGGAATGGATGAAAAGCGAGCGGGAGATGTATAACGATCTTCAAATCAGATGTCCGGAAGATTTTGAAAAGTGCCATAGCCATCTCGAAAAACTTGTGGAAATGCAACACTACGGGCTACCGACAAGGATGCTTGATATTACGCAGAACCCGCTTGTTGCCCTTTACTTTGCATGCGAATCCAAGACGCGTGGGTATGGCGAAGTGATCGTTTTCGCCGTGGGGAAGGAGAAAGTCAAATATCCCCAAAGCGATACCGCTTCGATTTTGGCGAGCCTTCCCGCATTTGACTATAATACACAACAAACTTTTAAGGGCTTGGCGACGGACAGGTCTGTGACAGACGAGATGTTCAACGAGCGTATAAAAAGACTATTGCATGAGATCCGTTTGGAAAAGCCCGCCTTCAACGCGGAAATCAGGAAAGAGGATGTTTTGAACAGTATATTCATTTTGGCATTGCGGAACAACCGCCGCATTACAAAACAGGAGGGCGCTTTCATCCTTACGGGCCTTGCGGAAAGCGTCGACCAACTTGATAAATTCCGATATAGGAACAGGGAGAGAAAGAAGATAATTATTTTGATAAAAGACAAGGATAAAATGTTGGAGAAATTGTCCGACCTTTCCATCAATCGGGCGACTTTATTTCCAGAAATCGATTGCGTAGCCGAGTATATAAAGAATCAATATGTGTAAGGCACGCCATTTGAAAAAGAGGTCCCTTGACCCCTCTCCCTCTTCGAACGGGAGGGGCGAACTTCGAATAAGGGTATCCTCTTCTTTTCCTTGTCTCGCTTGCAGCAATGCGATTTAATGGTTGCCAATATCGGACTTCCCGATTTTTTCCTCATCTCGACGACACGATAGTGGCGCACGAGCCGAAGGCGAAGTACGCACCTATCGCGGCGGAGGAGATCCCACACACCCATGAGGCCTTATCGCTTACGTAGGGATTCCCTCGGCTTTGCCTCAGAATGACGCGCTTTTCTTACAAATACTTTGCAAGTTCTTGGAGCTGGCGGGTTTGCAGTTCGATGAGGCGGCGGCAAAGGTCCTTTGCGCGTTCGTCCGCGGCGGCGTAGTCGTTGAGATACTTATTCAACGATTTGACCCCCATGTTGCAGCCGTCCGTGAGAAGGGCGGCGATCTCCTCGTCCGTCTCCTTCACCGCCATCATGAAGTTGGTCTTGAGCCAAGCCATGCCCTGAGCAAGGGGATTCGGGTCCTTGCCCTCGTCGCGGTAGGAGTGCAGGATGCCCTGGATCTCGTTCTGCAAGAGGGCGTATTCGCGCTGATAATCGTCGAGCATCGCCGCAAAATTTTCATTTTTTGCGTGGCTCTTGACCTCGTCGAGCGCAGAAATGCCCATCTGGATGCCCGCGTCGCATTCGCGTAAAAGTTCTATTGTATCGTGTTCGATCATGTCTTTCCTCCGCCTTTAGCATGTGCGGGAGGGGAAAATCAATACAAAAAAGGCAACCGTCGCGGTTGCCTTTTTCGGACTTTTCACCAAATAAAATTTGCTTTTGCGTGTTCGCCGTTGTCAATGAGGAGGTCCTGCGCGGTCATCGAGCGGTTGACGGCGGTCACAAAGTACGCCCATTCGGCGATCTCCTCAGGCTCCGCCCACTTGGGGAGAAGGGTCTCCGCCATGATCTGCGCCCAGAGATGTTCGTCGTTCATCACATGGTCGTTGAGATGCGTCCTGACCCCGCCGGGGGAGAGGCTGTTTGCCGTAGCCCCGAAGGCAGAAATGCGCAGGGCGACGTTCTTCATATAGGCGACGAGACCCCCCTTGCTCGCGGCATATTCGGGGAATTCCGCCCCCGTGCGCGCACTCGACGAGGCGATGAAGAGTACGCTCTTGATCTTGCTTTGAAAGGCATACTTTTCGGTGACGCGCATCGCCCCCTTGAGGTTGACGTCGATGTCCCGCCCCGAGTTCTGGACGCCCGCATTGTTTATGAGAATCTCCACGCCGCAAATTTCGGGAAGCTCTCCCGAAAAGACGTCCGTCTGCACATGCAAATAGTTGGGCGAGACGATGGACGGGGGTACCATGTCCAAACCGACGACCTCATTTTCGCAAGATAAAAACTTTTCCGCGATCGCCTTTCCGATGCCGTTACTCGTTCCCGTGATCAAGACTTTCATGTCCTTCCTCCCGAAGTTTGAGATATTCCTCGCCCACGCCCTCCCTTTTCCAACGCCTTGTGATGGCAAAGCCGGGATAGAGGAAGACAAACTCGCACAGAAGCTCCGCGACCATCCCCGTGAGCGCGCAGGTGACGCACTGCACCATGCTCCAGCCGAAGAAGAAGTGGCTGACGAGGAGGGCGAAGGTAAAGTTATCCACGAACTGCCCGATGGCCGTCGAGACGTAGGTGCGAAGGATGTAGGCCGCCCAGCCGTCGGGGTTCTTTTTGAAGAGTTTCCCGATGGCAAAGTTGGAAAAATTGTTGACGACGGCGGAGAGGATAAATGCCGCCGTGCTACCGAGGACGACATACCAAGTCCCCCCGAATGTCCTGTTCAAGGCGTGGTTGATGACGTTTTCGCTCCCCTCCACAAAGCTCTCTCCCCACACACCCGGGATGAGGCTGCCGAGGAAGAGGAGGAGGCAGAAGAAGAGGTTGACAAGGGTCGCGAGGACGGAGAGCTCGGTCGCGGCCTTGGGGCCGAAGCGTTTCGTCACGATGTCCATCGTGAAGAAGGCAAACCACGAGACGATGATGCCGCAGTCGAGAGCGAGCCAATCCCACGGAAGGGAGATGCTCTTGTTCGCGAGCAGGTTCATCGAGAATACGGACAGGATGAAGAGGACGGTGACGAGTGCGGGAATGTTTTTGATCAAAATGCGAAATTCTTTCCATTCCCTTTTCAGACGGCGTAGAAACATGATTTTTTACTCCCAAAATTTCGGCGGCAAACAAAAAGGGCGCGATGCGCCCATCCTTTCCATAGTTTTGTTTTAAGACAGGATGGTTGCGAACTGTCTGCACGTCTGTTTTTTTGTTATTTTAACATATTTTTTCGGGAAGGTCAACTGATTTTCCCGGCCGTTTCCCCATTCTCTGCATGTTCCGAAGCCTTCTCCGCCGTCTTTTTCACATAGGCCTCCGCATTGAGGGCGATGACGATGAAGGCGATCTCCAGGATGGCGATGCCCACAAAGATGCCGACGATGGCGTTCACGAGGAAGACGACGGCCGCGACGAACACCGCGGAGAGGGCAAGGATGATGAGGTTGGTCGCAAACAGCTTCATGACATTCTTGAAGTTGACGATCTCCTTGAGGGCGACGCGCTTCCGCCCGTGGATGAGGTAGGCCTCGAGAAGGGAGAAGGTGCCGAAGAAGATGACGGAAAAGAGGACGGAGAGGAAGATGCTCGGCCTCCAGAGGGCCGTGAGCCACGCACATGCGCCCGTGAGGGCGACGGTGAGGAGGGAGTCGACGAGGGCATGCAGGAGGAAGGTCTTTATCGTCCTTTTCGCCATGTTCCTGCGGATGAGCCAGCGGGTGAGAAAGTACCCCGCGATCATGCCGAGGGCGGTGAAGGAGAGGAGGGCGGAAAGGTTCAATTTGAGACTGCGGGTGAAGGCGTGGATGGCGGCGGAGAACTGCGTGGAATTCTCCGTTCCCGCGATGGCATTCAACGTGGCCTTCAGCCAATCCGCGCTCAGCATCGTGCGGATGGCGCCGAGCGGATTGCCCCAATTCAGGGCCTTGACCGCCGTGATGACGCCCTCCCGCAGGGTGGGAAAGTCGACCGCACTTGCCGCGAGCACTTCCTTGACGTCCTTTGCGAGCGTCGAGGTCGCGGCGATCATCCCCGGAATGAGGATGGAGAGCCCGAAGACGACGCCGAGCGCGATCGTCCCGAGCGGGGTGAAGAAGTACTTTAAGTTTTTGAAAAAGTTGACGATGCCCTGTCTGATCATTTCCGTCGCGTCCTTTTATCCGATTTTATTTCTTTTTGGAATGTTCTTTTTTCCACGCCTTGATCTCTTCGAGACGGGTCTTGAAGCGGATCTCCGAGCCCTCCTCGGTGGGGGTGTAATATTCCTTTCCCGCGAGCGAATCGGGCAGGCACTGCATGGTGGTGAGCTTGTCCTCGAAGTCGTGGGCGTACTCGTACCCCTTGCCGTAGCCGAGCTCCTTCATGAGCTTTGTGGGCGCGTTGCGGATGACGAGGGGAACGGGTTCGGCGAGCATCCTCAAGGCGTCCTCCTTTGCCCGCATATAGGCGACGTCGCACGCATTCGACTTGGGGGTCACGGACATGTAGATGACCGCCTCCGTGAGGTGCACCGAGCACTCGGGCATGCCGATGAGGCGGCAGGCTTCGAAGGCGGCGACGGCGATCTCGAGGGCGCGCGGGTCTGCGAGCCCGATATCTTCGGAGGCAAACCGCGTGACCCGCCTTGCGATGTAGATGGGGTCCTCGCCCGCCTCGAGCATGCGTGCCAGCCAGTAGACGGCGGCGTCGGGGTCGGAGTTGCGCATGGATTTATGCAGGGCGGAGATGAGGTTGTAGTGCTCCTCGCCCGTCTTGTCATAGAGAAGGGATTTCTTGGAGGTGATCTGCTCGATGGTCTCCTTGGTGACGACGGTGGCATTGCCCTCGAGGTCGCCGTTCAGAATGGCCATCTCAAGCGTGGAGAGCGCGCTCCTCGCGTCCCCGTTCGCAAAGTTCGCGATGGTGGCAAGGAGATCGTCGGAGATCTCCACCTTCTGCCGCCCGAATCCGCGCTCGTCCTCGACGGCGTGGCGCAAAAGCTCTGTAAGCTCCTCCGTCTTGAGGGCCTGCAGGACGAACACTTTACAGCGGGAGAGAAGTGCCCCGTTCACTTCGAAGGAGGGGTTCTCCGTTGTCGCGCCGATGAGGATGATGCTCCCCCGCTCCACATAGGGGAGGAAGGCGTCCTGCTGGGCCTTGTTGAAGCGGTGGATCTCGTCGACGAAGAGGATGGTCTTTTCGCCGAAGCGGCGGTTTTTCTCCGCCTCCTCCATCACCTGTTTGATCTCCTTGATGCCGCTCGTGACGGCGGAGAAGTCGATGAATTTCGCCTTGGTGCGGTTTGCGATGATGCGGGCGAGCGTCGTCTTTCCCACGCCGGGAGGGCCCCAGAAGATCATGGAGCTCACCTTGTCCTCTTCGATGAGGCGGCGCAGGACTTTCCCCTCGCCGAGGAGATGCTTCTGCCCGTAAAATTCCTCGAGGTTGCGGGGACGAAGGCGCGCCGCAAGCGGCTCGGAATCTGTTTTTTCGAAGATCGTACCCTGTTCCAACATACTATTTTTCCTTAAATTAACGGCGTTCGACGGTGATGACGGGGACAAAGTCCCCAAGTTCCGAGACGATCTCTTTCAGCCTTGCCGCGATCTCCTCGTCCTTGAGGGGGCAGGAGAAGGGGACGTCCGCATCGAAGATGACCTTTGGCTTGACGCCCCGTATGAGGCGGAGGTCGTGAAGGTTCAGCCCGTCGAAGTACTCCTTCGAACGGGACAAAATTTTCTCCCCGAGGGAGAGCGCCTCGCCGTCCTGAAGGTCGACGGGATCGAGGTGGGCGGTGAGGCTCGTGCCAAGCTTTTCTTTGACATCATGTTCGATGCCGTCGATGATCTCGTGCGCCTCGATCGCGGACATGGTGGCGTCCATTTCAATGTGGACGGTCGCAAAGAGCGCCCCGCTCCCATAGGAGAAGACGTGCAGATCGTGCATGCCGAGCACCTTTTTCCGCGATGAAATTTCCTCGCGGATGCCCTCGACGAGGGCAGCGTCGGGAGCCTGCCCCAGAAGCTGGGAGCTCGCCTTTTGCAAAATTTTCACCCCCTGCCATACGATGAAGAGGGCGACGAGGATGCCGAAGATGCCGTCCGCGGGGAAGGACGAAAGCTGCATGATCGCCAGCCCCGCGATGACGGCGATGGTCGCGGCGCAGTCGCAGAGGCTGTCCGTTGCCGTCGCACGGAGGACGTCCGAGGAGAGCTTTTTCCCCTCAATGCGGAAGAAGATAAACATGCCCGCTTTCACCGCGACGGAGGCGGCGAGGACGGCAAAGACCACCCATGTCCGCTCTGCGGCCCCGCCCGTCACAAGTTTTTCGATGCTCTCGCGCAAGGTCTCGACGGCGAGAAAGAGGACGAATGCCCCCGCTCCGAGCGCGGCGATGTATTCGGCGCGGCGGTGGCCGTAGGGGTGCTCGCTGTCGGCGGGCTTTGCCGAAATGCGGAAGGAGATGAGGGAGAGGATGCCGCTCCCGCAGTCGCTCACATTGTTGAATCCGTCGGCGATGACCGAGACGAGGCCGAAGACAGCCCCCACGGTGAGCTTTGCCGCCGCGAGCAGGAGGTTTGCCGCGATCGCAAGGATGCTCGCTAAAACTCCTCTTTTCATGCGAGAACGCTCTTCCATAGCTTTATTATATGACAAAGCGCGGGCGTTGTCAATCCCGAAAGGGCGGCAAGTGCATGAAGGGAGAAAAATATTCGCCCTCTCCGAAGAAGAACATTTCCTTAAAACACTTTACAACGCGCGAAGTTTGTTATATAATAGCACTATAGGCAAAAGAGGGGACTATGCGCACAGCGTTTGGACATTGGAAATACATCGCCAAAAATCTTTGGTTCGTTCTGCCGTTTGCAGTGCTTCCGGCAGTCTTCCTCGCGCTCTCGCTCGACTATACGAGCGTGGGGGCGACGGTGCGCACCTTCTTCACCACATCCCCGCGGGAGGGGTTTGTGGAATATTTCCGCACCTGGAGCCTCATCCGCATCGACGGTGTGCTCGGCGGGATCTACTCCGCCCTCGCGTTTGTCGCCACCGTCCTCTGCGCGGTGCCCATGCTCGTGCTCGTCGAAAAGCACATGCGCATCGGGAAGCGCACCCTCTCGGGGCTTTTGTCGGGGTCCCTCTCGCTCTTCCTTTCCGTCCTCGTCGTCGTGGTCGGCTACCTCGCCCTCTATGAGATCTGGGCGGTCATCCTCTCCGCGCTCCTCTTCATGGTGGCGCAGATCAAGATCACGGCCCTCGCCTATGTCTTCTATGTCATCATCTTTTTGATGCTCACCTACGCGCTTCTATATGTCGCGACCGTCTTCTATCTCTGGCTGCCCTGCAGGCAGGCGACGGGCTTCCGTCCGTACGAGGCCTTCCTCTATTCCTACCGCCTCATGACGGGGGTGCGCCATAAGCTCATCGTTGCCTACTGCGTGTCCTTCTTCGCGTGCATGGTATGCACGGCGGGCTTCTCGCTCCTCCCCGAAGCGGCCTTCCGCGTCCTCCTCGTCCTCGTCTATGCGGCGCTCTTTCTGAGCTTTCTCATCCGCATGGAGACCGTCTATTTCGAGACGGACAAACTCGACCGGGAAGACGTCTTACGAAGCTACAGGGGGTACTAAATGCGATTCCGTCATTCCGTACGCATCACCGTCGACAACTTTTCGAGCGTCTTTAAGCTTCTCTTGTATCGCCTCATCTCGGCGGTCGTCTTTTTCAGCCTCACCTATGTCATCCTCTCGCTCGGGCTCTCCATCATCATAAAAAGCGGCGAGATGGCCGCCATCAAGGAGCTTGCAAAGGACTTTCTGAAGGCGCTCTTCGGCGGCGACTACAAGGTATTGCAGACCTTCCCGCACGACTTCCATGTGGCGGCGTCCGATTTCATCGCCCTGCTCGGGCGGCACATCGGCTCCATCGTCGGCTCGATCATCGGCGTGTGCATCATGTATATTCTGAGCCGCTTTTTCAACGGCCTTGCGCACTTTGCCCTCGGCGGCACGATCAACGACCGCATGAGCATGAATGCAAAAACCAGCTTTGCCGCATCCTATTTCCGCGGACTCGGGAAGGCCTCTTTGTATCAGCTCGTCTACGTTCCCATCACCTTCGTCTATGATATGATCTCCGTCGGGCTGTGCGTCTTTTTATTCTTCTATATCCCGTCCCTCCTGACGGTATGGAACTTCTTTACCGTCCTTCTCTCTCTCTGCTTCTCCATCGCCCTCATCCTCTCGATGCAGGCACTCAAGATGACCTTCGTCTCCGCATGGATGCCCGCCATGATCGCGGGCGGGAAGGGGGTCGGAAGCGCCCTCAAGGAGACGGCACGCTGCAAGAGGTCGTTCGGGAGGAGGTTCGCCGCCTATCTCATCGCGGTGTATCTCATCGTCGTCGTCAACGTCACGTTCGCGCTCTGCACCCTCGGAAGCGGACTGCTCATCTCTATCCCGCTCTCCTATTTCTTCCTGCTCGTGATGCAGTTCGTCAACTACTATACCGATTCGGGCAAAAAGTATTTCGTCTCCCGCGACAAGGTCGTCGAGAGCGAAGAATGAAAAAAAGCCCGATCGGCGCATTCGCAACCGGAAAACGCTATGGACTATTTGCAATTATATGAAAATTGGATGTCGGATGCACGGCTCTCGGAAGAGGCCCGCCGCGAGATGCTTTCGCTCAGCGATGCGGAGAAGGAATACCGCTTCGGCGCGGAGCTCGAATTCGGCACCGCGGGCATGCGCGGGATCATCGGCTACGGCGTCAACATGATGAATGTCTACACCGTCCGCCGCGCCACGCAGGGGCTCGCAGCGTACATCGGGGAAATGCCTTCGGGGGCAAAGGAGCGGGGCGTCGTCATCTCCTACGATACGAGGAGGTGTTCCCGTCTCTTTGCCGAGGCTTCGGCCGCCGTCCTTGCCAAAAACGGGATAAGGGCCTACCTCTTCGACAGGGTGCACCCCGTGCCCATGCTCTCCTTTGCGGTGCGCCGCCTTCATGCGGCGGCGGGCATCATGATCACCGCTTCGCACAATCCCAAGGAGTACAACGGCTATAAGGTCTACGGCGAGGACGGGGCACAGCTCTCCCCCGAAAGCTCCGCCGTCATCTCCCGCTATATCCGTAGTATCGATGACTTTCTCTCCGTCGAAGGGGAGCAAAACAGCCCGCTCATCCGGCCCGTCCCCAAGGAGGTGGACGAGGCGTATTTCGACGAGATCGCGTCGCTCTCCCTCTCGCCCGAGGCGGTGAAGGCGTGCGGGAAGGACCTGAAACTCGTCTACACCCCCGTGCACGGTTCGGGCTATGTGCCCGTCACGACCATTCTGAAAAGACTTGGCATCAACGCCACCGTCGTCGAAGAGCAGGTCGCCGAGGACCCCGAATTTTCCACGGTGGAAATTCCCAACCCCGAGTTCAAGGAGACCCTCTCCCTCGGCATTGCCCTTGCGAATAAAATCAAAGCGGACGTCGTCTTCGGCACCGACCCGGACAGCGACCGCCTCGGCGTCGCCGTCAAAAACGACGAGGGGGAATTTGTCGCCCTCTCGGGCAATCAGGTGGGGATTTTGCTCCTCGACTACATCCTGACCCGCCTCAAAGAGCGGGGGGAACTTCCCGAAAATTCCGCCGTCGTCTCCTCCTTCGTCTCGACAGGGATGGCACAGGCCGTCTGCGAAAGTTTCGGCGTCGCTCACATAGAGACGCCCGTCGGCTTCAAGTTCATCGGCGAGAAGATCAAGGAGTGGGAAGCGAATAAAAAATATACATTCGTCTTTGGATTCGAAGAGTCCTGCGGATACCTTCACGGCACCCATGCCCGCGATAAGGATGCCGTCGTTGCGAGCATGGTATGTGCCGAAATGGTCTGTTACTATGCGTATATCGGCAAGACGGTCTATGCAAGGCTGCGTGAAATTTATGCAAAATACGGCTTTACGCAGGATAAAAACATCTCGATAAAGTACGGCGGCCTCCATGCGATGGAGGAGATGAACGCCGTCGTGGGGAACCTCAAAGGGGTCTTTGCCGAGGAGATCGGCGGCATGCGCGTCCTCGCCGTGCGCGACTATTCCGTGGGCGAAAGGCGGGCTGCAGACGGCTCGAGAAGAACAATCGACATCCCGAAATGCAACTGCATCTATTATGAGCTCGAAGGGGGGAGTTTTGTGTGCGTGCGCCCCTCGGGCACCGAGCCCAAGCTCAAGATCTACTACTCCATCCGTGCGAAGGACGAGGCCGCCGCAGAGACGCTCTTCTCCTCCGCCAAGGAAGATTTCTCCCATCTCCTCGAGGAAGCAAAGGAAAGGAAATAAGAATGAAAAAAGAGAGGCCAAAACCTCTCTTTTCTCTTTGGTGGAGACAACAGGACTTGCGTTCAAATCGCCTCGTGCGGCGGTAGTGCCCGCCGCACCCGCCTCGCTACCAGCTCGGCTGTCGCATTGCGCTCACAGCCCACAGGGCTGTTGAGCAGAACTGCAATGCTCCACCCTCAAGTCCTGTTGTGTATTCGCTGATTACCAAACAAAAAGGAAAGGCATTCACCTTTCCTTTTTGTTTGGTGGAGACAACAGGACTTGAACCTGTGACCTCGCGCATGTGAAGCGCGCGCTCTAACCAACTGAGACTATGCCTCCATATCGATGTTATTGTAACATTTCCCCGCCCCGCTGTCAAGCAAAATCAGAGGGGATTTTTTCTTTTTCGTGGAAAAGCGGGAGGGGGCACCTCTCCTCCGTCCTCATCTCGACGACACGATAGTGGCGCACGAGCCGAAGGCGAAGTATGCACCTATCGCGGCGGAGGAGACCCCTACAGACACACGTCGGCACATTGAGAGGGGATTCCCTCGGCTTCGCCTCGGAATGAGGGGAGGGGCGAACACGACATGTTCTTCCTGCCCGCCTATTCACCATGAAAAAAGGAAGAGCATGTGCTCTTCCTTTTTTCATGGGAGATAGCGTGAGTACTTCGGGGCGGAGCCCCTCGTGCCGACCTTAGAATACGAATAGAAGCTTCGGTCGGGGCGAACACGACATGTTCTTCCTGCCCGCTTATTTACCAAGCAAAAAGAGAAGGCGCAAGGCCTTCTCTTTTTGCTTGGTGGAGATAGCGTGAGTACTTCGGGGCGGAGCCCCTCGTGCCGATCTTAGAATACGAATAGAAGCTTCGGTCGGGGCGAACACGACATGTTCTTCCTGCC
>CANRIO010000033.1 GCA_947630605.1 uncultured Clostridia bacterium
ATGCGGCTGTGGGCGAGGGTATCGCCCGCGAGGATGACCGTCCGCACCCCCGCCGCCTTGATTTTCTCCCATTCGGCGGGGAAGTCGTACCCCTCCTCGGCAAAGTGGGCGTGGACGTCGATCATCTGACCTTCGCCCCGCTTGCGATGAGTTTTTCGGGTGTGAGGAGGGTAAGGTTCCCCTCCGCGTCCTCGGCGCACAGGATCATGCCCTCGGAGAGCACGCCGCAGAGTTTGACGGGTTTTAAGTTGGTGACGAGCACCACCTTCTTCCCGACCATCTCTTCGGGCGTGTAAAATTTTGCGATGCCCGAGACGACCGAACGGATCTCGTCGCCGATTTTAACCGTCTCGTGCAGAAGCTTTTCGCTCTTTTTCACCCGCTCGCAGGCGACCACTTCGCCGATTTTGATCTGCACTTTTGCAAAGTCGTCGATGGTGATCTCGGACTGCACAACTTGGGATCCTTCGGCAAGCTCAGGATGACGCGAAGAGACGGACTGCGCACCTTGGGATCCTTCGGGGATATGCTCGCCGTTTTCATTCTGCCCGTTCGGATCGGAATGACGCGTCTCCTTCTTTTCGGTCTTCTCCTTTTCCTTTGCGGATTTTTTGACGAGTTTTTCCACTTCGGCAAGCTCCTTTTTAACGTCGATACGGGGGAAGATGGGAGGAATCTTCTGGATGGCCGCGCCCTCCTTCAGCGCCCCGAACGCGAGCGTGTCGAAGCCGGCGTTCTCGTCAAAGGAGAGGCTCTTTAAGATCTCGGCGGAGGCCTTCGTGAGGAAGGGCTTGAGCATCACGGCGCAGATGCGCACCGCCTCGGCGAGGTTGTAGAGGACGGCCCCGAGACGGGCCTTCTTTGCGGGGTCCTTGGCGAGGATCCATGGGGTGGTCTCGTCGATATATTTGTTGGCGCGGTCGATGACGGCGAAGATGTCCGCGAGGGCCTCGGGCGCATTGAGGGCACCCATGTCCGCGTTCACCCTGTCAAAAAGCACGTCGCACATGCCGATAAGTTCCCCGTCTGTTCCCTCCATGGGGCCGCGGGCGGGAAGTCTCCCCTCGAAGTTCTGGGCGATCATCGCCTGTGTGCGGGAGACAAGATTTCCGAGATCGTTGGCAAGATCGGCGTTGATGCGGCCGAGAAGGCGTTCTCCCGTGTATTCGCCGTCGCTCCCGAAGGGAATTTCGCGCAAAAGGAAGTACCGGACGGCGTCCGTCCCATACCGTTTGACGAGCTCGTAGGGGTCGGTGAGCTCGCTCTCTGCCGCCTCCTGTTTGCTCTTGGAGAGCTTGTCTCCACCGATGAGGAGCCACCCATGTCCGTAGACCTGCCTCGGGATAGGCTCTCCGAGGGCCATCAGAATGGCGGGCCAGATGATGGCATGGAAGCGCACGATCTCCTTCCCCACCATGTGCAGTTCGGCGGGCCAGAATTTTTTGTAAAGCTCATCCTTTTCCGTCCCGTAACCGAGGGCGGAGATGTAGTTGGAGAGGGCGTCGATCCACACGTAGGCGGTGTGCCTTTCGTCGAAGGGGAGCGGCACCCCCCATTTTACCGTCGTGCGGGAGACGCACAGGTCCTGAAGTCCCGCTTTAAGGAAGTTGTTCACCATCTCGTTGACGCGGGACTTGGGCTGCAAAAATTCTGGGTTGTCCTCGTAGAGCTTGAGAATGCGGGGGGCGTACTTGGAGAGGCGGAAGAAGTAGCTCTCCTCCTTTTGCAGGGAGACCTCCCGCCCGCAGTCGGGGCACTTGCCCCCTTTCAGCTGGCTCTCCGTCCAGAAGGCCTCGCACGGGGTGCAGTAGTAGCCCTCGTATTCCGCCTTGTAGATGTCGCCGCTTTCAAAGAGCTTTTGATAAATTTTTTGCACGCATGCGACGTGGTCCGCATCGGTGGTGCGGATGAAACGATCGTAGGAGACATCGAGGAGCTTCCACATCTCCTTGAGCTCGGCAACGAGGGGGTCCACAAACTGCATGGGCGTGATGCCCCGCTTTTTCGCCTCCTTCTCCACCTTTTGGCCGTGTTCGTCCGTGCCCGTGAGGAAAAAGACCTCTTCCCCCTTCATCTTGTGAAAGCGCGCGAGGGCGTCGCAGATGACGGTGGTGTAGCAGTGGCCGATGTGCCAGTTGCCGCTCGGATAGTAGATGGGCGTCGTGATGTAATATTTGCTTGCCATATGGTACCTCTCGGAATTTCATTATAACGCAGTCAGGCGAAAAAGTAAATGTATTTTGCGTCGGCCGCTTGCAAATAATAGGGCCCTCCTTTCAAAAGTACGGGCCTTCGGTGAGGCTTGGTCGGCACTCCTCCTGACGAATTTTACCGTATGATTTGCATCCAAACAATAGATATGTAAGACTTCCTCCGCGTCCCTTTTTCCAAAATTTCTTCAAAATATCTTTGAAGGAAAGGAGGGGCATGCGGGTGTTTATTTGAAAAAACGACGGATGTCAATCTTCCAAATAATAGAGGCCGCAGGAAGAGAAGTTGTGTTTGATCTCAAACACGAAAGTATCCTTCGTGTAATTCTTTCGGACGTACTCCTTTGCTTCTGCAAGGTTGAGTACGCAATCAAACTGCACGGAATAACGATCCTCTGCGATCTTATTTTCCTCGCAAATCTTTTCCACCTCTGACTCGTCAACCTCCTTCATCTCAAGTTCCCTTAAAATGAATTTATAGCGGGGCAGTTTATCGGAGAAGAAGGGAACTGCGTAGATCGTTTCTACAAAAATTTTCTCCAACCATCGTTTCAGGTCGGCAAATTCAGCCATGTTTCTGGCCTCCGAGGGGAAATACCATTCTTCGAGCCTGTAATTCGAGATGCCGATCTTTTGTTGCTCAAACAAGTCGCACAGTTTTTTTACTCCTGCTGCATCATAGGACAGCTTGATCGCCTTGCCGTATTTTTTCATGGTATTTTCCAAAAGGGCATCGATCATCATTCCACTGTGGGCAAGCTCCCGTAAATTCTCCCTCGTATAGATAGTTTTGTCGTAACAGCCAATGGAGGCGTGCATATTCTCGACGATGGGGAGCAAACTCTCATCTTCACAATACATCAGATCTTTCTCACAATGCTCACATAGTATCTCGGTCTTTGCGGGCATCATTCCCTTCAATTCCTCATTCGCGGTCTCGAAAAGATCTGCAAAAGCCAACCTGTCGACTTTACGCGATAGTCCCGCAAGGACGGCGATTTTCCCGATCTCCTCCATCGCCCCGGACGTAAGCCCGGAATCCCTCTTGTCAAATAAAGATAAAAACTCGGTCAGGATCTCACGCCTATTGTCGGGCGGATGAGACTCCCAATCTTCGCTCCTATAGATCGGGCCATGTATGCAATATGCATTCAAAAAACATGTGAAGTAGAGGATCTGACGCACGCGGCTCCTCTCCCAGACGACCATCTTCATTCCCTCGGATTTCCCCCAATAGTCGAAGTCGATCCATTCCTTCCCGTCACAAATTTTTCTCAGTTCATGCAATATGTCTTTGATATCCTTCTTGAGGATCGCCGAAAACGAAAGCGCGGAGGAATCGACGGGGTCTTCAAAGCGCATTGTCGCAAGCGAAAGGATCTTCTTGCGTCTTTCCTCTGAAAGGTCCTCCTCATAGATCGCATACGTGCATTGCAACGCATACATATAGGCCATGACCGAAGCACGAAACTCTTTGGCGCTTCGCAAAGAGTATCGAAACGCGCCGAGAATGCACTCGAAGAGCATGAGCGCACGATCCCAATTCTCATTTTCAAGAACGAGGTGCTGAAAAACCAAAATGCAAGTGGTCGGTTGCAAAATGAAATTCGGCAATGGCTGTCCGAAATTGACACGGAGGACCCTTGCAAGCACCTTCTTCTTTGCATTGGGAGAAAGCCGTGCGTTTTCCGCCAACGCTTTTACAATATTATAGAGGAAGGCCTGCTTCTCTTCTTCACGGAAGGTGTCCTCTTTGGCCGCCTCGAGGATCCTCTGCTCAAAATTGATCGCAAAGACTTCCCGTTCATCCATATATTGCAATGCCTTTGCGCAGTTTGAAATGAGAGAGAGCCTGCCCGGATCGTTCTTTTCCGGAAAAAGCCTCCAAAAGGCATCGAGGCTCTTCAGCCCCAAACGGTTCAAATTGTCCCACAAGAGCAAATTTTTCGAAATCTCGGTGGAAAACCGTTGAATATCCGCCCGTTGCCCTGTATAGAGATCTTCTTCTTTTACAAGTGCAACGATGAGTTCCGCGCATTCATTCGCGCGATCTCCCTCTTGCGCGGCCGTACAGACGATCTCACGTCCGTAGTAGGAAAAAAGGCAACCGAGAATGTATTTCCAATTTGCCTTCTTGTCCCGCATATGAATTTCTTTTTCGAGCAGTCGTATGCAGAAACGCTCGCTCGTCGCCATTTTCCACATCATTGCGGAAAAGAGCGCGATATAGATGAGTTCCAACGCCAAATAGAAAAGCGTTGCGAGCAGTCCGTTCAATAAAAAGGTCAGCGTCGAAAAAGCGACAATCATGACCGAAAGGAGGAGCAGATACAGTGGGTCGAACAAATAGACGTTGAGGTGCAAAAAAACGTCCATCGGGATGTCGAAGATTTTTTTTGAAAGTGTGCCGGAAATGATCGTAATAAGGCTGCCTGTGATCGCGGCCAAGGTAAAAATCGCCGCATAGACGGAAGCGTGCAGATTCTTATCGATCGGAAGATCAAACCGATCTATGAGAAAAATCAGCGAGACAACAACCGCCAGAAACATCAATGATTTTTTCAACCGTATGATATGGATCTCTCTCATGAGCGTCCTCTGCTTTGATTTTATATTCTGTATAAAGTGTAAGAAGTGGCCGCACGCGCTTGTTGCAAGTTCATAGGTCCAAAGTTTGGCGGTAGAGGACGCTTTTGGAGACGCCGCGGTCCTTGGCCGCCGCCTTCAGGGCGTCCTTTTTTTCCATGCCTTCGTCCATATACTTCTTGACATGTTCGCGCGGGGAAAGGGCGCAGAGCGGGTTTTCCTTCTCCTTCGCACCCTCGACGAGGAGGACGAACTCCCCCTTCCTCTCTCCCGTGTATCCTTCGGCAAGAGAAAACTCCCTCGCCTCCTCGTGGATCTTGGTGATCTCACGCACGGCACACGCCCTGCGATCCCCCCATACCTCGGACATGGTACCCACATATTCGTCCAGATCCTGCGGAGCGCAGTGGAAGATGAGCGTCTCGGCGGCGTCTTTATAGCGCAGTAAAAGTTCCCTTTTTTCCGACTTTTTCTCGGGGAGAAAACCGATGAAGGTGAAGCGGTCCGCGGGGAAAGCGGCAAGAACAAGGGCGCAGAGAAAGGCATTTGCCCCCGGGATGACGGAATACCTCTCCCCCGCCTCTTTGAGCTTTTTGCAGACGACATTCCCGGGGTCGGAGACGACGGGCATCCCCGCATCCGAGACGACGGCGACGCGCTTGCCTTCGCGGGAGAGCGCGATCATCTTCTCCGCCGCCTCCCGCTCGTTGAATTTGTGGCAGGAAAGGAGGGGTTTTTTGATATCATATGCCGATAAAAGTTTAATTGTATGGCGGGTGTCCTCGCAAAAGATGACATCGGCGGACTTGAGCTCCTCGAGGGCGCGCAGCGTGATGTCCTTCAGATTTCCGATGGGGGTTGCGACGAAAGTGATCATAAAATCTCCTACGCGTTGATGAGAGTGGGCAAAACTTCGACCGAGGGTCTTCCGCCCTTGACGGCGAGAAGGAGGACGGCATAGGGGGCCTTCCCCTTCTTCCCCGCGATGAATTGCAGCTTTTTGGGTTCTAAACCTCGGACATGGGTGGCACAGATGAGCTCTGCGACCCGATCTGCACGGTGCACGACCGCAAATTTCCCGCCGAATTTCAAGCACTTTCTCGCGGCGTCGAGAAGCTCGCCGAGTTTGAGGTCGAGCTCTTTTCTGCAGGAGGCGATGTGGGAAGCGGCCTTTTGGAAGCCGCCCTTTTCGTAAGGGGGATTTGCGAGGATGAGCGAAAATTTCTCGGTATACGCGGCGGGGATGTCCTGCAGGCGGACGTTCTCGACGGCGATTTTATCTTCAAGCGCATTGAGGGCGACCGTCCGCTTGCTCATTTCGGCGAGGCCCTCGTCCGCTTCGAAAAGGGTCACATGCTCCACGCCCTCGTTTTCCGCGAGAAAATGCAGGCCGACGATGCCGCTTCCCGAACAGAAATCGGCGACGCGCTCCCCCTTCGACGCCTTCACAAAGCGCGCGAGATGCACCGCATCCGAGGTGAAGCGGTACTTTTCGGTGTCCTGTATGATCTTGTACTCCCCGATGAGGAGGGGCTCGATAACTTCCATATAAGCTTCAATAATATAAAAAGCGCGGGCTGCTCCCGCGCTCTTTATGCGCATACCTTATTCGGCAGTGATCGCTCCGGTGGGGCAACCGTCCTCGCAGGCTCCGCAGTCGATGCAGACGTCGGGATCGACGACGTAGGTCGTATCGCCGGGCGCGATCGCACCGACGGGGCAGGTCGCCTCGCAAGCTCCGCATTGAACGCACGCATCTGTGATCTTATGTGCCATAGGAATTCACCTCCATAAATATCTTATTGGTATTATATCATAACTTTTTATCTTCGTAAAGAATTTTCATGCAATTCTTTTCTCAGTCATCGGTTTTTTTCTCGGGAAGGGCGTCCTTCTCGTCGTCGGGATCGGCATGCTCTTCCCGCTCGGGGCAGCGTTTGAAGCCGAGCTCGGCGACGGGATAGTCACGGTAGAACATCGCCCCCTCTTTTTCGATCCTGACGCGGGCGGTCATCTTGAGCATGTCCGTCGAGACGACCACACCCTTCCCCTCCGGCGTGGAGACGGTCCCCCCGATCTTGGGGACCTTCTTGCAGGCGTCGGCGTAGTATTCGTCCTCATAGGCAAGACAGCACATGAGCCTCCCGCACAGCCCGCTGATCTTGCCGGGGTTCAAAGAGAGGCCCTGGTTTTTTGCCATTTTGATGGAGACCTTGCGGAAATCGGGCATACAGCTCGCACAGCAGACCACCCTGCCGCAGGGAGCGATGCCGCCCAAAATCCTCGTCTCGTCGCGTGCGCCCACCTGCTTGAGCTCGATGCGAAGGTGGAAGTAGGAGGCAAGGTCTTTGACGAGGTCGCGGAAGTCCACCCTCCCCTCCGAGATGAAGGTGAAGATGACCTTGCTCCCGTCGAAGGTGAACTCGCAGTCGATGAGCTTCATGTCGAGGCCGTGCTCTTCGATCTTCTGGCGGCAGACGCGCATGGCATCGGCGCGGCGGGCAAGTCCGCGTGCGACCACCTCCTCATCCCTCTCGTTCGCTATGCGGAGAACGCTCTTCAAGGGGGTGACGATCTCCTCGTCCTTTACTTCGTATGCGGGGTCGATGACGAGGCCGAACTCCGGTCCGTGCGTCGTTTCCACGACGACGTGCTGGCCCTTTTTGAGCTCCAATCCCCCCCCCGAAAAATAATACTGCTTGATGTTTCCCCTGAACTTTACAACGACAACTTTTGCCATTTCTCGCACTCCTTTCTCAGCCGCACCGAGAGCGACAGCGCCGCCTGTGCGGGGTTTGCATTGAACCTTACTTCGCGCTCTGCGTCCGTGACGAACCCGATCGAAGCTACGGCCGCTCCGAGCGGGATCTTGCTTTCAAGTTCCTTCATGCCCTCCGTCCTTCTCGCGCAGAACTTCTCCTCCCCCGTCTCCATGAATATGAGATCGCGCAGAACAAGTCTCACGGCCGAAAGGAAGGGCTTGATCTTCTTATCCGTGATGCCGCGGCAGATCGCCTCGACGCCGTCGCCCGACAAAAATTTCTCGGCGAGGGCAAATTCCTCCGCTCCGTCGGCAAGAAGGGCCTCCGCATCCGAGAAGATCCCGCCGCACGCCGCGGCAGCCTCTTTTGCACCCGTCTCCCCGACATGGGTACGGGCAAGCGCGTCTTCCACCTCGTTTTCGGCAAAGGGCGGGACGGCAAGTTTCTTTGCCCGCGATAAGACGGTCGGCAAGAGGGAATGCTCGTAGGCGGCCCCGAGGAGAAAGTAGACGCCTTCGGGCGGTTCCTCCAAAACCTTGAGAAGTTTGTTCTGGACGAGGGGGGAAGCCTCCGAAAAAGCATCGAGGACGAAGAGTTTTTTCTCCCCCTCCGTCGGCCGAAGAAGACTCTCGTCGATGATGCGGGAGGCGTCGTCCACCGTGAATTTCCCGTCGCGCACGGCGGGGAAGAAGAGGCAGTCCGAAAAGCTCTCCTTCTCGATGAGCCGCTCCGCCCGCTCCCCCCTGTCCCAAAAGAACGCCTTCGCGCACTCGGTGAGAAAGAGGCGGAGATACTTCGCGTCCGGAAAGAGGATGAGCGTCGTCGAGGCGCACGTCCCCTTTTTTGCGTCCGCCGCAAAGAGCTTGTATGCGGTTGTCGAGCGAATGAGCGTTTTCACAGCCCCTCCCGATAGATGGGGATGCCGCCCTGCGGGGCGTCCTCCCCCACTTCCCCGCGCGGAAGGCCGTCGAGAAGAGCGCCGAGGGTCCCGAGCTCCTCCTTTTTTGTGCACGGGGAGAGATAGAACATGAGAAAGTTCCCGTCGTTGAATTCGGGGTAGATGTTATTTTTTTCCAAAGCGGCCTGCGCCAAAGAAGATTTTTCCCCGAACGGGACTAAAATTTTCGACCAGTCATCGTTTATGAGGCACCCATGTCCGCGTTTGAACGCTTCGGAAGCCTCCTCGATGACAAGATTTCTGGGATATTTTACGGCATATTCCACGCTCGCCAGAATGGGATAGGCGGGGGAAGTGGTGCGGAAGACGCGGACGGCCTCCCCGAGTTGGGCGGCCCAATTTTCCTTCGCGGAGACGACCGCCCCCTGCGTCATGGCGGGCAGGCTCTTGTGCACGCCGTCCACCCACATGTCCGCAAATTTCCCCGCATACCTCTCGCAAAAGTGCAGGTGCGACCCGTGTGCGCCGTCGCAGAGGAGGGGCTTTTTTTGGGTGCGGCAAAGCTCTTTTGCCGCCGCCAAAGGGGGGAAATATCCGTAGTAATCGGGGGATGTGAGAAGGAGCGCGTCCGCCCTTTGAAGGGCCTTTGCCACCTCTTTTTCATCGGGCTGCATCGGGATCCCCCACCGCACCGCCTGCGGGATGGGAACGATCTTCATCCCCAATGCCTTGCACGCATGGAAGACGCTCGGATGAGAAAATTCGGAAGCTGCGAGCCTTTCTCCCCCCGCCGCCTTCACGGCGTAGATCATGGAAAAGACGCCCGAAGTGCTCCCGTCCGTCAGAAAGAAGGAGCTGTGCGCGCCCAAAATTTTCGCGGCGTCCTCCTCCGCCCGTTTGATCACGCCTTGGGGGGAATAGAGGTTGTCCGAATAGGACAGCTCCGTGATATCCCCGCCCGCATGCTTGTGCCCGGGCGTGTGAAAGGAGATGTGCTCCGCGGATTGTGCACGGAGCATGTCCGCGATGTGCAGCTTCATTTTACTTTTTGGGCTTCATCGTCGGGAAGAGCAGCACGTCACGGATGCTCGAACTGTTCGTGAGCAGCATGACCAGTCTGTCGACGCCCAGCCCGAGGCCGCCCGTGGGAGGCATGCCGTGATTGAGTGCGTCGATGAAGTCCTCGTCGACCTGTGCGTTCGTGCCTTGCGCGCGCTTCTTCGCGGCCTGTTCCGACATGCGCCTCTCCTGATCGATGGGGTCGTTGAGCTCGGAGAAGGCGTTCCCCATCTCCATCCCCATCATGAAGTATTCGAAGCGTTCGGTCATCGTCGGATCCGTGGGCTTGCGCTTTGCGAGCGGCGAGATCTCGACGGGATAGTCATAGATAAAGGTGGGTTGGATGAGCTTGTCCTCGACGAATGCGTCGAAGAAGGCGGCGAGGATGTGGCCCTTCGTTTCCTTCCCCTTCTCGAGCTCCACGCCCTTCTCGGCGGCGACGCTTTTCGCTTCCTCATCGGTGGCGATCTTGTCGAAATCCACGCCCGAGTACTTCTTCACGGCCTCCACCATGGTCAGCTTTTCCCAATGCCCGAAGTCGAGCATGGTACCCATGTAATCGATCTGAAGGGTCCCGCATGCCTTTAAGGCGACGTATTTATAGAGCTCCTCGACGAAGTCCATCACGGCGTGATAATCGATGTATGCCTGATAGATCTCCACCGTCGTGAACTCGGGGTTGTGCTTGGCGTCCATCCCCTCGTTGCGGAAGATGCGGCCCATCTCGTAGACCTTCTCGAACCCGCCCACGATGAGGCGCTTTAGGTACAGCTCCGTCTCGATGCGAAGATACATATCGAGGTCCAGGGCATTGTGGTGCGTCTTGAAGGGCCGTGCGTCCGCGCCGATCTCGATGGGGAGAAGGATGGGCGTCTCCGCCTCCAAAAATCCCCGTTCGTCCAAAAAGGTGCGGATGGCGCGCACGATCTTCGACCGCTTGAAGAAGGTATCCCGGACGTCCTGATTGACGATGAGGTCGATGTGGCGGAGGCGGTACTTCGTGTCCTGGTTCTGAAGTCCGTTATACTTTTCGGGCAGGGGCAGGAGGGCCTTCGAGAGAAGAACGAGCTCTCTCGCGTGCACGCTCACTTCCCCCGTCTGCGTCTTAAAGACAAACCCCTTTACACCGACGATGTCGCCGATGTCGAAGTCCTTTTTATAGGCGGCATACACCTCTTCGCCCACGTCCTGCCGGGTGATGTAGAGCTGGAGCTGGCCGAAGCGGTCGGAGATGTGCGAAAAGGAGGCCTTGCCCATGATGCGGCGGGACATGAGCCTTCCCGCGACGACGACGTCCTTTCCCTCGAGAAGGTCAAATTCCCCCTTGATCTTCTGGGAATCGGCATCGACGGGGTAGCTCGTTGCAAGGTAGGGGTCGTGCCCCTCTTCGCGGAGCTTGAAAAGTTTTTCACGGCGGATGCGTGCCTGTTCGGCAAGCTCCTCCTGTTGGATGATATCTTCGTCCATATGTGTTCCCCTCAGTCGATCTTCAGAATGTGCAAAACGTAGTCGCCGTCGGGGGCCTTGACCGTCACCTTATCCCCCTTTCTGCGGCGAAGAAGGGCGGCGCCCACGGGGGACTCGTTGGAGATGATGTTCTGCATGGCGTCCACCTCGGTGGTGCCCATGATGGTGTAGGTCTCCTCCTCCCCGAGTTCCTCGTCGAAGACGGTGACTTTGGAGCCGAGATGCACGACGGAAGTGTCGTCGCTCTCCTCGATGATGACGGCGTTTTTGATGCGGTAGTCGAGCTCGGCGATCTCGCCCTCGTTGGCGGCCTGTTCATTCCTCGCCGCATCGTACTCGGCGTTCTCGGAAAGATCCCCGTGGCTGCGCGCTTCCTGAATGCGCTCCACGATCTCCGCACGCTTGACCTTGGTGAGGTAGTCGAGCTGCTTCACCGCCTCCTCGTACCCCTTTTTCGTCATAAAGAACCGATCTGCCATTTTTCTCTCTCCTTGCGCTGTCCGCGCAGAAAAATCTAATAATATGACCGTGATCCCAAAGAAATCACGGCTACTTTTCTCCATTATATCGTATGCGCGCGCGATTGTCAACTTGTTTTCCGCGCGGGAAGAACTTTTCCGCCCGCGGGATGTTGCATTTTTCAAAGAAATCCGCTATAATGGCGGTATGTTGAAAATATGGGCCAAAGTTTATCGCGACGACCGCATCGCAAAACAGACGACGTACGAAAACGAGGAGAAGTTCACCTACGCGAATTTCTTCAAATATCTCGCGGACATCTGCGGCGAGCTCGATATCCCCACGCCCGTCCTTTTGAAGACCCACCTCTTCAACTATGCGAAGTTCCGCCACGTCGTCTTCCGCCCCCGCGACTTTCTGGAGAGCGTGGACTTCGAAAAGCTGGTGCTCGAAAATCTTCTGTAAACTTTGCCCGCCAAAGACCGGCGGGCATTTTTATGACAGAAATCTGAGGGGCCGGAAGACGGCGAAAAAGAAGATGAGCCAGAGCGCGGCGACGCCCGCAAGGGACAAAAGGGCGCGGTAGACGACGAAGTTCCCCGCGCAGAGAAAGAGGAGAAGGTCGAAGCCGGAGAGGGCATACACCGCGGCAAGGAGGCCGAAGAGGATGAGGATTGCGGAAAGGAGATAGGTCGTGATCTTCATGCCCGCAGTATGCGCCCTTTTTTGAAAGTTATGGGGAAAAGGAGCAAAAATGCCGCCACCATGTCTGAAGGAGAGATGCTTGTCTCGGACATGGGCGGCTTGTTTTCTGTCTTGTATATGCGGACATGGGTGGCCTGTTTTTCACCAATCCTGCTTCTTCAACGACTTGTCCTTGACGTCGTCATAGAAGGAGAAATAGTTTTCCTTCCATTCGCGGGGAGAAAGGGGCGCATCCGTCCCCTCGAGATAGGCGGCATATTCCTCGATCTCCTCGGGGGTGAAGTCCCCTTCGGAGAGCTCTTCGTACTCGGAAAAGAGCTTCATCAGCTGCAATTTGTTCATCATTTTCCTCCCGTATTTCATTATAGCATCCGCCCAGAAAAAATGCAAGTTTTATGCAATTTTTGTGAAAATCTATCTTGACATCCTCCTCTTCCCGTACTATAATAGAAAATTGGAGGCAGAAATATGGACAAAAATTTTGCGCTTGAAGAGAACATCATCGCATCGTGGGTACGGCTCACGGGGGTATTGAAGAACACACGGCTGACGGACGGCCTGCAATATAACGAAGCGATCATCATGAACATCATCTACCGCAAGTTCCGCGAGGACGGCAAGGGCGTCGTCTCCTTCAAAGACATCGTGACGGAGACGAGCATGCTCAAATCCCTCGTCAACCGCACCATCGATTCGCTCGTCCAGCGCGGCCTTTTGGAGCGGCTCGAGGGCAAAGCCGACCGCCGCACCACCTTTGTAAGACCCGTCGAGGAGAACCTCTCCGCCTACCTCGAGGTGCACGACCGCACCCTTGAGATGGTGCACCAGATCGTTGAACTCATCGGGACCGACGACGCCGAGGCCTTTGTCCGCCTCTCCAACAAGATCGCCAAAGTCCTCCTCGGCTGAATTTGTTTTCTTCCCGGGGCTTCCGCCGTTTCGCGGAGGCCCCTTTATTTTACGACGTAGACGATCCCCGCGGCATTCGGCCCGATGTGCGCCCCCACCGCACAGCAGATACGGAAGATGCGGTCCCCCCGCCTTCCGCACGCCTCCATGAGCTCCCGCGCGGGGGCATCCGTGTCCGACTGCAAAAAGTAAACGGGATGATCGGGGCATACCATGTCCGAAGCGAAGCGTTCGGAGATCTCCTTGATCGCCCGCTTCTGCCCGCGGGCTCTCCCCGTCATCACCACGCGTCCGTCCGCCGAGACGCCCACGATGGACTTGATCTTGATGAGGTTGCCGATGAGTGCGGTGACCTTGCCGATCCTTCCCCCGCGGGAGAGATATTCGAGGGTGTCGACATAGGCGTGCAGGCGGATGCGGGGCCGAAGTTCATCCAAAAGAGCGACGACCTCGGAAACGGGTCTCATGCGGTTTTTTGCCGCCTCTTCGACGAGATAGCGAAGCATGCAGGTCGTGCAGTTGGTCTCGTAGATGTGAACGTTGGGGAAATCGTTTGCCACAAGCCGTGCGGTCTGCGCTGTGCCCGAAAGCGCCGAGGAGATGAGAAGCACCAGAGCCTCCTCCCCGTTGCAGGCGCGGAAGGCCTCCTCGAATTGCGCGGGCGACGGCTGTGCGGTGTGCGGAAATTCGCCCCCGATGAGGCGGCGATAGAATTCATCCTTCGCAATCTCCACCCCGTCGAGATAGGGCGTATCCCCGAAGATAATGGTGAGCGGGATGACGGTGACGCCGAGTTCCTCCGCCTCCCGCGGCGCGATCTCCGCCGACGAATCTGTGATGATATGAAGCATTTTTGGCTCCTTTTGTAAATTATCACATATAGTATATTCCTCTCCGTTCACTTTGTCAACTAAATAATGACATGAATTTGGGATTATGCGTCATTCTGCCCCGCGCGCACTATTGTCTACTAAGCGCGGCACGAGCGCTTTAGCGCGAAGTAGCCGATGGGTGACCCGCGTCATTCTGAGGCAAAGCCGAAGAATCCCGAATTACGAAGTCCGATTATAATAAGGTGATGCTTCGACAAGCTCAGCATGACGATATTTGAAACGGTGCACTGTTTAGCAAAGTCACTGTTTTCATCCTCGGGATGCTTCGGAGATGGGCTGTTTCGGACATGGTATAGGCATTTCGCCTACTTCGGGGCCTTGCCCCTCGTGCCGCCCTTAGACGACGAATAGAACGTGCGGGCGGGGCAGCATGACGCAATACACGAAAAGAAGAAGGCACCGCATGGTACCTTCTTCTTTGTCTGAAATCCGGCAGCTACCTATCCTCCCGGGCCGCTGAGCCAAGTACTTTCGGCGTGAGAGAGCTTAACTTCTGTGTTCGGGATGGGAACAGGTGGATCCTCTCTGCTATCGCCACCGGAATGGTATATATGACGCCTTATGGCGTGATATATCTTTGTGTGTCGTTAAAAGTTTCCCCCTTTAACGACAT
>CANRIO010000034.1 GCA_947630605.1 uncultured Clostridia bacterium
GTTCAAGCTCCTCCGTCACACCTTCTTCCCACTCGTATTGGATGAGATCTTCGTTCTCATCGAGAACGCCGGACAAAACGATCTCGCTCTTGTGATCTTTTCCATCATATTCGATGGGGGAATCGGGCCATTTTGCGCCGTTGAGATCGATCCTTGCTTGTACGATGTTGAATTCGAACGTGAGGTCTTTATCTTCGAGCCCCACGATCTCGTAGTGATCTGCGTCTGCATTCTTCACTCTGAGGCTGACGATGTAGGTGCCGATCTCTGTAGCCTTGTCTACTCCTTTTCCATCTTTATCGGCCCAGACGTATTCGAGGTGCGAGTTCTCCACCTCGATGCCGCCCTTCGTCAGCTTGACTATTTGCGTGTAATCGGCATCGGGATCATAATCGACTTCTTCTTCCACGCCTTCCCATGCGTAGCCGGTAAGGTCGATCCTGGCCTTCGTGATCGTGAATTTATGAGCTTCGGGCACATTCTTGAGTGTGTAGTTGTCGGAGACAGAATCCTTCAGCCTGACGCTGACGGTGTAGGTGCCGGGCTCTATAGCCTCGGTCACGTTGTTATCCCAGACGTATTCGAAGAGCCCCGTATCTACTTCGACGCCATCCTTCGACAGTTTGACATCGCCATAATGGTCCGCTCCGTCATACTCGACAGATTCGGGCGACCAGGTGTAGCCCGAAAGATCGATCTCCTTCGGCGTGACCGTGAAGGTCGCCGAAAGTTCATCATCTTCGAGCCCAATGATCTCATAGCCCTCGTCTACCCGCGCCTCTGTCAGTTGGACGGTGACGGTATAGGTGCCGGCGCCGATGGCCTCTTCCACCACGTTTCCTTCTTCGTCGGTCCAGACGTATTCGAGGAAACCGTTCTCATATCTCGGGTCGACGTCTTGAAGTTCAAATGTGCCTAAATGGTCCTCTCCGTCATACACGGCGGTGTTTTCCGCCGGCCATGTCGCACCGGTAAGGTCAACGACCTTCTTCTGGGTGTAGATCTTGACGGTGTAATCGCGTGCGGGCATCAGGGACACTTCGGCGGGAACTTCTGCCGTATCCTCCGCATCCACCCAATACTCGCCTTCCTTCAGCTCCGTACCGCTGAACTGTTCGATCGGCGCATCGACGGGAAGGAGCGCTTCGCCGATATATCCGTCTTCTTCATTGAGATAGGTGACCTTGTAGAATCCTTCGACGGAGACGTCCACACGGAAGGAGACGTTGCGGTCGAAGTTGAAGTATTCTTTGGCGGTCTCGAAGTAGGACTCGAAGTTGTACTTTTCCAATCTGCCGATATCGAGAGCCTCGAGGATGGTGAGCCCCCTGTCGATGACCTGTTCGATATTGACGGTGCCGGAGACAAGGAACTTCCCGTCCCCCTGATAGAAGTCGACCGCGCGCTTGTCGCCGATCTTTTCGGGGATCTCCTGATTGAAGAGGACCTCGAGCTTCTCCATACATTTATTATAGAAGTCGGGATTGTTCTTGATCTTGTTGAGGATCTTGCGGGCGGCATTTGCGATGTATTCGTGCCCTCCGAAGAGATCGTCGATATAGTGCTCGTTGGCGGGGTCGAGGGCATAGTCGTAAAGTTCGTCGAGGACGGACTTTACTTCTTCGAAGGTGTAACTGCTGATGGGTCTTCCGCCCTTCGCGCCGCCGAGAAGGGAGAGAACGAGCTCCCTCGACTTTTCGGAACCGCGAGAACTGTTGATGAAGCGGAGAAGGTAGTTCGCCGCCGTCTGGGGCACCCGCACAACTGCCGTGGGCACACCGTCCGTGCGCGTCACATCGACATATTTATCGACGAAGCGGATGACCCTCATGAGGTTGGTGGTATCGCCCGTGAGGCCGAAGGAGAGGCCGAAGGAGAAATTGCCGTACGTCGTCTCGATGCCGATCTCGACGTTGAGGAGATCTCTGAGCTGTTCGGGCGTGTAGTTGACAAACTCGGCGGGACGAGGGAGATTGAGCCCCTTGATGACTTCCTTGATGCCCCCCGTCAGGATCTGCTTGCTGTCTTCGTCGCCGTGGTAGATGGCGATGCCGTCCACCGTGACGCCCGTGAGGTGCGTGATGATGTCGCCGACGCCGATGGCGGGCGCACCGCCGTTATCCTCGACTTCCTTCACGAGTTCCTCTGTCTTTTGGGTGAGCTCTTCCTTCTTGGCCGCTTGTTCCTCTTCAGAAAGATCGGAGTAAACTTTGTCTACCGCCGCTTCGAGACGGCTCTTGACCTCCTCCTCGAACTCCTTATAGGTGCCGCCGGCATTCTGATAGACGTCGGCCGCCTGTTGGATGAGAATGTCGTATTCGCCATCGAGATACTTGTCGAGCTCCTCGGGATTGGAGAGGTGCTCTTCTATGTATTTATCGATGTCCTCCCTCGTGAGGCCTTCGAGGTCGATACCGCCGGGAAGGGCGGCACGGCGGATGCGGGCCTGCTCGGGCGTTGCCGGGATGGCGGACCGCATGATCCCCTTCACGAACAGGTCGGTAAATACCGTCTTGAGCGTCGAGGCCAGCCCGCGGAAATCCGTCGACGTCGAATAGTCTGTGACCGTTGCGTCGAGCAGGAGGCTGACGGAAGAGGGCCCGCTCACGGAATCGACATAGACGAGCGAGTAGTAGTCCCCCTCATACTCGTAAGTCTTCGTCGACTCGGGGGCCGCTTCCTCCGCGTTGGCGTGCACAAGCGATATCCCCCCGAACACGAGGAGAAGGGCGGCCAAAACCGCTGCGATCGCGAGTGAAATACGTTTGATCGTTTGTTTCATGGTATTCTCCCTTCTATGCTTTTGCACCGCGAAATCGCTCCGCGGCCCGCAAAAACATGGTTTCATCTCTAATATAGTAGTTTATTTGCGCGCGAATGTCAACCGCATTTCGACAAATTTTTTGCAATTTATCGAAAATATCTCATCTTTTTGGCTATTTTTCGGGATTTTCTGTCGAAGAAGGGCTCTCAGCGTCGGATCCTTGGGGGGTCGAGGCGCCCTCTTCCCCCTCTTTTTCGGGGGCGTCATCGCCGCTCATACCATCGGATGCGGGGGCTTCTCCCTCTTCGGGAACATTGTCCTCCGCCATGGGGGCAGTTTCCGCCGCATCGGGGGCAGTAGCCTCGGAAAGCGCTGCAGCCTGTGCGGCCGCGGCGGCCTTTGCACGGCGGCGCTTCAAGACCTTACGCACGATGAGGAAGGTGATCAGGGCGCAAATGAGGACGAGAAGGATGGGAAGCCCGATCTTCGCCGTCTTGATCAGGATGAAGAGTTTGCTCGGGCCTGCCTTGGGCGGATCGGGGAGCTTTTCCTGCGAATATACCGCGTTAAAGGTATCGTCCTTGGTGCAGACGCCGACCTCGTGGTCCCACCCCGTGAAGGTGAAGCTGTATTCCCCGTCCGAGGGCTTGGAGGGGTCGACGGGCGGGACGATCTCCTCGCCGTAGCGATAGGTCTGCGTGCGCACCACTTTGCCCTCCGAGCAGAAGGTGATGGTGTAGACATGGTATGCCGCTGTGATGCCGACGGTGACGTCGCCCTCGGGCATGGTAAAGGCGTTTTCCGTCACGGGGATCTCCTTCCCGTCCGCGTCGACGACGTAGATCGAACCCAGTTCTCTGCCCGGTGCGAACTCTCCGAGCTCCACTTTTACGGTGTCTCCGGGCTGGGCGAGGCCGTCCTTTGCATCCGTCGAGAAGGTCACGGCGTCCGAGGGGGAAATGGACACGCGGTAGAGCCCTTTGAGGGAATATTCCGCATTGCACTTCATGGAGAAGAGGAGCTCCTTCCCGCTCACGCGGCAGGGGACGATCTCGCCGCTTTCGTCAAAGAGATAGGCATGCGAAGGGTCGAGATATGCCCTCGCACGGACTGAGACGGTGCAATCGGGCTGCCCTCCGCGGAAGCCGATGCGGAAGGAGTAGGTGGAGCGAGAGCTCTCTTTGATGGAGATCAGAAGACTGTCTGCCCCGCTCCCGGTGATCGCCTCCACCGCATCCTGCGAGAAAATGAACTGCGAGCCCGAGACGGAGAGGTTGACATCCGCATCGCATTCGTATGCACGCGCAAACAGCGCGGAGATATCGATGGGAAGATAGGCGGAGGTGATATCCGAGGAAAAATGCCCCTCCTCATAGGAGACTTTTATCTTATCCCCCTTGAAAAGAAGGAGAGAGGAGGCAGCGAATTCCGCCGTATAATGCGCCCCTCTCTCGGACATGGTGGGCAGGTTTTCGCTCTCGGGGTAAAATTTCTCCCCGTCGCTCCAGCCCGTGAAGACATAGCACTCCGCCCCCTCGCACTGCTTTTCCAAAACGCCGTCAAAGACGGGAATGGCGCCGTACTCGCAGGTGTCCTCATACTCCTTGCCGTCCACTTCCCACACGACGGGGAAGCGCTTGGGCGTCAAGGAAAACGCGGGATACAGAACATAATTTCCCCCCGCCTGCAGAGCGGCGGGATCGAAGGGAACACGCTCGTCGCCGAGGACGAGCTCCCACCCTCCCGTGAATTCGCACGTGTACCCCACGCTCTCCTTGGAGGGCACGATCTTGGACGTATCGGGAAGCTCGCCACCGAGCGGATATTCGGCCTCGTAGAAATTCTGCTCTCCTTCCGCATCCGTAAAATAGTAGCGCAGGGTGGCAAAATCACCGCGGAGATACTTCGTGCAGGTCGCCTCGATCTTCAGATCGAGACCGGCCGTCTGCTCGGGGCGCTCGTGATATTCCCCCGCTTCGAATGCCTCCGCGAGGGCGCGCTCCGCATCGGTGGGGATGAAGGGTTTCGGCTCGACGGGCTCTTTCACTTCTTCGGGTTTTATTGGCTCATCCACAGGCATGGGTGCCTCGCCGGGGTCCTCGACGGGCTCCGGCTTATAGGGCTTCGGCTGAGATACGGGCGGTTTGCCGGGGTCGGGGACCTCCGCGGGCTTTTTGGGCTCTGCGGGGATGGTGGGAACGCCTCCCTCGAGCGGTTCGGCATTGTCGTTGTCCACGGGGATGACCGAGCCGGCTAAGAGTTCGCGCGGGGTGAGCTTGTCGATGCGGTAGGTGCTGTCAAAATCATACCGCTTGCCGCCGTAAAGATAGGTCTTATCGTAGTTTGCGACAGGCCCGTCGGTGAGGAGGTTGCAGATGTAAAAGAGTTGGGCGAGGAGGATGCGGTACTGCGGGGTGCGGTTCTCATGACTGATGCCGAAACGCACGGCATCCTGCCGATACATAAAATCGAGGGCGCGGAAGAGATCGCAGAACGCGTCGCGCATTTTCGCATGATTGGTAATATAAAAGGAATATTTGTCCTCGTCGGAGGCCGTCTTCAGGGCATGGTACCTAGGAAGAATGTCTTCGCGCAAAATTCTCGTGGCTTTGTCCGCAAGTTCGATGGGCTGACGGAGGTTCTTCTGCGTTTCAATGAGCGCGTCCC
The DNA here is from genome assembly GCA_947630605.1 of uncultured Clostridia bacterium. Lineage (GTDB taxonomy): Bacteria > Bacillota > Clostridia > Christensenellales > Borkfalkiaceae > Gallimonas. The sequence continues at coordinate 5,432 of CANRIO010000034.1, forward strand.
TTTGTGCGAGCACTTTCGTGACCGAATCGCCCATGATCGCGCTATACAGCGTGCGCTGTGCCCCGTTGAGGAGGGCGGGCTCCTCTATGAAATCCATGTATGCGAGTTGCTCGTAAAAGGTACGCATCTCGGGGGAATTGAGCGCAGCCTCATATGCCGCGTGATCCCTGTTGTATTGCTCGAGGTCGGCGCGGTACTCGTTAAAGGCTGTCAGGTCTTCCTGATATTTCGCATAGTTCTCTACGTACTCCTCGTACTTCGCTTGGTCCTTCAGATAGTAGCCGTAATCTGCAAGGTAGTTTTTGTAGGCCTCATTGGCTCTGGACCATTTTTTATACTCCTTGAGGTAGGCCTCGTACGCCGCCGAAGCGACCTCGTATTCCGCCTCCGCCGCAAGATAGGCCTGATAGGCCGCATAGTCCGATTCGTATTGCTCGCGAGCGGGGAGATAGATCGACCCCTGCTCGCCGTACTTTTCGATCTCGTCCGCGATCTCCTTGGCTCTCTCATACGCGCCCTGCACGATGAAATTGGCGTCCTCCACGGAAATGGGGAAGGGCATTTCATAGGAAATTTTAACGCTGTCCTCGGACATGGTACCCTCGTCGAACGTCAAGGTATATGTATCGCCCGTGTGTTCGAAGGGCATGTCGTTGACCTTCGCAGGGGTAAATTCGACCGTCTCTCCGCTCACGGAGGTGTAGCGATAGGGCTCCGCCGTGACGGTGACTTTGCCCCCCGCTCTTTGAATATCCACGTACGAAGCGGGCACGGCGTCGCAGTATTTGATCTCGAAGAATGCGTTCTCCTCGAGCCAGTTCCGCTCGGTTTCGCTCACGGGCTGATCAGAGACCATTTGCAGAAGATCGATCGCTGTGTAGCTTTCCCCCGAATAGCCCGGAAGGGAGAGGTCGTAGAGCTTCTTCTCCAAAGCAGATGCCGTCTTTGTACGAAGGGTGAGCGGCACCGCAGCAAGACAAAATGCGCCCGCAAGGGCAAGGGAAAGAATGATCGCGCGCTTTTTCACGGCTTCCCTCCACAAAAAGATTTCTTATATTATAGCATATCCTGTAGAAAAAGCAAGAAAAAACCCCGCTTTTCCCTGCGGGGCATGTAAAAAGTCACCGCCGCCTCTTTCGGACCGTGCACAAAACAACGTAAAGGGCGACAAGGAGGATGGTCGCGGCGATGAGAACGAGGAAGCACACCCACGCGGGCACCGTCCTTCCGAAGAAATCGAGCGTGCAGTCGAACCCCCTTCTCAATCCCTCCACCGCTTCCGCGGGCGCGCCATCCAGGGTGAGTGCGTCGATCGCCCCGCCCATGAGATGTTCGTGCAAAAGGCCTGTCCCATAGGAACCGGGCAGGAGCATTAAAATCTTCCTCAGCCATGGGGTGAGGTTGCCGAAGGGAATATACGCCCCGCATAAAAAGCCGTATGCCGACGAAACGGTCGCCTGTACCGCCGTGACGCCGCCCTGCGAGCGGATGAAGCGGCACACGAGCGAGGAGAGGGCGGTCCCGAAGAGGGTCAAAAGAAGGGTGTCCCCGATCGTCAGAAAGACGTCGCCGGCGGAAAGGTGCCACCCCGCGATCCCGATATAGACAAAGCCCGCCCCGAGCGCGGCAAGGCAGATGATGGCCGTTACCGCGAAGGTGGAGATGAAGTAGGAGAGGGCAAGGATATGTCGGGAGACGGGAGAAACGGTGAGATCGTCCCGTCGGCCCGTCACTTTGTCCTGCACCATCACGAGGTTGGCCGTAAAGGCGATGGTCACCGCGCAGACGGCGAGCAGGGAGGAAAGGAGCCACCCGCTCGCAATGCTCTCGACCGCCCTTCCGGAAATCGCAAATCCCGCCTCGGCGGTAACGCTTCGGATGGAATCTCGGTAGACATTCCCCAAGAAGGCAATGAAGAGAAAGAGAAGGATGAGGGGCGCGAGAAGGGAGGGGAAAAATACCCCCTTATCGCGAAAATAAATTTTGGCATTGCGCGCGATGAGTGCGCGCAGCGTTCGGAGCTGTTTCATACGTTTTCTCCTCCTATCCGTTTTCCCGTCACAGCCAAAAAGACATCGTCCATCTTGCCCTTGGTGAGTTCGAAGTCGCAAAAGAGATCCGGATGCGCCACGATGAGCTCGCGCGCCCGCATGCCCCTTTCCACCGCGATGCGGAAACTGTCACCGACCTTTTCATAGGGCAAATCGAGCTTTTTGACGTCCTCTTCGCGGACATGGTATAGGGTAATGAAGTCTCCCGTGTATTTTTCCTTAAGGGCGAGCGGGGCGTCGTCCTCGAGGATCTTTCCCCCGTCGATGATGACGACGCGGTCGGCATCCGCCGCTTCCTCCATGTAATGCGTCGTCAAAAAAACGGTGATGCTCTGCTGCTTTATGAGCATGCGGACCGCCTCCCAGACGCCCTTCCTCGTCTGAGGGTCGAGGCCTGTCGTCGGCTCGTCGAGGATGAGGATGCGGGGCCTGTGCACGAGGGCACGGGCGATGTCCACCCTTCTTCGCTGTCCGCCGGAGAGCTTCGCGACCCTCCTTTTCAAGATGGGCGCAAGGTCCAAAAGGGCGGTGAGTTCTTTGAGCCGCTCCTCAAATTCTCTCCCGAAAATGCCGTAGAGGGCGGCACGGTACTTGAGATTATCAAGGGCGGTGAGCGAACCGTCGAGCATGCTCTCCTGAAAGACGACGCCGAGCGCACGCCGCGCATCCTTCGCGCCTATGCCCATCTCCGCCCCCTCCACGAAAACGCTTCCCGCCGTGGGAGCTTCCTTTCCGCAGAGGACGGAGATCGTCGTGCTCTTGCCCGCCCCATTCACGCCGAGAAAGGCGAAAAATTCCCCTTCTTCAACGCAGAAGCTGATGTCATCCACCGCCTTCACGTCGCCATAGTACTTTTTGAGATGCGAAATTTCGATGACCTTTTTCATGCCTTCTCCTTCTCCCAGAAGTGCGGCCGCTCGGGGAAATAGTAAGAATACAGGGCATAGAACTCACGGTCGAATGCCGCGGAGATCTCTTCCTCCGAGGCGGTATCGCCGCAATTGACGCTCGCGGCAATTCCAAAGGAAAAGATCGCCATATCGCGGTGGAACGCCTCCGCCCGCTCCCTGTCCATGCGGTAGAGCGCGCACATTTCCCCTATGATCTCCTCGAAAAAGGGGTCGACTTCCGCCCTGTGCTCGGAGAGAAAGAGAAAGCGGAAGAGCCCCTTTTCCTCGCGGGCGAACTTCACAAAGCCCATGCCGAATGCCTCATAGCGGCTCTTTCCCGCCGCCAAAAGATACTCGTCGATAAAGACATGGTACCGCCGTTTTGCCTCATCGAGGAGCGCGGCCTCCAAATTGCCCATGCCGCCGAAGAGAGAATAGATGGGCTGGGTGGAACTGCCGAGCGCCTCTGCGACCGCCCGTGCGCCGAGCGCCTCAGCGCCGCCCCTTCGCACCACTTCCGCCGCCGCCCGAAGCACATCTTCCCTTGTGATTTTTTGTTTCGGCATACTTCCTCCAAAAAAATAACAACCGTTATATAACAGTTGTTATTTTATCATGGGATGAAATTGTTGTCAAGCGGTTTTTGAAAAGTTTTTCTTTGGTTCACGCCTTCGGCGACGGGTGAGGGGCAATCAGAAAGAAGCCAACCCCCATCAGTCACGTAAACGTGACAGCTTCCCCCTTAGGTTAAGGGGGAAGCCTTGTGGACTGCGTAATACTGTTTCGGCTTAGGATGACGCGCTCAATTTAGTCGTCATCATCATCGTCGTCGTCATCATCGTCGTCGTCATCATCGTCGTCGGAATCGTTGTCGCGATCGTCGATATCATCGTGGTCATGGTCGTCATCGTCGTCGTCATCGTCGTCATGATCGCGCCAGCCGCTTCCGCCCTGCCTGTAATCTTCCTTGAAGATCTCGAGGAAGTCCTCGAAGAGGTCTTCGAACGCCTCCTCACGGTCCTCGGCGAAGTCTTCCTTCAGTTCGCGGAATTCCTCCTGACATTCCCTTCTGCTCTTTTCGAGATCCTTTCCTTCCAGCCAGAAGTCGTCGCCGAGCAGCCAATAGGTCCCATTGAACTTCTCCACCGCCGCAGCATCGCTAAGATCGAGGGCGTTGAGGTCGTTTTCGTAGGTCAAAAGCAGTTCCCCCACTTCCTGCATGAACGCCTCCCGGCTCGAGGTGTAGCTGCTCGAGAGGTAATTCTCGAAGTCGTTCATGTCGCTTTCGTTGTAGCCGCCCATGATGGAGGTGTAGTCCTCATCGGGAAGGTCGCCCACATTGAAGCCTTCAAGCGCGGTCTGCACGCTGTTTGAAATGCGGGCACTGTTCCGCCCGCTGACGCGGATGCGGATGCCCTTTTCGGTGATGAGATTCTTGCTCCTGGCGAGCGTTGCAAACTTTACGCAAGCCTCCTCCGCGGACATGCCTATGAGATCTTCGTTCACGAGCATGACGGCGGCGTCCTGATTGAGGGCCTTCGTGCTCTTCACCTTGCCGTCCTCGAGGGTAAATTCCGCCGAGGGATTGATGCTGATGACGAGCGTCGTGAGGCCGTTTCCGCCGCCCGCGAAGAGAACGGGGAGAAGGATGGAGAGAAAGAGCACAAATGCGAGGGCTGCAGCTACGATGAGGACGATCTTCTTGGTCCGTCCCTCCCGTGCGAGGGCGATGGTGCCGCCCTTCTCTGTATAGGGGGAGAGGGCTGCGCCCGTATTGACGGACACGTCGGGCGTATACATGTCGGCTTCTCTTTGGAGCGATGTTACGATATCACGCTTTTTCATGCCTTCCCTCCTTCCAGCGCACGCCGCATTTTTGCGAGTGCCTGATGATATTTCCAAGTGACGGTGGGAAGGGGCATTTTGAGCATTGCCGCGATCTCCCGCCGTTTGTAGCCGTCTGCCGCCGCCAGCATGAGGACCGTAAACTCATCCTCGGAGAGAACGCGCCGTGCGACGTCGGTCAAAAGCCCGTAATCGTCGGGATGTGCGGTGCCGAAGAGATGCTCCTCTTCCCTCTCATCCACGGGGTTTTCGCGCATGCGGCGCTTCTTCAGATTCAGCGCCTCGTTTTTGGCGATGCGGGCGATCCATGCCGCCGCCTTCGTCCCCGCACGGTAGCTCGATGCGTTTGCCAGCACCTTCATGTAGGTGTTTTGCATCACGTCCTCGGCGAGGGCGCGGTCCCGCAAAACGCCGAGTGCGATGTGGTAGACCGCCTTCTTGGTGGCGAGGTAGAACGATCCGAAGTTCGAATCGTTCCCCTCTGCAAATTCTTTCAGATATTCATCCAGCGTCATCGTGACCGCCTCCGTACTTTCCGCGCATAATGATAGCACGGAGGACGGCCAATGTCAAGTTTCTATCCGATGTTTTTGAGTTTTCGGAAGTGTTCAGTCGTCGAAGCGGAAGTTGGAGAAGTTCCTGTCCTGCGCGCTGTTTTGGGAGAACTTGTAGGTGTAGGTGCCGTCTGCGTTCTCGACGATCACGAACTTGCCGGAGTTGCCGTCGATGTTGTATTTTACGGAGATCCAGGTGGAAGTTCCCTTCGTCTCGCGCTCGATCTCATAGATGCCGCGGGAGGTGCCGCTGAGGAAGCGGACGGTGTACTCGGCCTCGACTCCGCCGTGCTCCTCTTCCGTCTCGAATTCCACCTGCGTGGATTCAACGAGCTTATTGTCCTTGTAGACGGAGTAGGTGTAGAGGCTCTCGGTCTCCGTCTCGGTGGCGTTGTGCTCGGTCTCCGATTCCGTCGTCTGAACGTTGCTCAGCTCCACGCGGCTACCCATATCGAGCTCGGAGGCGAATGCCGTCATCTTAAGGATGCTCTCCTCCTTGGTCTCCTCTTCGCCGTCCTCGCTCTCGGTGACGGACCGCTCGGTGCGGGTACCCGTCATGAAGTAGTAGACATCATTGCCCGCCTCGTCTTTGCCCATATAGACGGCTCCGTCGAGGGTGTAGGTCGTCACGGTAACTGTCTCCGTCTCATCGTCGTCGCGGTGGGTAGAGGTCTTGGTCTCCCCCTTTGCCTCGGTGTAGTAGACGATGTGTACGTCATCTTCGCCCGCAGCATTCTTGCCCGTGATGGTGAGCTTCAGCTCATAGCCTGCGAGCATGGGGTCCTCGGAGACGTTCTTCTCGACGACCGTCTTGGTCGCGGCCTTGTCGAGAAAACTATCGAGCATGTTGAAGTAGGTGTTGAAATCCTTTGCCGCATCCTGCACGTCGCCGATCTGATTGTCGCCGACATCGGGAAGGCCATAATCGGGCTGCTGGGAAGGATCGGGGTCGGCAGGGGTTGTCTCGCCGGGGGTGCTTTCACCGGGATTGCCTGCATCGGGGTTGCCTGCGTCGGGGTTGCTTTCGCCGGGGTTGCCTGCGTCGGGGTTGGTCTCGGGAGCGGAAGTGACGGGACCGGACTCGGGAGCGGTGGGCGTGACCGTCTCTGCGAGGAGCTCTGTCGTCGTCACTGCGCCCATGCCGTAGATGGATTCGGTGCTTGCGATGCCGCTGTAGTTGCCGATCTCGGTGGCCTCCGTCTTGTGGTCGCTACCGTCGCCCTGATTCCCGCCGCCGTTGCCGCCGTTGCCGCCGCCGAAGTTACAAGCGGTGAGCGGGACTGCGACGAGACCTGCGAGTGCGAGTACTGCCAAAAAACGATATCTTTTCTTCATGGATGTTTCCTCCTGATTTTGTCTTTACACCTATATAACAACGGCGGGAGCGATTTTGTTGGAAAAAATGAAAAATTCTTCAAAAAAATTTTTTTCTTATACCTTTTTATATATAAAGGGGAACTGCGCCCCGTCGGGGTTTGTAGGGGTCTCCTCCGCCGCGCCGCCCGATGGGCGGCGCGGCGTCGAGATGAGGAGGAAGAAAAACGTGGGGTCGAGATGAGGAGGGGTTAGTGAGTAGTGATTAGTGATTAGTGGTCAGGGGTTAGGGAGTTGCGTCATTCTGCCCCGACGGGGTTTATAAGAATTTCCGACGGGGCAACTCTCCGAAGAATCCCGTAACACGAAGTCCAATAATAAGGTGATGTTTCGACAGGCTCAACATGACGAATTTGGAATGGAGTGCTGTTTATCAAAGTCCGTGTTTTCATCCTCGGGATGCTTCGGGAAGGGGCTCTTTCGGACATGGTATAGATAATTTGGCTCAGCATGACGCGGTTTGACCCATTCGGCTACTTCGGGGCGGAGCCCCTCGTGCCGACCTTCGATAACGATCAGAACGTGCGGTCGGGGCAGCATGACGCGGGGGTGGTCCCCCCACCTGTCGCTAAAGCGACACCCTCCCCCTCGCCGGCGAGGGGGAGGGCTTGATGATTGCGGACTTCGCGGGATTTAGATAAAAGAAAGGGCGGCAAGGAGGCCGCCCTTTCGGGGATAACTTTTATTCTTCGGAAGAGAGCGCGGTCTCTTCCACGATGTCGCGGTAGCCCGCGACCTGCTGCATGCTCGCGTTCTTGTACTCCTTCATGCCCGTACCTGCGGGGATGAGCTTGCCGATGATGACGTTCTCCTTGAGGCCGATGAGCGGATCCCGCTTGGTGCAGATCGCGGCTTCGGTCAGGACCCTCGAGGTCTCCTGGAAGGAGGCTGCCGAAAGGAAGCTGTCCGTTGCCAGGGCGGCCTTGGTAATGCCGAGGAGCACCCGCTTTGCCGTGGCGGTGTCTTCGGGGGTGCCGCCCGCTGCCATGACGGCGGCGTTCTTCTCCTCGAAGGTGAACATATCGACGAGCTGGCCGGGGAGCATGCCCGTCTTGCCCGCCTTCTCGACGCGGACCTTGCGGAGCATCTGGCGGACGATGATCTCGACGTGCTTGTCGTTGATGTCCACGCCCTGCGAACGGTACACCGACTGCACCTGTTCGAGAATGTAGTCCTGAACGCCCTTGACGCCCTTGACCCTGATGATGTCCTGCGGGTTGACGGAACCTGCGTTGAGCTGAACGCCCGGTTCGACGATGTCGCCGTCCTTGACCTTGAGCTCTGCATTAAAGGGAAGCTCGTAGTCCTTGAGCTTTTCGCCCGTGTCCTCGGCGGTGACAATGACGTGCTTCAAATTGTCCGCATCGTCGAGGGTGACGACGCCCTTGACTTCGCAGATGGTGGCGACGCCCTTCGGCTTTCTTGCCTCGAAAAGTTCCTCGACGCGGGGAAGACCTTGGGTGATGTCGCCCGTGGCGGCGATACCGCCCGTGTGGAAGGTACGCATCGTGAGCTGGGTGCCGGGTTCGCCGATGGACTGCGCCGCGATGACGCCGACCGCCTCGCCCACATGGATGGGAAGGGTGGTCGCCATGTTCTTGCCGTAGCACTTTGCGCACACGCCGAAGCGGGTATTGCAGGTGAAGATGGAGCGGATGGAGACGCCCTTCTCCTGATATTCGGGAATGGCGGCGATGACCTTCGCCATCTTCTCGGTGATCATCTCGTTGACGGGGACGAGGACATTGCCCTCTCCGTCCACGATGTCCTCCGCCGCGAATCTGCCCGTGAGCCTGTCTTCGAGACTCTCGATGAGTTCGCCGTTGGGCCCGAGGATGGCGCGGATGGTGGTGCCGCGGGGCTTCCTGCCCGCACAGCAGTCCTCTTCACGCACGATGACGTCCTGCGAGACGTCGACAAGACGGCGGGTAAGGTAGCCCGAGTCCGCAGTCTTCAGAGCGGTATCGGCGAGACCCTTGCGGCCGCCGTGCGAAGAGATGAAGTATTCGAGAACGGAGAGGCCGTTTCTGAAGCAAGATTTGACGGGGACCTCGATCTTCTTGCCCTGCGGGTTGACCATGAGGCCGCGCATGCCCGAGAGCTGTTTGATCTGGTCGAT
>CANRIO010000035.1 GCA_947630605.1 uncultured Clostridia bacterium
GAAGGTGCATGTGCACACCAACCAGCCGGGCGTGGCTTTGCTATGCCCTCGAACTTGGCGAGCTCGACCGTCCCAAGATCGAGAATATGCTCGAGCAGAACAGGGCGCTGAAGGCAAAGATCGCCGCAGAGAGGAAGGATCAGGGGATGCTTGCGATCTGCGCGGGCGAGGGGATCTCGGAGATCTTCAAGGACCTCTTCGTCGACCGCGTCATCGAGGGCGGACAGACGATGAACCCCTCCGCCGACGACATCGCCAACGCCGTGCAGAAGATCAACGCGGACAACGTCTTTGTCTTCCCCAACAACAAGAACATCATTCTTGCCGCCGAACAGGCGAAGGCCCTCGTCGAGAACCGCACCATCCACGTCATTCCCACCAAGAATATCCCGCAGGGCTTTGCCGCCGCGCTCGCCTTCTCTCCCGACGTCTCCGCCGAGGAGAACAAGACGAACATGATCCACGAGATCGACAATGTGAAGGCGGGCAGCGTGACGCATGCCGTCCGCACGACCAAGGTCAACGGCTTCTCCATCAAGGAGGGGGACATCATCGGGCTGGACGACAAGAAGATCCTCGCCAAGAGCGACAGCATCGAGACGACCGTCCTCACGCTCATCGACAAGCTCAAGGAGGACACGCACGAGGTCATCTCTCTCTACTATGGACAGGACATCGAGGAAGGGGATGCGGAGGCGCTTGCGGAGAAGGTGCAGGAGGCCTTCCCCGACTGCGAAGTGGATTTCCACAACGGCGGCCAGCCTGTATACTACTACTTGGTGTCGCTCGAATAAACGTAAAAAAGACCTCATAGGGAGCGGGAGACCGCTCCTTATCTTATAAACGGAGGGACCATGAAACTTACCGCGCTCAAGGGCATCAGCACCGCCAGAGCAAGAGAGTTTGAAAAACTCGGCATCACGGACACGCAGGAGCTCGTCCGCTATTTCCCGCGCACCTATCTCGATATGACGAGCCACATCTCCATCCGCGAGGCCGTCCACGGGGATATGGCGCTCGTCGCCTGCACCCTCGTCTATGCCGAGCCCGTCCGCACGAAGGGCAAGACGAAGATCTTGCGCGCCCTCCTCGAACAGGGGCGGGACAACTTCACCGCCGTCTGGTTCAACATGCCCTATGTCGCAAAAAAACTGCAGCCCGGGGAATATCTCTTCTACGGCAGGGTGCAGAACTATTACGACCGAATCTCCCTCATCAATCCCACCTTCGAGCGGGTGGAGGAGCGCAAGAAGCTGAGCGGCCTCGTGCCCGTCTATCCCTTAAAGGCGGGCGTCGAGCAGTGGGTCGTGCGCGATGCGATCAGGATGGCGCTCCCGGGCGAGAACTTCACTTCCATCGTGCCCGAGGAACTGCGCAAAAAGTACAAGCTCTCCCCGCTCGCCGAGGCCTTCCGCGCCATCCACGCGCCCTCCTCCGTCTCCGAGATGAATGCGGCGGCGGAGCGCATCGCCCTTGAGGAGTACTTCACCCTCATCTCCGCCTTCAAACTCATCAAGGGGGACAAGGGGGAGGCGAGGCTGAGGAGATATACCGTCACCGAGCGGGATGTCGCCGCCTTCGAAAAGCGCTTTCCCTTCACCTTCACCCGCGGCCAGCAGGGGGCGGTGAGGGCCATTTATGACGATCTGACGGGCCCCGTCCGCATGAACAGGCTGCTTCAGGGAGATGTCGGGAGCGGCAAGACGGCCGTCGCGCTCACGGGCATCTTCATGGCGGTCAAGAGCGGCTTTCAGGCCGTCTATCTCTCGCCCACCGAGGTGCTCGCCGCGCAGAACTTTTCCCTCCTTCAGAAGATCTTCCCCGACTATCGCGTAGGCTATCTCGCGGGGGCCTCCACCCAAAAGGAGAAGCGGGAGATCAAGGAGGCGGTCATGCGGGGGGAGATCGACATCCTTTGCGGCACACACGCCGTCCTGCAGGGGGATGTCCTCTTCCGCGACCTCGCCTTCTGCGTCTGCGACGAACAGCACCGCTTCGGCGTCGCACAGAGGAACGCTTTGAGCGAAAAGGGGGAGGGGCCGGACGTTCTCGTCATGTCCGCAACGCCCATTCCGCGGACGCTCTCGCTCATCTTCTACGGCGACCTCGACGTGACCACCATTCCCGATAAGCCCGCCGAGCGGCAGGAGGTGGCGACCTCCGTCATCCCCGAGAGAAAATACGAGGACATGCTCGTCTGGATCAGAGAGGAGGTCAAGAAGGGCAGGCAGGCCTACTTCGTCTGCCCCAAGATCGAGGACGACGAGGGGCAGGTCACGGCGGCGACAGAACTCTTTGAACGGCTGAAAAGGAATTTGCCCACCGTGCGCTTCGCCCTCCTCCACGGCCGCATGCGCGAGAAGGACAAGGCGGAGACCATGGCCGCATTCAAACGCAAGGAATACGACGCTCTCGTCTCCACGACGGTCATCGAAGTGGGCGTGGACGTGCCCGATGCGACCGTCATGGTCATCTACAATGCCGAGCGGTTCGGCCTCTCCCAGCTCCACCAGCTCCGCGGCCGCGTGGGAAGGGGGAGCGAGAAGAGCTATTGCTTCCTCCTTTCGGGCTCGGACAGCGAGACGGCGACCGAGCGGCTGAATATTTTGAAAAGCACCTCCGACGGGTTCAAACTCGCCGAGAAGGACCTGGAGCTCCGTGGCAGCGGCGACTTTCTGGGCACCCGCCAGAGCGGGAAATTTCTCTCCGAGATCAAGAATCTGCACTATTCCTCGGACGTCATCTTCCTCGCGAAGAAGCTCGTGGACGAGGCATTCGAACGTCGGCTTAGTTGCGACGAGATCCGCACCGCCGCCCTGCAGAAGTACGAGAGCCTCAAGGACGTCGTTCTGAACTGACGCTCCGCGTCATCCTGCCCCGCGCGCACCCCCGCGCCCTTCCTTCTCATCTCGACGCCGCGTTTCTTTTTCCCTCATCTCGACGACACGATAGTGGCGCACGAGCCATGGGCGAAGTACGACTCTATCGCGGCGGAGGAGACCCCTACAGCCCCCCTTAAAACAAAAAAGACAGGGTTTTTTCACCCTGTCTTGATTTTTTATTTATAGTTGTGAATTCAAGTTGCAATCTGTGAAGACGTATTCAAACTCAAAATGCATATTTCTTGTCCGGATCTTCCTTTACTTTTGTTCCTTCGATGACCTTGCCCTGCTCGATGTCTAAAAGACCTTCGCTTAAGACTTTTGCCTCGTAGAGCTTGCTCATCGTCTTTTCATAGTAGTCGATATCCATCACCACCAATCTCCCATATCCGTTCTTTGTGACGAATATGGGGCCCTGCGTCTCTGCACATTTCCGCTCGATCGCAACCGTATCTTTTAAGTCGCGCATGGGAACGATCGTCATAATTCACCTCACAATCAAGTATTTCATTAAGCCGAATTGCAGTTACGCAGTCCGCAAGGCTTCCCCCTTCAAAAGGGGAAAACTGGGATTTTTTATTTTATATTATCACAAGTTTTCTTGTAAGTCAATAGTTTTACAATTAAAGTTGTAAGATTTTTTTGTGGATATTAAATTTTCCGAAATTCTGAAAACACTTCGAAAGGAGAGGAAACTCTCGCAGGACGCCCTTGCAAAATCGGTGGGCGTGACGCAGCAGTGCGTGAGCGAATGGGAGCGGGGGAGGATCGAGCCGACGCTCTCCTATCTTTGGAAGCTCGCGGATCTGTTCGGCGTCTCCATCGACGTGCTGTGCGGCAGAAGGGAGTGGTAGAAGTTTAACAAAAAAACGCCCGAGGGCGTTCTTTTCTCATCAGAATATTTACGGCGTCTTGTCGTCGCAGAGCGTCAGAATGCCCGCGATCGTGCTCACAAAGAGGAGGATGCAGACCTTGAAGCCCGTTCCGACGGGAAGCCCCGCGTCGATCTTCTTCTTGAAGATGAGCGTCATCGGGAGCATCCATGCAAGGGGGATGAGGAAGAACCCCGAGACGACCGTGCTGATGATCATGAAGACAAAGGCCACGGTCGCAAGGGTGGAAGGTTCCGCCTTCGGCTGCGCATACTGAGGCGCGGGAGCCTGATACGGGGCCTGATAGGGGGCAGACGGGGCGTCGAGCTTCGAGCCGCATTCGGGGCAGAACTTCGAGCTGTCGGGGATCTCTTTACCGCAAAATTTGCAAAACATCTCTGCGATCTCCTTGTGGTTATGTTTAATATATGATAGCACGCAACCCGAAAAGAAGTCAATCGTTCTGAGAAAAAAACTTTTTCTTCCCACGAAAAAAGCGGACCCGAAGGCCCGCCGATGAGGGTTCTTTAAGGGATGAATTTCGCGTTCAGAACGCAGCAGGCGATGAAGGCGAAGAGGAGCACGAACGCCGCGACGGCGAGGCTGACGAACGAGATGATCTTCCCCGTTTGGTTGTCCGCCTTGACAGAAGCGTGAAGGTTGTAGACGCCGAGGACAAGCCCGGCGAGGGCGGGCAGGATGACGAGGAAGTCGATCCCGCGGCCGGGGGCAAGGGGTGCCGCAAGGCAGATGGAGAAGAGGATGATCCCCGCAACAAAGGACAGCCCCGAGAGAATGAGCCCGACGAGAAGGTTGGGTGCACAGAAGGACTTTGCACAGCACTTCTTCTTTTCGGGAGCAACGGGAACTTCCTTAGCGCATTCTTCGCAAGGCGCCTCTTCGGCCACTTCGGCGACGTCTTCGACGGGTCTCTCCGCCTCAACGGGTGCACCGCATTCGAGGCAGAACTTCGAGCCGTCTGGGATCTCTTTACCGCATTGTTTACATATCATAGTTTTTTCCTCCGTTTGCAATCATTTTAGCACGAAGAAGTCCTATATGTCAACATTCTTCCCGAATTTCCCAAGGGATTTTGCAAATTTTGCGCATGGAAGCGGTTGACAAACGAAATTCGCGATTATAAAATAAGAGGGACGAGTGTCGCAAACGGGCCTGTTACGGATTCGATTGCAAGCGGATCTCGTCGGACGCACGCCGGAGGCTCGGCTCCGTAAAAACGGAAAAAATTCTAAATGCTGACGAAAAATCCAGCAGACGTGCAACCGCGCGCAGAGCTTCGGCCCGCCGCCTTGCACTTGCGGCTTAAAGTTTAAGCCCCGTCTTCCCGCAGAGGCCTACGGCTGCGGAGAGGGCGTTATCGAGTAGGGAACGTTGCAGGGCGGCGGACCTCCCCCGCCATGCGATGAATTCCGGAGGTATGCCCGAATGCAAGTTTGTCCGTGGACTGCATCCGGGCGAGACCGACCACGGACTAAGCGTGTAGTGTCCGCGTCTGAACCTTGTAAGACCGGAGTTCGACTCTCCGCAGGTCCACCACTGGGGGCGTAGACTAACACTTCTTTCAGGTGTTCAGTCTGCGCCTCTATATCATCTATAAATAAAAAGAGTACCATGCCATCATCATCCTTATTGAAGTTGCAGGCGATGCGATACCCATCATCATAGATATACACGGCGGAGACGAAGACATCGATGAAGGTCGCTCGATATTCGGGATCATCGGGATCGCCATCGCGAAACCGTTCGAGCCAATAGGTGAGTTGATCGCGGGTGAGGATGGGCTTCTCGATTTTTTCATCGGCGATCGCATATTCGAGTTCTTCCTTCCTCGCTTCAAGCTCGATGAGGCGTTCCTTCGTCGAGGGCGTGATGATCCCCTGCTCGATGGCATTCATGATATTTCGGATGCTCTTATTTACAGAGTTGAGTTCATTTTGATAGGTGACGAGAACATCGTCATTTTTTTGTTCCTTTTCTTGTAATTCGATCGCAGCATCGACAATCACCTTTATCATGGGATCGCTGAGGCAATACATTTTGGTGTCGGAAACGATTTTCTTTTCAATAAAATCTTTCCCAATCGCCTTTTTCCTGCAGAGATTTTCGCGATGTCCGACGCATCGGTAATAATTATATTTTTTTCCAGTTTTCCCTGTTCCGCTATATCCAATCATTTGCTTTTTGCATAACCCGCAGAAAATTTTTCCCGTAAGCAGATAGTCGACATCGGCACGGGAGGCGGAAGGAGCCCATGCCATACGTCTTCGATGTGTCTGTGCCGCCTCAAAGACATCACGCGAGACGATAGCGGGAACGCCTCCCTCGATGCGAGTGTCTCCCCAATGGTAGACGCCGATATAATTTTCATTGCACAAAATGCGATGCAGGCTATTTTTATTCCATGGCGTCCCGCGAGACGTCCTTAACCCGCGCGCATTCAGCGACTCTGTGATGGATGTGATGCTGGAGCCTGCGGCATACGCTTCAAAAATTTCGCGTATAACGCTTGCCATGTCGGGATCGATCTGATATCTTCCATCGGGGCCCTTAACATATCCGGTCGCGATCGAGCCGTTCGCTTTGCATTTTAGTGCATTGTCGCGCATCCCGCGCGAGACATTTTGCGCGAGGTTTGCGGAATAATATTCGGCAGAGCCTTCAAGGATGGACTCGAGGAGGATTCCTTCGGGTCCATCGGGGATCGCTTCTTTGGCGGAGATGACGCGGACATGGTGCTTTTTGAGCTTTGCCTTATACATGGCTGAGTCGTATCGATTACGGGCAAAGCGATCCGTTTTCCAAATAAGGACGATAGACCATCTTTCCTTGGCGGCATCGCGAATCATGCGCAAAAATTCAGGGCGTTTATCAGTCGTGCCCGTGAGGGCGTGATCGCAGTACTCGCCGACGATGGTGATCTCATTTCGGCGTGCAAAATCACGACAATCCGCAAGCTGCTGTTCGATTGAGGCGTCCTTTTGCGCGTGCGATGAAAATCGCGCATAAATTACAGCTTTCATAATATATCCTCGGTTATTCGGAGATTTTATTATCGGAAGCGGAGACGGCAGCTTCTGCCTCGATGGCGGAGGCGGCGGGAGTACGCTTTTTCCCAAAGAGTTTTTCGAGATCAATTTGATTTTCCGTCACAAAATTTTGAATGTATTGATAGCAGCGCAGCTCGGTGAGGCAATCGGCGTCAGCACGATGAGCCTCATCTACCGCGATGCCGAAATGCTCCGCGAGCGTTCCGAGCTTATAGTTTGGAAGCCCGGGGAAGAGGCGGCGGCTCAAGGAAAGTATATCCACATAATCATTGCGCAGGACCTTTTGATGCAGATGGCGGTATGCCGCAACGTATGTAAATTTGATATCAAAAAGAATGTTCTGCCCGACGAGGATATTATCGCCTATGAAGTCGACGAAAGGGGAGATCGCATCGGGAAGGGCGGGAGCATCCGCGAGCATGTCGTCCCTTATCCCGTTCACCGCAGATGCAGCGGCAGGGATCGGATGCCGAGGCTTGACGAGCTGGGAATAGCGGTCAACGATTTTGCCGTCCCGAACTTTAATAGCCCCAAGCTCGACGATCTCATCGTTGTTTTCATTGAACCCCGTCGTTTCAAGGTCGATGACGACAAAATCATCGGGGAGCGCGTGCAATTCGCGACCTTCATAATCGGCGACGACAGGGGCGAAATATTCCGCCTCTTCTTTTGCACGAAGCTCCGCAGCGCGGGCTTCCGCTTCCTGCTGCGCCATCAATTCCTTTGCCTTTGCAAAACGCAGATAGTAAAATCCCGTGAAAAGCAGGATCGCGGCGGCGACAAGCGCGAGGGCGGCGGCAATCACTTCCACAAAAAACAAAGCGATGCCGGCTATGCCAAAAATGGCTGAAAGTGCAAAAAGGAAGGTAGACGCTTTTTTAGCATTCATATGTTCTCCTTCGTCCCGAAAGGGGCGTTTTTTATTCTATTCCGAGAAGTTTATCGACGGCGTCCTGCATGGCGGGGTTATTTCGATACGCGAGGATGAGGGCGATCTCCTTTTTGGAAAGAGACGAGACGCCCGCATCGTCAGATTTATCAGGAACAGCGACGATTTCACCACGAGAAAGCCCGTCAACCGTGATGCCGAGGGAGCGGCAGACCTTTATAATTGTCGAAATATTGACATTATTCACGCCGCGCTTCAACATATTGTCGACCGTTGAGTACGGAAGCCCTATAGATGATGAAAAATCATGGATACTTTTATATCTCGATAATATAAAATTCTTTAATTGAGTTTCAACAGTTTCATTTTTCATTGTATTTGCTCCGAAATCAATATTAACACAATTATTCACCAAAATCAAGAAGAAATATAAAAAAATAGAAATTTTTTCACCAAAATTGGGTCAAAACAATTGACATTCACCAAAATTGGTGTATAATGAAGTCAAATTCACCAAAATTGGTGAACAAAAGAAGGAGGGACGAAATGTATAAAAATCTTGAAGTCGAGCTTGTCAGAAGAGGGATAAGCAAGAGTATGCTCGCAAAGCGTCTCGGAATTGCCCCGCAGACATTGTCGAACAAGCTCTCGGGGAGATGCAAGATCACGCTCCCGGAGGCGATCAAGATTCGGCAAGCGATCGAATCCGACTTGTCGATTGAAGAACTCTTCGCGACGGCATAATGCGGAGGTGAGGAGATGGCGGGGATTCAGATTGATCCCGAGAAAGTCCCGCAGTTTGAACGACAGAAACTTGCAAGGCCGCTTTTGAGCATCGTAGCGAAGGCATTCGAGGATCCGAATGTTCAGCGAGACTTTGAACGATGGAAGCAGGAGAAAAAGGCAAAAGAAGAGAGCGAGAAAGTACATAGCTCTGAAGCGTAAAAAATCTATCAAAGAAGGAGAAAACCATGTTTGAAGGCTTCAAATTGCAAATTGCAAAGCTGATGAAATATGTCGGCGATGAGACAAACCTTCGCGCAGAAGTGAATGCGGAGGGATACCCGCTCCGCATATCGTTCTATAAAGACGCGGAGCAGCTCGACATGTTCCACAAAACCGACGCGAGCGATGGAATGATCGATGCGGCGACGGGCGAACGCATCGTCCCGCATACGACATTCGAGTTCTTCGCGAACATGAGGATCGTCACGGAGGGAAAATTCAAGATCGCCGATGCGATTTTCAGCAAGCTCAAATCCTTATCAAAAGAGGCAAATCGCATCTTTCTCAATGAATTTTGCGAAGCGATGAGCTTGGCGCGGAAGGATCTGCGGGAACTCGGATGGATTGAGCAGATCGGCGGGGAGATCGATTCCTGCGATGGGGTTCCGCGCATCATGGGCATCGCAAACCCCAAGGTCCTCGTCGAATATCTCGACTGGACGCGCGAGGGGCGGGTGCATGGCGCGGAAGTACTCGAAGACATCAGGGCGACGGAGAATCGGGAGCACCACGAAGACGACAACGAAGATGACAACGAAGATGACGCCGAAGAAGACCTCGAAGAGGAGACAGAGGCGGGCGCAGACGGAGACGCGATCGACCTTGGGGAGGCGGCGGCACGGGCGGCGGAACTCTCCGAAATGGCAAGGGCGGCATATGCCGCGGCGAACCTTGAACAAAGCGAAAAATCTTTTAGGGAGGAAAAAAGGAAATGACAAATCTCAGTACAGCAAAAACGATGTTGACGGTTTCAACGGTCATGATCGCGATCTTGGTGGTGATCCTTGTCGTGGTCGTGGTGCTTTGGATGCACGCCGAGGTGCGCGCCAAGCGGGAATTGGAAGAAATGCACGCGCGGATGCTCTTCAAAAATTCAAGAATTGCCACATCATCAGGGGAGACAAAGAAGGGCGACAACTTCTACTTTACATACGGCACGGCTCCGGAATATCCGTTTTGTGGAGGGTGGACGCTCATCGTTGCGGAAGATTGGGATGCGGCAGAGGCGGCATTCCGTATCTATCATAAGGGCGAGAGCTACGCATTCGCTTACACTCAGGATGCCATGGAAAAAACGGGAATGCTTCTCAGCGGGAACGCAGGCGCATTTTGCCATGAAAAAATCATCATTGAAAAAACGCTACACCCCGGCGACCGCGCAGAATGATCCGCCGCAAATAAATTCTTGGAGAAAATCATGAACAGCTACAAGAGACTGACAAAGAAAGATGAGAAGGGACGGTGGGTCGCGGAAGCGGGCTTCTACGGCGTATATCTCGACAACATTCAACCCGAGGGCAAGGATATGATTTACGGCGACGTCGTTGATCGCCTTGCAGAACACGAAGACATGGTGGAAAAGATCGGAAATCGTTTATTGCCCGTTTGGATAGACGATCATGTCTATTCCATTTATTACGGCGGTGGCTCTATCGCATTAAAAATAACGCAAATCATATTCGGGAAGCACGGGGTCATGTTCATAGGCGTGAGCGATTCCGGCGAATACAGGGAGTTGCTTCTATGTGAGTTCGGAATAAGCATTTTCCTTACCGAAGAAGAGGCGATGCGAAAATACGAAAAGCGAAGGTGGAACACATGAATAACTACACCGTATTCGATGAAAGTAAAGTTTGTCTGAACTGCCCGAAAAAGCGGTGCGTTTTTGAAAAGAGACACGGAGGGGCTTGCCCCATCATCAAAGAAAAGCGCGCAGAGCATCGTAAGAAGCAGGAAGCAAAGAAGAAATCATAACCCAAAAAAAGCAAAAAAATTATCTTGGAGGAAACCATGGAAAAAGAAACTTTTAAGCAGCTCATGTTAAGCGAACAGGCGGCGGCTCTCACCATCGAGCAAAGAGACTTCGTCGAAACACATAAGCAGATTATCTCCTGCGGGACGATGGCAGCGCGCTATTTCGTCGAACTCGCTCGGAAGCTCAAGCACATGAACGACACGAAACTTTATGCGGTGGGCGGATTCGACACCTTCGCAGAGTACGTCGAAGAAGCGGTCGGCATCAAGTACAGGCAGGCGAGAAATTACATCAAAGTCGCCGAGACATACACGGATGCCTATCTCGAGGAACATGCGGGCGCGGGTGTGACAAAGCTCACCCTTCTTGCCGCAGTAACGGAAAAGGAGCGGGAGGAGATCGGAGAGGAGATCGACATCGATTCGGCGAGTACGGGGGAAGTGAATGCCGCCGTACAGAATGCGCTTCGCGAACGTGACGAGGCACACAAACAGCTCTCACTTATCGAAGGGGAACTTGCCGATAAGAAGGCCGAGCTTGCCGAAAGCGAAAACGCCCGTGCGGCAATTCAAAAGGCATATGACGAGGAGAAGAAAAAGCTCCGCGATACAAAAGCGACGGAAAAGATCCTCTCAGGAGAAGTCGAAAATTTGAAGAACAAGCTCTCGGAGGCGGAGAGCGCGCCGAGTGCAGACAAGGAAGCACTGGCGGCGGAGATCGAAAAGCGGGAAAAGCTCGAGAAGGAGCTGAAGGAAAAGACCGCGCAGCTCGAAGACGCGAGGGCACAACGCCGTGTGATCTCTTCGAGCGATGTCATCACATTCAAGATCAAGTTTGACGAGATCCAGAGAATCGGAAATGAACTTACAACGTCCATCCACAAAATGGATGACGAAACTGCAATTAAGTGCAGAAATGCGCTTTCCGCGCTTCTCGAAAAATGGCGGGAGGAATGGGCATGAACGGAACAGCATTCATCCGCATGATGCGGGAAGATCTTGAAACAGACAAGAACAGGAAAGAGCATGAGCCGATCGTGGAAGTGATGGAGTATGTCATCAGTCAGCATCCGGGGTGCGAGGTGGATCCGTCAAAGAACGCCGAGGACTGCTTCAAAGAGATCGAGAAGGCAGCCCAAAAGAGCTTTGAAAAGGAGACAAAAGGAATCTCCGCGGAAAGACTGATGGCAAAGGATGTGAAGCCGGTGGGCATCCTCATCGGGCACAACGAGGCGATCGCCATCGTGAGCGAGTATCTCGGCATAACCCAAGGCGATGGAACGGGGAGCGCGCCTCTCCAAGGGGCGATCAGCCTTGAAGATTTCCTTTGAGGAGGTAGCCGAACATGTGCATGTATTCTACGCTATCGATGAGTGCCGCGGAAAGGATGATGCTCGCCGACGAGGTCGGCAAGAGGGGCAAGGAAGAAAAACGTAAGCAACGCGGGGCGCAGAGGATTGCCAACGCGATATATAAAGAGCTGCCATATAGCGTTCAGCAATGGGCAAAAGGGATGCTCCCGAATGCAATGTTCTACATCAAAGAAGGACGCGGGAAGTATAGGGCATATTGCAGCGCATGCGGCGAGCGTGTGGAGCTTTCACACGCGAGGAGCGGGAGGACGATCGAATGCCCGCATTGCTCAAAGACAGTTGTCTTGAAAAGCGGGACGAGAAGCCCATATGGGTGTGGGTTTTGGAAAGCATGCGCCTATATTGAAAGAGTCACGGAGGGATGGGTCCAGAGGCTTTTCATCGCGAGAAAGTACATCGATTTCAAAAACGAAAAAATCTCGGTGCATTATTCGTTTGACGAGGAGGAACGTGACGTTCTTTTCTCGAGCGCGAGCAACGCAGATTATTCAAGATTTCACGAGAACAGCATGAAGGAAGGAAGCTGGATCGCGGGAGCAGGAAGAGTACACGGGATGGGATGGACAGGCTGGAGAATTTGTCAGCTTGAGCCGATCACATATCCGATGAACCTTAAAGAGCTATTTTGCGGAAGCAGATATGCCTACTCGGCGATCGAGGAGGCTTTGCAACTTGTCGACGTGAATCCGTTCGATTATCTTTACGAATACGCATACGAGCCAAAGCTCGAGATGATTTCAAAGCTCGGACTCGTTGGCTTGCTTCGCGAGTATTGCACCGATAAGAGCTGGGGGAGAGACGAGAAGAAGAGTCGTATACGAAAAATCAAGAACTTGAAGGACATCGGCATTGACAGCATAAATGAGCTTGAGGAGTGCAGAGGGCTGGGCATTTATGATCTCGTCGCGAGAAAGGAAATCAAACAATGGAGGATCGAAGAGGCGGAATATCCGATCGCGATGGAATTTATCAAAGGGCTGAACAGTCACAGCGGCGAAGATTTCAGCTACACATTCATCTCAAGGGAGCGTCTGTTTAGGTACTATCTGACGCAGCAGTCATTTTACGCGGTGGGAGATTTCATCAGAGATTACATCGACGATTACATCCCCGACTGTATCAAGCTCGGACTGAACATGAAAGACACGGCAATCTGCGCGCCGAAGGATCTTGAGACGGCGCACAGGTGGTCGGCGAACGAAGTGAAGGTGCAAAAGACGCAGGTCTATGATGCGATGATCGAAGCCTTTTACACCGCGCTGCATCGCCTTGTCGAATGGCGCGACGATAAATTCAGGATCATCATGCCAAAGACTTCGCGGGAGATCGTCGAGGAGGGAGCGCGGCAAAACCACTGCGTCGGACGCTACTGCGAGCGCGTAGCACATGGCGAAAGCGTGATCCTTTTTGTTCGCAGGATCGAGGAGCCGGAGAAGGCATTCTACACCCTCGAAATCAAGAAGGACATGAAAAGATGCGACATCGTACAATGCCGCGGATATGGAAACGCGGCTTTGACGGATGAGATGAAGGGGTTCCTCGAGAAATACCAGCGATGGTTCAACAGGCGTCCCATCAAGGGATATGACGGCGACCAAGTTATGGCGCGCTACTACAAAGCAGTTCATAAACGGAACGGACGATATATCAGCAACTTCGATGGGAAAACGGAGTTCGTGATCGGCGAATGGATGTCGTTCGATACGAACGGAGATCCCGATGCCGTAGCCGTTGAGGGCATCCATCTTGCATCGCTCGAGTTCGCGCAGAACTTCGGGAACAGATGGAAGGACGTGGCGATTCTTGAGATCGAGACGAATATCCACGACGTCGTCGTCCCCGATGCAAAGGATCAGGTGCGGACGTCAAGGCTCCGCGTCTTACGCGAAGTTCCGATGGACGAAATGGGCGAATGGGGCAAGGCGCACAGCCGAGCTGCGGCATAGGGGGAGAAGATGGCGAACAAAATCATGAAACGGATTGATCCCGAAGGGGCGGCGGAAGAGGTATATGGGTTCCTATATAGGAACCCATGCCTCGGATGCCATTTGGATGGAATTTGTGAAATCAAACACGCGGAAAGATGCAGGGTGGCGAAAGCAATCAAGGGAAGGATGCGTAAAGGTGGCGCGCCGAACACGAAGCAAAGGAGGCGGCGGCAATGAAGGAAAAGGCATTTAAGCAAGAGTACAGTTTGTTTGC